>JADGCS010000154.1 GCA_015228875.1 Deltaproteobacteria bacterium | reverse complement strand
GACGCTTTCACAAATCTTCTTGCGCGTATCGATGCATTTTTGGCCGATCCAAGTCAAAACTTTGATAATTTTATCACGGAGGAGAGGTCTGCTGTACCAGATGAAGAACTTAAAAAAGCACAACGCGTGGCAGGGATTATTGCCGAGCCCATTCAGGGTGAGGGCGGTATTCAGGTAGCGAGCGGCCGTTTCTTTCGAAGGCTGCGTGTCCTCACAAAAATCTTCGACGTCCCTCTTATTTTTGACGAGGTGCAGACCGGCTTTGGCGCCACAGGCAGGTTATGGGCGCATGAGCGCTTCGATCTCCCTTCACCGCCTGATGTCGTCACATGGGCCAAAAAGGCCCAGAACGGCGTGCTCTTTGTCAGCGACGCCCTGGCCTCATTTTTTGCAGAAGAAAAAAAATTTAACACAACCTGGGCCGGCGATTCGGCAGGCATGGCGCGATTTCTTGCGATGATGAACAAACTTGATCTTGCCGCTGTCGAACGCACGGGGCAGCATGCGCGCAAAGGTCTGGACGCACTGGCGCGTGAATACCCGTCCTTTATCCAGAATGTGCGCGGTGAAGGCATCATGCTCGGATTTGACGTCGCCCGTGCTGACTGGCGGGATGAACTGCGTGACCGCGCGTTGCGCAACGGGCTTATTCTGCTGGGGTGTGGCGAGCGTTCGCTGCGTTTTTATTCCCGTTATGACACCCCTCAGCCCGTGATCGATGAGGCATTGACCCTTCTTAAAAAAAGTATCGATGATGTCCTGGCCGACAAACCCGCAAATGTACAAGGCACAGCAGCGTCAGGTGATGTGGTGGCCATGCTGCTTTCACAAACAAAGATCAGGGAGATTGAACCCGCAAATTTTGCCCAGCTTAAATCAGGGATCATGGGTGTCGAAAAGGCAAGCTACGGATCGATCAACCGCTACCCGCCCGATGTCCAGCGCGTGGGCCGACGCCCTCTCCTGCAGTACCCTGCAGACGCCCTTGAAACATCAATCTCAAATGCACGATCAATCGGCATAGCCCTCTGCGACCAGGTGACCGGCCGCGTGATTGCCTATGCCCTCGGCAGTCCTCTCGAAAATTACGACGAGGCCGGTGTGAGGGATGATCCTCATTACGGCGAGAGCAACACGTTTTATCTGCAGGCCATGGCTGTACACCCCTCGGTACAAAATCCAACAGAACTCGTTGCCACCATGTTCGATCAGCTAAAAAACCACGCTGAGGCTCTGGGCTTCGAACACTTTTCCACCTTTATCGAGGCCGATGTCGTGGCCAAGGCCCCTCAATGGCTGAGCAGCGAGCGCACCTATCACGAGACCGAAAACTATCTTAACAGCGGCATTCGCTTTGTGTACGTGAGGGCACCACTAAAATCGCCGTAAGTTATCACCATTACAAAAGTTAAACAAATATAACACTTCGTATTTATTGTTTATTTTAAAATCAACAAATTTAAGCCTGTAATTTAATAATAATATCAATATGTTAAAAACGCCGGATTAATCAATTGCCTAAAAACCCGGCGTTTTGTATAATGTGCGCATGAAAACATTTTACGCTCGAAAAAGAGAGTTCGAAATCATCAGGGAGTTTGTTCACAAACCGGGGGCTGGTCTCACTTACCTCAGGGGACGCAGAAGGGTTGGAAAGTCTTTTTTACTCAGGCATTTTCAGTCCAAAACCCCAAACTGTTTTTATTTTGCGGGGGCCCAGGATGCCGATACCAGACAGACGCTTAAGGATTTTGCCATTGCGTGGGATCAATTTTCTTTAAAAAGCAGGCTCTCCTCTTTAAATAGCTATGCGCAAAACTGGAGCCTTTTTTTTCAGGAGATTACAAACACAGCCACAAATTCCACAAAACCGCTTGTCCTGATCTTTGATGAGGTGCAGTGGATTGCCAAGATCAAATCGGGTTTTGTAGGGAGGCTTAAGGCAGCATGGGATGACTGGCAGAATACCGGCAGGATCAAAGTCATTCTCTGTGGCTCGTCGAACAAATTTTTTACTGACAACACAGGACCCGAAAAAACTTTGCGCGGCCTTAAAACACATGCCGAGATCTGGGTGCATCCTTTTTCGCTCAAGGAGGTCAAGAAATACTATTTTCACTCTTGGTCCAACGAAGAAATATGTCTGATCTGCATGATGCTGGGAGGCATTCCTTATTACCTGGAGCAAATCCCCCGTCACAATAATTTTATTCAGGCTGTCAACCAGTGTCTGTTCACCAGATCAACAATTTTTCTGGATGAAATTAACGAAATTCTCAGTCTCGAATTTAACAAAAACAGCTCCGAGACCATCAAAACAGTTCTTTCGTCTCTTGGTATTTCGGGGGCGCCTCAAAAAAGCATAGAGGCAAAAACGGGGCTGCCCCGCGGCACCATTTATGACACCCTGAACAAGCTCATGGATTACAACCTTGTTTTTAAGGAACTCCCTATTAACACAAAACCCAGACTCAACGAAGCGGGCCATAAATATTTTATGAAGGATTTCTACCTCAATTTTTATTTTCAGGTTCTCGAAAATCTCACAATTAAAATCAAAAAAAACAAAAGTGGTCTTATCTTTCCTTATGACTGCATTGGTTCTCATGCGGGATACTACATCCCGAGTTTTACAGGTCCGGCCTTTGAACTGCTGGTCAGGGATATCCTTGAAAATAAAATGAATACCACCCCCAATATTTTTAAAAAACTTTCTCTTTTGGACGAAAATTACAAGGTGGGTTCTTACTGGCAGGTCAACAAAAGCCAGATAGATCTGGTTGTCGAGCACAAAACAGACCGCGAGTCGAGGCTCATTGAATGCAAATGGGTATCACAAAACAGTCTCCTGGATGCCGGGTTATTTACAGAACTTAAGACAAAAGATTATCCAAGACCTTCGGGATATAAAAAGAGCTGTTATCTCATCACCTCAGGGCCTATCTCAACGGCTGTAAAGCAAAGAGCGCACGAAAGCTCTGTAGGGATTGTGACGCTTGAAGATTTATTTTAGCAGCTTGAAGCCTTTGTCATACAACCCTACACCATCTTAAGCTGCAGGACAGGAATGCCAAGCCTTTTTTTGTGTGTGCCCTCGAAGGTGTTTGTGGGTTTGATGACAGAAGGATCTTGGGTGGCTTTTTTGTTTTTATTGGCACAGAGGCTTGTCGCAAGGTGGATGGTCTGTCTGCCGTAATGCTGGTTGATGTTGTCTATCACTGTATCGAGGCGTTTGATTTTAATCATGCGCACGGGGTCTTCGAAAATACTGAGTTGGACTGCGGATTCTGATTTGAGATCGCAGAGAACCACACCCGTGGCAGTGTTCCTTGACGGGGTTGACCATATCAAGCGCCGCAGTGCATCTGCGCGAGAGCGTGATTTCGAGAGTGTTGTCTGTAAAACCCTGCGACCTTAAGGTGATGACCACGCGCTGACAGGAAAGCTTGTATCGGTGCAGCTTGGAGAGCGCCCCCTCCAGGTTGCGCAAAAGCTGGCCAAAGAGAAACTCGGGGTCTTTTGTTGGTGGCGCAAATGTTTTGAACTTGCTGATGGACTGGCAGGTTGTTTTTTCTCTGGAGTTGACGGGGTAAACCATGTGTCCGGAGAGTTCCCGCCAGAGTTCGGAGCCGATTTTGCCAAAAAGTTTTTTGGCAAAGGCATGGGGCCTTGTGATAAAGTCAAAGACAGTGTGCACGCCATATTTATTTAAGACAGCCGTTGAGTTTTTGCCAAAGCCCCAGACCTTGTCGATGGTTGTTTTTTTTAAAAACGCTGCAAGCTCTCTGCCTGGCAGCATGACCAGACCTGAGGGCTTGTTGTGTTTTGAGGCAAGCTTTGCAAGGCCCTTGGTCAGTGAGAGTCCCAGCGACACAGTGATGCCAAGGTCTTTTTCGATCGTGTTTTTGATTGCTGTGGCTATTTGCGGGTACGAAGAGCGGTACAGGCGTCGCAGGCCCGAGAGGTCGGCAAAGGCCTCGTCGATGGAGTATTCTTCGACCTGCGGGGTAAAGCGCCTTAAAATCTCAAACATGCGTTTTGAAAACAGGCCGTAGGTCTCGTAATCACTGGCCGCAATCACAAGCCCGGGACAGAGCCGTCTTGCCTGACCCATGAGCATCCCCCTTGAAATGCCGTATTTTTTTGCCTCGTAGCTTAATGCCACCACAATCCCACGCTCTGCCCCGCAGACAACGGGCCTGCCCTTAAGTTTTGGATTAACCGCCTGTTCGACACTTGCAAAAAAGGCATCGGCATCAACATGAACAATGGCCTGAGGGTACAAAGCATAACAAGGGAGGGTGAGATCCTCGGGATTTTTAAGGTCCTCCGTCATGGTCCCTATCTTAAACGATCGTTCACAAAAAAGTCAAGGAACCATTGCAACCAAGCAACCTAAAAAAAACAGCGATAGGAGCGCGCCGAAAGACAGGGGAGAGACAGGATGGAGCCAAGGTGCCTTTATGACGCACTGGCCGGTCTGTAAAATCTCATTAAAAGTCCATAGACCAGGCCCGAAATAACAAAGCCCACAAACCATGCGTAATTGTACAAGTGATTGATCCACTGGGGCAGCAGCGAGGCACCGAGGAGGTTAATGTTGATCAAAAAACCCGGAATGTTTGGAACAATGCCGATTATCAATGCGGCAATCGCCGCCGGGTTAACCCCGTTGAAATACCAATACCGCCCCGAAGGTGTTTACAATTCGTCGGTGAAGAGTATTTTTTTTCTGATAAAATAGTAATCAACAATCATGATACCGCCAAGGGGCCCCAACAGGCTCGAGTAGGCAATGAGCCAGCGAAAGATGTAGCCGGTTGGGTCTGCAATCAGCTTCCACGGAAAAATCAAGACCCCCAACACACCCGTGATGTACCCACCCAGACGAAAACTGATTTTAGACGGTGCCAGATTTGAAAAATCATTTGCAGGACTCACAATGTTGGCGGCTATATTGGTGGCCAGTGTTGAAATGGCAACTGCCAGCATGGCAAAGGTCACAAGCCCTTTGGATTCAAATTTTCCGGCCAGGGCCACAGGATCCCAGATGGGCGCTCCAAATACGATGGCAGTGGCGCTTGTTACAATCACACCCACAGCGGCAAAGGCGGTCATGGAAGTTGGCAATGCTATGGCCTGACCAATGATCTGGGCGCGTTGGGATTTTGCATAACGGGTAAAATCGGGAATATTAAGAGAGACTGTGGCCCAAAATCCAACCATGCCGGTGAGGGCAGGAAAAAAGAATTTAAAAAAATGAGCGGGGGTTTCAAAACGCGCCGGCTGGGACAAGATGGGGCCAAGGCCGTTGGCAGCCCAAATGGCCCAGCACACCAGCAGAAGCGCTGCAACCGGCAGAAAGACAGCCTTAAACAGGAGCAGCTTTCTGATACTTTCGATTCCAAGATAAACCACGAACATGTTGATAAGCCAGAACGCAAAAAACATCAGCGCGGGGCCCGTTTGCAATCCAAAGGAAGCGGGAAAGATCGGGGGGAGATCTGCAATGGCCGGGACCCAGACCTTGACCATCTGATAGAGGGAAAACCCGCCAATCCACGTTTGGATGCCAAACCACCCGCAGGCCACAATCGCCCGCAGGATTGCCGGCACATTTGCGCCCTTTAGGCCAAAGCTTGCCCTTGCAAATACCGGAAACGGAATCCCGTACTCGGCACCGGCGTGCCCGTTTAAAATCATGGGGGCCAGCACAATCAGGTTGCCCAAAAAAACCGTCATGACCGCCTGCCACCAGTTCATGCCGCCATCAATCAGGGAACTCGCGAGCATGTAGGTCGGGATGCAGAGCGACATGCTGACCCAGAGGGCGGCATAATTCCATTGATCCCACAAACGGGCCGATCTTGCAATCGGCGCCAAATCTTTATTTGAGTAAGACATGCCAGATTACTTAATGGAGCGCTTCGTTTAAGGCAAGGGCCGGATAAAATGTTTTTATGGTTGCCCGTGTTTTTTGAGCAGCCCCCTGAACTGGTTGTAGGTGAGTCCAAGAAACGCGGCGGTCTTTTTTTGATGGTGCTTATTTGTGACAAGTGCGGCGCTTAATAATCTCGCCTCGTATTTTTCTACCTCTTTGTAGAGATCAAACGGTGCGGTTAATTGTGTCTGTTCTACAGGATCCCCTGTGTTTTGACTTGCCCCGTCAGCCTGACGGTCTTGACAGGTTTGCCCGGGACGGTACGGCGATTCAAAAGGATCGATTTGAATCCTGTCGATGATTTTTTGACCCGCGCAGCGATACACAGCCCTTTCGATGACGTTTTTGAGTTCGCGTACATTGCCAGGCCAATCGTAATTTAAGAGCTGCTGCTTGATCTCTTCTGTAAAGCCGGGAAAAAAACCAAGTTTTAAATCCTTGATCATCCTGACTGCAAAGTGCTCTGCAAGAATAAGGATATCCTCGCCGCGATAGCGCAGGGGCGGGAGGGTGAGTACATCAAAGGATATCCTGTCCAAGAGGTCGTGTCTAAACTGCCCTCGCCCGGCAAGTGAGGGTAGATCCACATTAGCAGCCGCAATGATTCTCGCGTTGGAAGTTTGTGTCCTGCTTGACCCCACGCGCTCAAACTCACCATATTCGATGACCCGGAGGATTTTTTCCTGCAGCCTTGCTGGTGTGTTGGCAATCTCGTCCAAAAAGAGGGTCCCCTCTGCCGCCCTCTCAAAGCGGCCAATGTGTCTCTTAACGGCCCCGGTAAAGGCCCCCGCCTCGTGACCAAAAAGCTCCGTCTCAAGCAATGTCTCGGTCAGTGCCGCACAGTTAAGTTTGACAAATTCCTTTGACCACCGCTCCGAAAGGTAATGAAGCCGTGCCGCAATCAACTCCTTGCCCGTCCCCCTCTCGCCTATGATAAGGATAGGTTTATCCAGTTTGGCAAGTTGAGAGACCCTTTCCAGCAACACATGCAAGGCCTCAGACTCACCAATGAGGGGGTTGTCTTCTATAAAAGAATCAGACATACTGTTAAAATTAACTAATTTATATTAAATATCAATAAGAAATATTATTTTAAAACATCAAAAACAAACCATATAAATTGATGACTTAAACAAAACAAACAAATTCAACAACTTAAAAAAATAAGCGCAATTGGCACGCCGAGTGCTTAGAGAAGGCTTAGAGAGAGAAAAAACAGGTTACAAAACTTAGCTTGCTTGAAATGAAAGTGTTTTTTAGGTGCTTTCTTTGTTGCGAGCTTTCATTGGAGGCGAAAATGGGAATTTTTTCAAGACTATCAGATATCATCAATTCAAATATTGTGCACATGCTCGACAAGGCGGAGAACCCCGAAAAAATGGTGAGACTCATTATTCAAGAGATGGAAGACACACTGGTCGAGGTAAAATCCAATGCCGCAAGATTTATTGCAGACAAAAAGACACTCGAGCGACACCTCTCCGAGGTCAAAGAGGGTCAGGCAAAGTGGCTCAACATGGCAGAGCTCGCTGTTTTAAAAAACAGGGATGATCTTGCAAAATCGGCCCTTGAAGAAAAGGCAAAAAAGGC
>JADGCS010000153.1 GCA_015228875.1 Deltaproteobacteria bacterium | reverse complement strand
CACGTTCAGGAATCAGATCGTGCATCGAGAGGACATATTCGAGCGAAAGATAAGATGGTGAATACAAGGTATTGGCAAGCCATGGATTCGAAAATTTTTGTTTTTGATATTGCAAGGGCAGGGTATAAAGCCCCCTTTTAAGACGTACAAGCTGACCAGACTTAACCCATCGATTGAGTTGATTGTTTTGTGCTGAACTTGACCAGTCAAGATCACACAAAACATCATTTCCAAACACAGTAAATGGCGACACATGCGTGACAAAGTCGTGATATCTCATTTCTGAAATATAACATAAATGTATTATATTGGAAATATAAAAAGCGGCCTTATTTCAAAACCCATACGCCACCAACAAAAAAACCCCCGTCGCAATATCATTATCAAAAAAACTTACATTCCCGCTGATCGAGACTGTAAGTGGGTCCAAAGGCATCCAGTTAAAGGTAAAATTCCCCATATGACTGAATTTGTTGATACTGCTGTAGTAGTCTATCTGGTAAGAGACCTGATTTTGAATGTTGGAACCAATCTGCATCTCAAAACTCGCTATGGCCCCATGATTTTGATTTTTTAAGCTGTTATTAAATGATAGATCGTACTCAAGTGTCAGTTGACGAAAAAAAGGAACAATAAAACGTGGATGCGCCGAGACGACCCAGCCCCAGTCGTTGGTGATGCTGTCTGTCATTTCGGCGATGGTAAAAAGCGCAGAGACGTTTTCGGCAATAGCAATATCATCAGAAACAGACACAGAATGGGTGGATTCGATAGAAAGGGACGCATCAACATCTGAAGTCACCTGAAAAAGGGATCTCGCAAACTGAAACGAAAAATTATTAATCTTGTAAGGAAACTGCACGATCAGATAACCCCCGTGTTTTGGAACATACTTGGGAAGCAGATAATAATTATCGTAAGGGCTTTGGTTCACAAAGAGATGAAAATCGTATCTTAATAAAACCGTAATATTGTGAGACAGATTAAGCTGATTAAAGAGATACATCTGATGATGAAAAAGACTGTAGTTGGAGGCGACAAACTCCTCGCTGTACTCGTTTGGAAGTCCAAGGGTATAGCCAGCACTTAAGGTGTACATCGAATGCAGACGCTGTGTGTAGTCGAGCGTAAAACCATGCTCTTTTTGAACAGTTGCTGTCTGACCAATAACCGCGTCATAGTCTCTTGACCAGTTGAATCCATATTGAAATGTCACCGTGGGGTTAAATGCTTTTTTAATCCTTTTGAGCCCCACCATGGCATCGACATAGTCAGGTTTGAGTTCGAGAATCCTTTTGTATTTGTCACGCGCACCCTCAAGCTCTTCAAGATCCTCATAGACCCGGGCAAGGCCATGCAGGAGCTGGATGTTATCAGGATCTTTGTCGAGCGCCTTGATATAAATCTCTTTGGCCTTGGCGAGTTCGCCTGTCCAGTTAAAGGCGTTCCCTAATTCAATGTAGTCTTGAATATTCCCCTGATTGAGAGAGAGTTTTTGTTTGAGTTTGCGGATCGAGTTATTCACCTCGTCGGTCCATTTTTGTGCGATATTCAATTCTTCTCTCACATCAACCCGTTCAGGGTCCTTTTGAAGCGCCTTTTGCAACATCAAAACAGCCTCGTCAAAGGCCCCCTGCTCTCTGTAGATCCGTCCCATCTGGAGCATGATGTCGGGATTATCAGGCTGTATCGCAATCAGCTGTTTATAATATTCGAGGCTCTGACTGTATTGCCTGTCCCAAGCGTAATTTTGAGCAATCCCCAAGATGATCTCTGGATGATTTGGTGCAAGGGTGAGGGCCTTGTTAAAGGTCTCAAGCGACTCCTTAAAATTACTTTGCCATGCAAGTAACCATCCAGAAAGGATCATGGCATCAATATCCTGTGGGTTGGAAACAAGAATCCCCTGAACAACAGAGAGGGCCTGTTTATCATCATCCTTCCAGACATAATAATAGGCAAGACCAAGCTTTGCCTCGGCGTTGACAGGATCAACGCTAAGCACCCTGTCAAAAAAAGATTTGGCACCTTCAAAGTCCTTTTTCCAGAGCAGATAGCGCCCGTATTCAATGAGGTGTGCGGGGTTGTCTTTGATTTGATCTTTGACTACGGACAGGATTTTTTCGGCTGCGTCCCAGCCCCCAAGATTACGAATGGCAATGGCCTTTTCGATAAGAAGTCCGACGTCATCTTTATTGTAGCCAAGTATTTGATCGATGAGCGCAACGATATTGGTATTGTCTCCGAGTTTTTTGTAGAGAAGGAGCTTTCCTTGAAGTGCCTCTTTTTTATCAGTGCCCATTAAGGTCTCGAGAAGCGCAAGGGATTCATCGTAGCGCCCCTGCTCCATGGCGGTTATCGCCTGATCGTAGGAGGGAGAGGCGGGGGCCGGTAAAGGGAACAACGATAACAGGGCGATAAAGACGGACAGGAAAGTTCCGCGAAGACAAGAGTTTTTATAAAAACTTTTTTGGGTCATGAATGGGGGATATTTTTAACAAATGCCTAGGGGTGTATAAAATATTGCATTGAAAAAGTCATGTGATTATTTGTGGTTACGGGCCACAAATCACCTCTGGAAAAAATATCTTGTTTAGGTGAGAAACTTTTGAAGAAACTGCCCGATAACTAACATACGTACGCTAGATTGTTGTGTACAGACCGCTGAAATATTTTACCGTCAGTTGAGAGACAATAAAATTATGACTGAAGTAAAAACAACAAAACTACCAGAAAGTTGTCAGACAACATTAGAAGAAACTGATTTTGAAAAATATGATCATGTGCCTGACGGGGTCATTTATCTTGATGAGTGGACAGAAGAAGAGTTGCAGTGTTTTGTTCAGAGTTATCTCCACACATCAAATAAAGACAGCAGGGAATTCTTTGTTGGTTCAATGTCCAACTCCACGATAGAGGCGGTGCGTAACAAGCTCATCCAGATGCATGATAATGGCGAGATAGATGACTCGCTAGCAAAACGTTACAATTATATAATGGAAAAGGAACTCTCACAGGACACATGGACCTTGTCTGGGAATGCTGATTTTTCGGTGCAAAAGGATTCATACAAGTTGAACTCTAATGAATCTGGAAACACAAGCGACTCCTCATTATACTTCACAAGCAAGGCCAACGCCACGGCTTTGCGGCTGGATATCTTTGATGTATCAAAGTTGATTACCTCACTATCCGCTGGTGGAGCTTATAACTACGGTGGGAAAGATGATAATGCTACCGTTGACAACATATCTACCGCAGGTGTTAACACAATTGGCAGTCTGAATCATCTTGCGCGAGATAACTCGTGGGAATATGGTGCGATTGGAGTCTATGATAGATTTTTTAGCGTAGCCCCGGATCAATTGGTACAACATTACGGGGTATCTGCATGGGGACAGATCAGGGAGATTGGGGACACAAACCTCGCCCTCGAAGGATCTTTCAATCTAGGTGAAACTTCTTACGCCCTACCATATTATGAGAATTTTAATCGCAAGCACGAAAACAAGATGGGTGGGGATCTAAGCACAACCTACCACGTCAAGCCATGGGATATGGGATTGGTCCTTCTCGTCGAAGGGGAATCTGGTAACGAAACAGATCATGAATCAACTTTGTTATCTCAAGATCTGTCTGCTTCACTACTAATACAAAAAGAATTTCTTGAATCAATATATTTTAAATTTGGTGGTAGTACCAATGTCCACAGCCTTGGCTATGACTTTGCAGAAAGAGAAGAAGAAAGCAACTCTACAGGTTATGGATTAAACGCAATTGCCAGTCTTATATGGACCCTGAATGATTCTTTTGATTTATCTACAAAGGTTTTATTTCAGGAAAACAAAGATACCGGGACCTTCGTCAGCAATGGCAACCTTGAAGATTTCAAAGGTTGGTACCCCAGTTGGGAACTGACTCTTGCTGCAAACTTAAGCCTTATAGCCGACCTGCTGTTTCTTTCTGCGGAAGTCGAACACACAGGCAACGACATAGACCTTGAAATGGTGCAAAGAAACAGGGACACCTCAACTACAATCAGTGTTGAATTAACACCCACCGATGACCTGTCGATAAGTTTCGAAAGTAATCTGTCGTTTGGCAATACACGCATTTACGCAACAAGTGAGTCGCTCACCTTGGGTGCCAAAGCTGAAATCAGTTATTCTCTCACCGATGAATGGGGCGTCCGGGGGACAGTCGAATATGGGAACCATCAAACAAACAGCCCTGAATATAGCTACCAGGAAGATTCTTTAATTGCACAAATATCCACTTCATTAAAATTTTAAGGCAGATTTGCTGAATCATTTAGCTGCCAGTTGTTGCCAACCATTTGAAAACAAATTGCAGCTCAACGATCAACTTCTTGTATTATTTTTATCCTGGTTTTATGGTGTGTTACGGTGAAATGATATAGTCATCTAAAATGTGCAGCCCCGCTACCGTACAAATACGGATAGAAAAATTTATGCGTAATAAAATTTTCACACACAGATTCTCGATAGGTAGTGATAAATATTTACTCCTCGTTGGTAATTCACAGATAGTAAAGATTAATGAACTGATGTACAAAATGGTGCCCCTGTACAATGCTTGCTCAAAAAAGCAGCTCAGAAAAAAGTTTTTAAACAAATATTCAAAAAGGGATATTGAAAATACGCTTGCAGACTTTGATAAAGTTGCACAAAAATCTAAACCTATCAAATACAAAAAATCGAATATTACTTACAAATGCCTGCATAATGCTCTTGATGCCATTAAAATATACATAACAGATTCTTGTAACCTCAATTGCAAATATTGTTTTTTGCCAGATCAGCTAAAGCGAAAGCACATGGGCAACATGACAGAAGCTGTTGCTCAACAAGTTATAGATTTCACCCTTAAACATATCAGTCTCAAAGAAATATCCATCACATTTTGTGGGGGTGAACCCCTCCTCAATTACAAAACACTCAAATTGATTATTGATGCATGCGAGACAAATGCAAAAAAAAATAAAAGAAAATTTTATTACTCCCTTACAACAAACGGAACCCTGTTGTGCCAAGAAATAATAAATTATTTTACCAAAAATAAAGTAAATCTAACAATCAGTCTAGACGGGAACAAAACGGCCCATGATGCATCAAGAAAATTCTCTAATGGCAAAGGCTCCCATGAGCATATAATAAATATGCTAAACAAATTACAGTTATCGAACAAACGATATTTTAAAAAATATGTTTCGTTTATCACTGTAATTACACCCCAAAATCCAAATTATCTCGATAGGTATAAATACTTTAACAATCTGGGGATAACTAATGTTGACTATGATTTGGTGGCTGAAACATCAGATTTTAAATTGAGTGATAAAGAAAAAAAGACAATCAATGCTAACAGAAATCAATTTGACACCTTTCTTGCTCACGAAATTATTTTGGGTAATTTTAAAAAGATAAATTACGAGATGCCTTACTCTAAAGTAATCGAACAAATAATGTTCCCCCAAAAAGCCATCTTGCCTTGCAGCGTTGGCATTGATGTGATCGCGATAGATGTTGACGGTACCATCTATCCCTGCGCACCCTTTGTTGGCAATTTGAACTTTTCTATTGGACATATAACAGAGGGAGTTGATTTTAATAAAACGTTCTCTTTTTACAACAAACAGAACATCGTAACAAAAAAGTGCTATAATTGCTGGGCACTCCATTTTTGCCCAAGTTGGCTGTGCCTTTATGCTCTTTCAAAAGAAAACAACGGCCTCAAAAAACCAAGTGAGAAGGAATGTCGCTCCATCAGGGATTGGGCTTTACGCGGTCTTAAGTTCTACATCAAAACGCACAGACAAAATCCCAAGTCATTTATAAACTGGTCGAAACACATTGAACTGTGAGTTCTGGTTACAGTGTTTTATTGGCGGTCCCAAGCATCCCATGCATTATGTAACAATCTTGTCCCATTTCCCGGCTTTTTTAAATGTCGAACCACAGGCCTTATGACATTTTTTTTTATACTCCATACTACCTCCAGCAGCAGATTCACCTGGGGACATCATTACCATAGTATCACGTGCCAATTTTCTTACTCTTGTTTTTTTTGCCATACCATTCTCCCATTGTTTACAGGTTTTCACTTATCATCCGTATTTTTCTATAGCGTGCATTTTGTATTCTGTATTTGTACAAGCAACAATCATGCCAGTAATGACAAATTATTAATTTAAAGATATTAATGCCTTATGATTCACCTCTTTTAAAATTGGGTAATAATTGCCTCTCATATTGAGAATTTTATCATTTTGAAAATCTCGTTGTTCGGTCAGTCATCTGAAGAGTCATCTGAAGAGTATGAAGAGTACCAAAATTTTTGAACAGTACCAAAATTTTGTCACACAAATTTACCTGCCATATTGGCGAAATTGAACATCGAATCCGACAAAACAGCAAAAGGGTCAGGTAATGCGTTTCTCATTTTGGATCTTTCAGATCAACCTGTAGATTGTAAAGCTTTGGCGCCTTTTCCTTTTCCATTTCCTTTTCCTTACTTGTATTTGGCTGCGAGACGAGCACTGTCATTCGAGCAGGGCTTCGGCACCAAGAATCTTATGAAAAAAACACGACTTTTGCAGTTCTTTTGTAACACCCCCGGGGGCGATCAGGTATTTTTCGACAGAAGATTGAAAAAGACCTATCGGTAGTCAACAAGTCTTTGCTGATCTAAATTTTACTCAAACCCAACCCTCCCCACCACATTCTTAAACAACTCAAACTCAAACAACGACAAAGACGCCTCGTCCTTTACAAAGGGGCTCACATCATTTTTTGCCTGTTTAAAATCAATGGATGCAAATCGTTCTACAAGGGTCTCTTTTAATGATTCAATCGTAAAGCTGATATCCTTTTTTTTTACCTGTGTACCACAAAAAATCATAGCATTTTTTATTTTTGTTGCCAAAACACGCAATAAAAAACTATCGCTCAGGATAAACAGGAGGGTACCATGTCAGATGAAGATTTAAAGACCGAACTCGAACGATTAAAGGCCGAAAACGAGGCCTTAAAAAAAACCAATCGCCCCGGAACCCTCTCAATGAAAGTGAGTGAAAAGGGGGCCCTTTCGATCTACGGGATGGGACGTTTTCCTGTGACGCTCTACAAAGAGCAGTGGCTTAAGTTGTTGACCATTACTGATGATATAAGGCGGTTCATCATCGAACACGATCACGAGCTTAAGGCCAAGAGCTGATGGGGTTGCTGCGAGATGGGTTGATGTTCCATTGAATAAAACAGGCCATTATTAGATAATCAATTATCCAAACACATAATAAATTATAAAATGCATGGAATAAACTTAATAAGCAGCCGAGTATGGCACCGTCTCTGCCTCATTCATCCAACGGCGAATACCATACAACGGAATCCACGTTATCCCTTCGCGTTCTGCGTAAGGATGCGATGAAATCACAAAGGATTGTCTGGGTTGATACCGCTCACGAAACAAGTGAAGACTTCGCAATCGGCCTGATGCTGCACTTTTGACCTCAACGGGGGAGACCCCACCCTGATACGGGACAAGATAATCTACCTCTGCCTGGGCATTTTTTTCTTCGCGCCTCCAATAGTAGAGAGACGTTTCAGGCGAGGATGACTGGTGGGACAGGATTTCTTGACCCACAAACTGTTAAACAATAGGAACTTTATCAAACCGAGAATTTCATAACAACCAAAAACAAGGC
>JADGCS010000152.1 GCA_015228875.1 Deltaproteobacteria bacterium | reverse complement strand
CACAGAATTGGAGATCAATGATATTTGAAGCAGCTATTCAAGAGTGGCGACAATATTGCCCTTGGCGTGAACCAAGGCAAGTGGAGCAGGATTTAATTATTCATGCCATGATCAAATTGATTTATTCAGACACATTTTTGTCTGAACAATTGGCATTTCGTGGCGGTACATGCATTAATAAAATATATCTGTGCGAGCCCTCCCGTTACAGCGAAGACCTTGATTTTGTCCAAATCAAATCCGAAAAAATAGGCCCGATAGCAAATCGCCTGAAGATTGTTTTATCTCAAATCTTTGACAGTAAGCCGGCATGGGAGGCTAAAAAAGGCAGTTTTAAACTGCATTATTCGTTTATTCCAGAAGGTTCTGTTTACAAGCAAAAGGTAAAAATCGAAATTAACACAAGAGAACATTTTGTTGTCAAAGGGCATGTCAAAAAAAAGATCAGTCTGAATTCCATGTGGCACAACGGTGAGGCCGAGGTCGTTACTTTTGAATTTGAAGAACTTCTGGCCACAAAATTAAGGGCACTCTATCAACGCCGAAAAGGGCGCGATCTCTTTGACCTCTGGATAAGCCGCGATCTCAATCCAAATTTTGAGAGAGTTGTTGATGTATTTGGCGCGTATATGAAAGCAGAAGGCAAAAGCATTTCGCGAATGCAATTCATTGAAAATTTAAGAAACAAAATGCAAATGCCCGTGTTTGTGAACGACATCAAACCGTTGATTCGTTCTGGAGTAAACTACGATCCTTCAGAAGCCGAAGAGTTTGTAACAAAAAACATACTACAGTTATTTCCAGAATAAGAATTTTATACCCATGTGAAAAAACTAAAAAATGACTGAAGACATCAAAACCACCATCAATCTCGTCAACAAGGCCAAGGCGCATTTTGGTGCCTGTCACCTTTTCTCTGTGTGGCACCTTTTTCTTCTAAAACTTGTAGCATGTCAAAGCCTGGCACCTTTTTCTTGATGTGTGTTGTTGTGTTTCGGAAACTTTTGGTGCCTATCCCCCTTTTTTACTTTTTTGTAACAAAATGTGGGTGGTACCAAATTAGTGTTTGGTAGGCTGGCACCTGAAATTGTGTTTCAAGTTTTAGGGTTTGATACAACGGCGCGCCGTAGGGGGTGGCTATGTAGGTGTGGGTGGTCATGGGGTTGGGGGCTTATTAATTTATAATGCATGGACTTCAACAGCATACTTGAGCCCTGTGTTGTTGATCAGGTCCTGCAGTGCCAGCCGCACAAACTGGTGAGCGGAATATTTTAGTTTTTTTGCGAAAAATTCGGCACGTTCGGGGCTGACAAATTTTCTGCCCTTTTCAATATCACATAAATGGGATTTTGAAATTCCAAGTAGCTTTGAAAACTCGTCCTGTGACAGTTCCTCTCCGAGCCGAATTGAATTGAGTAGTCCCCCCAAGGTTAGGCGACCTATCTGTTTTTCTAAAAATTTTTTTGCGTCAGTATTCATGATGTGTTACCCCCATTATTGTTATCAATAGTATTTGAGATCCTTTGGATATTGAATATATTGCCCTGTAAGACTTACTCAATCTGATGGACCTCTGCCCCATTCTGTCACCCTTGAGTAGCTCATCATGATATCCATGAATCTGTCTTGCTGTCTCAAGCCCCTCTATGAGCACCAAATCAATCCAAGAAAGAAGCTTCGCTTTTATATAAAACGGTACTTTGTTCACCTGTTTCTGAGCCTGTTTCGAAATTATGATTTTATACATCATGTTCTTGATTACAATGGTACACCAATAAGGTGTATAAATGCAAGGCCCAATTTTATTACTCAAGAAAACACACTGTCAGGAGAATCTGTCAATTTTCGGAGAAAATTTTAGATTTGTATTAACCTGCATGATGTCAAAGCCAGGCACCTTAAACTGATGCCATTTTCTGTTTTGAAAAATTGCAAAATGAGAAACGCAATACTTGACCCCTGTCCTTGCAAAGGCAACAGGGCCGTTGGTGGTAGTACTAAAGGGATTGCGCGGATGAGTTGTTTGTTGCGGTTGAGTGGTTTTTTCTTTTTGGGCATGGGGTGGCTCCTTTTGTGTTGGGGGCTGACAGTAAAATAAATTATCCGAAATTTCAATGGGAGGGACCTTGGGTGTCCTTTTTTCGTGATATTGATTTAGTGTAAGTAAAAAGGTATCAATTTTCACGCGTTTATTTTACTGATTGTAATGAAAGGTTAACTTATGACAGCTCAAACGATAGAGACATTGCGGTACAATGACCAAGATTGGGATCTTTGCAATATAATTGATGATAATGAAGCAGTCGAAGAACTCAATCTTGAAGAACTTGTACCCAAAACTGAAGAACTCGGTTTTGAAGAAAAAATGTTATCAGCCTGCAATCCAACATACAATTGGTCTGGACGCGTGGACCACTACTTAATCGAAGACAACAGACTGTTTCTTTGGAAAGTTGAAATCAACCTGGCAGAAGAATACAAGGATTTTATCCCGCGCGAGGCGCAAAGAGAAGTTATCACCACGTCAGAATGGTCCCAAGATTTCAGTTCAACTGATGATGACAGTTGGAGTTTATGTGATACCACAGAAACATTTTTTGTTTTTGAAGATCTGCACATCAAATTTACTGGAAGTATTGTTTGTGGAAGAAATTTAAACGAAAAATGCATTTTAATGATGGGTGGCCGACAGAGAATGCTTATGCTAATCGCATGATCTTAAAATTGAAAAAGGGGGTGGTGGTTGGGGTTGAGTTTGAGGAGGGGTGTACTCCAGACAAACTCCTTCCTTGCTAGGATTTAGTAAAGCTTTGATAGCATTTATTAAGGCCAGTTTGTGATATGATCATTAAAATTGTTGTCAAAATGCAAAACGCAAGACGCGACCCCTTTTACCTTAAAAGCCCCCAAACTTTAGAAAAGGAATTTGTTGATGGGGATTAAGTGACGCCGAAGGCGGTAACGCCCCGCCCGCTCTGGGGCGGGTCTCCCCGTCAACAAATAGCGACTGAGGAAATAATTTTGTTGCGCGAGGAATTTGCCGTCAGGCAAAGGGGAAAATTATTTTGGAGGGAGCGTCGTTTTCAAAGGTTGGGGGCGGCCTGGCTTGTAAAGATATATCTTTACAATTTGTACCCTTATGATATACAATAAACATGAGGCTCAAAGGTATAGCTGGCGTTAATTCTCTTTATGAAATTGTGGACGAGTCAGGAATCTCTGTCTTTGATGTGGATGCCGCAAAATATCAAATACCAAGGGCCATTAAAAGACAGTTAAAAAGCATATTGATTCAAATCTGTCAGGCCATTGAAATATCAGGGGCACTCGCTATTATTGACTATGTTGAAAATGATTTTCTAAAAAAAATTGTTAAGAATCAGCGGGCTGTCAAACACAACATGTGGGAGGTAAAGAACCCCGCACATGGATACAGGTTGTTTTTTATTATGGATGATAATGGCAACGTCATCGTGTCCGCCGTTGACAAGCGGTCTGTTGATGTTGATGCGCAAGACAAAGCAATTAATCGAGGATTAAACAGATGGGAAAAAGTAAAACAAAAATAAAAAAATCCAACAGCATTGTTAAAGAACAACGATCACTGGCAGAGTTCCTTGAATTTGATCTACAAGACCCCAAAGACATCGTCGAATTTCACAAACACAGGCTTCTTTACCAGCTGAACGAATACATGCTCAAAAACAAAATTGCAAAATCAGACCTTGCCAACAAACTTGGCATTACCCGTCAGGCCGTGACAAACAAGTTTCTTGGTGAGGCACTCTCCCTCGACTGGCTAGTCAGGGCCTTTGCGGCCCTTGGGGTTGGGTTTGAAATGAAGGAATTGCCGGATAATTTTAATGCGGTCTAAAATCAGAAACCACCATTCAAACAAAACACTCTAAGCAAATCCTGCACACACAACCTCATCCTGTCGTGGTGGTGTTTTTCGATAAAGTACGAATGGGCAATGCGGTTTCGGAGTTTGCGCAGGTTGTGAAGCAGATTTTTAAATTCCATGTAATTGAGTGGGGCTGTCATGATCATTTTTTGATCAACCTGATATAAAATCATATTGATTCTGTCCCAACAATCAAGCCCCTCCATCGTGCTTTCGGGAAACACCGAGAGTTCTGTGTCGCCCTTTAAGGGTTTACCAGTATCAAGAATCAACGAGTTGGCCTCATTTTTAAGCAGCATGTTCAATACATATTCAAAAATGGCGCAAAAAGGCATGGCCTCAAAGGCGTAATTAACCAACCGGCTGTTGGCCTGCCCTGCTGTGTCGTCGCCCGTTTTTGATTTTGCGGCCTCGAGTCGTTTGTTTTCGTACAACATTGTTTTTATCCAGCCGTTATATTGTTTCCAAAACGCCTTGTGCTCATCAAAGAGGACGTTTTCTAATTTTTTATCTTTAATAAATTCATTGTAATGGGCTTCTAAAATCTTAGCCGCATTTTTTTCGTCTACAAATTCGAGTTTATCCAAGTCTTTAATAGTGGGCTCGTGCTGGCTTGTATTAAGATAAACCTTGCCCACCAGATCTTTGGGAAGCCACTCGGTGTGAGATTCAACGCAAATGACATTTTGATCGGTAGCACCATCGATATCTTCTGAATCAAGATAATCGGGCACAAAATTGATCCTGATAAAACTCTCAAGACTGATTTTACCTATGGCATCAAACCCAGGCTCCTTTTGAACAGGAAAGTGAATCCTGCCCTTGGCAACATTTGGATCTAAAATCTTAAACTGCTGAATGGGATAGATGACACCTGTGTGCGCAAAGTTGTACATCAGGAGAAGATTGTCATTTGGCTTGAGATCTTTGACGACATCAATTGGTTTGCCGTTGCTGTCGCAAATTCTTCTGAAAATAATACCACAATTATCAAAAAGCTTGTCTCTGCCCTTGGGGAAGATCTGCCCTCTCGCGAGTTTTAGGGTTTGATACAATGGCGCGCCGTAGGGGGTGGCTATGTAGGTGTGGGTGGTCATGGGGTTGGGGTCCTTATTGATTTATAATGCATGGACTTCAACAGCATACTTGAGCCCCGTGTTGTTGATCAGGTCTTGCAGTGCCAGCCGCACAAACTGGTGAGCGGAATATTTTAGTTTTTTTGCAAAAAATTCGGCACGTTCGGGGCTGACAAATTTTCTGCCCTTTTCAATATCACACAAATGGGATTTTGAAATTCCAAGTAGCTTTGAAAACTCGTCCTGTGACAGTTCCTCTCCGAGCCGAATTGAATTGAGTAGTCCCCCCAAGGTTAGGCGACCTATCTGTTTTTCTAGAAATTTTTTGGCGTCAGTATTCATGATGTGTTACCTCCATTATTGTTATCAATAGTATTTGAGATCCTTTGGATATTGAATATACTTTTGATTTTTTTTTCATCCTGAATGACCAACTCATTTTTCATTCTGAACAATAAATCCAATTTTCCGTTTTGATTTTAAAGGAGGGGTCATCAGTTCACGGATAGCGGCAAAAATTGCTCTTATTTGAGAGTCATGGCTGACAACTTTGTTTTCTAGCATGTTTAACTTTCTGGCTATTTGTTTATGAGCGGTTAACGTCTCTCTGAGCTTAACAAAGGCCCTGATTACAAAGACGCTGACTTCAATGGCAAGTTTAGTATTGAGTACAGTTGCGGCCATAATGGCCCCATATTCCGTAAAGGCATAGGGTAGGCTGATTGAATGCTTGAGTTTATTGAACCGGTCACAGATTGTGACCAGTTCATCTTTTTCGGGTTTGGTAAGTCGAAAGATAAAATCTTCAGGAAACCGGTGCTTGTTGCGCTTGATGGCCTGATTTAAGACTTTTGTTTTAACACCATACAAAGTAGCCAACTCAGAGTCTAAAATAACTTTTTCGCCCCTTATTAAAAAAATGCTTCTTTCTACCTGTGGTAATATGACAAGTTTTGATGATTGCATACAATCCACCACCTAATGCCATGAAGAAAATATATCAAAGAAATTGCATCATCGCAGGGGACAGGACTGTACCTGCCGCTTACAACATCAACACAAAACACCTGTGTTCACCACCCAATATCCCCTTATACCTCCCCCGCGACATACCCACATTCCACCGTTGTGGATCAAAAATGAACTCAGGGCCGCGGGCCTGATGTTGATCGGCTACACCCATGCACAAGATATTGCGCATCTACATTTGCTGTCCGTTGTCCGGGCCTGACCCCATTTTCTTAAACGAGTCCTGAAAACAAATCCATGAGATCTTCTACGATATAACCCTGATCCGAAAGTTTCTCCCTTAAAGAGGTTTTTATCAGGGGGGCAAAACAGACCTTTTCAATTTGCCAATTTGTCTGCTCACAAAATGCGTTAAAATATTTTTTAATATGATTCTCAAAGTCGGAAAGAGACGGCGCCAGACGCTCCGGAGCACGTTTGCAGTTGCCAAAACGAATGCGTCGGTTGGTTTCGTCCACAGCCACAAAATCAATTTCAACACCAGCGCGATCCCAGTAACCGGCAATGCGCCTGCTTAAGACAAAATCCCCAATGCCTTTGCGACTGCGTTCTTCGTAAATCACACCGATGAGTTTTTCAAACGCACGTCCCTCCATTGTCATGAGTCGCTCATCAGTTTTTGTGACCAGATTTGCAACAGGTGTAAAATGCGCAGCAGATGCAGGTGTAGAAAGAGCTCCCAACCAGGCGCGCAAAAAATTATCCGAGATAAAGTATTTGCCGCTTCGTGTTTTCTCTTTTGCAAAGATAGGCAGACGTTTTTCAACAAGTTGGTATTTGCCCACGAGAGTTTTTAAATAACCACCCACCTGTTCTTTTTCTTCGCGACTGACCGTGCGGACGTGTTCTACCAGATCGCTGTGGGAGCAACCTGATTTTCTGGCAATGTATTGCAGAATGGCATCATAACGCCCGTGCAATTCTTTTAAAAACCAGTTTTCTGCCTCATTTTTTAAAGGTGAAGAACTTTCAAAAAACATCCTGCGTATGACATCATGCCGCGGCTTGCCCAAAACATCCTGTTCGTAACAATCACGGTAAAACTTTGGCACACCCTCAAACAAATTCCACAAAAACAACAGGTACCCTGGCTCCAGACAATTGTGTTCACGAAGCATCTGCAAAAGAGAGGCAATCTCCAGATGGCCCAGCAGGATCTCATCCGTTGTGCGGTTATACAAGGGGGCGGACCTGTCTTCGAGTAAGGCTGTCATTTCTGTATGAATTGATCCCAGCACAAAAAGCCCGCCTTTGACATTTTCAGCATCAGCGGCCAGCTGATCGACTTCTTTTTGAAGAAAAGAACAAAACTCTTTAAAACGTGGCCTATTGAAATATTGAAACTCATCAAGAGTAACAATAATACCATCCCTTGCCATTTTTGCGATTAACTTTGCCAATGACAGCAAGGTATCTGGATACGGATAATCTGCTGGCGACATGCTGAACGTTTCCAGCGCATCGCAAACACCGGAGAGTACTCCTGCTGGGGAGCTGTCCGGGATTTGAACATAAAAACTTTTTTTATCCGGGATATCTGACAAGGCCCTTTGAATCAAACTCGTCTTACCAATACGTCGACGTCCCGTAATCTTCGCGAAAAACCACCGTGATCGTTTCAAGATTCTGTTGAGAGCCTCGATTTCTGAATCCCTGCCGTAGAATTTCCAATCCATAAGGTAATTATAATTACCTTAGCCGTGTTTTTGCAACAACTATTTGATATTATGTTGTAATTTGTCTGTTTTTTGGAGGTTGTCTTGATGACGAAGGCCATTTTGTTTTTCGTCGATTATTCATCGTATCCAATGGCCATAAAAGCCCCCGGCAAAAAATACACCACCACAATACAAGATTAAATTTGCTCCGTCTTGCTTGTTTATATGCGTGTAAAAGCGCAGCGCAGATTGTTGCATCAAAGTGCTTCGTGTTAAAGTTTTAAATTGGCGCATTCAAGCAAAACACCCTAAGCAAATCCTGAATACACTGCCTCATCCTGTCGTGGTGGTGTTTTTCGATAAAGTACGAATGGGCAATGCGGTTTCGGAGTTTGCGCAGGTTGTGAAGCAGGTTTTTAAATTCCATGTAATTGAGTGGGGCTGTCATG
>JADGCS010000151.1:6531-8142 GCA_015228875.1 Deltaproteobacteria bacterium | reverse complement strand
GACGAAGGATCGTCTGTGGTCATTGGTATTGAAGGGGGTGTCTTTGCCTGAGGTACATCAATTTTTGCACCTGCCGAAGTTGCACCTCCCGAAGCGGGAGCAGTTACACCGTCCACTGACCCGCTCAGCCCCCTATACGGTCCTTTTAAACCCCACATATCAAACCTCGCTTTCTGGCTAAAACCTTTAAATTTACATTATTCTCGCAAACCTTAATTGATACATCACCACCTCTTATACGTTATTTCTTATGGTTATTTCTTATGCAATTTTAAGGCCAACAAAACCACCCCCAAAAAAGTACCTGGCACCTTTTGCAATCACCATAATACGCCCATAACACGGTGTAATCAATGTAATTTTATTTACAGGGTATTCATAAACCCGTTTTAACAACCGTAAACACCGGGGTTCGCTGACCATCTTGCCTGTCAGATCATGGGGTGGTGTCCCCCCAAAAAAAACGAAGAACGAATAACGAAGAACGTGAACGAAAAATGTACATGGCGCCTATTTTTGTACCCGCCAACTACGAACTACGAACTACCAATAACCAACACCCCCCGTAACCCAAAATCCTCAAAAGACTGTTGAGAGTCGTTAAACATTTCTGTTGAGAGTCGTTAAACATTTATAGACACAACCCCTCCCAAAAAACCGTTTTACCCGTATCACCAAAAAAAAGACATCATTGGGGGTAACCATGAATATTAACAAGAACATAATCATCACCCTGATCGTCATCAGCCTCACCCTTTCTGCCTGCTGGTCCGAACTTTATGTGGCGCATTTGAGTACAGCGCTGATCAACGAGTCATATTCCTTTCAGCTTGCGGTAGATAACGATGACCTCGAATGGGACCTTTTTGACGACAGCTACTACGTGTACAGCCTCACGGGTGGCAGGCCCCCCGTAGGAACCTATGTCACATCAAGCGGGGCCATTGTCGGCACCCCCGCGGAGACGGGTAATTTCAGCTTTGAAGTCACGATGCACGACATTGATTACGAATCCTTTGGCGAGGACGACGTGAGCAGCGATTCAAAGTGGTACACGCTCTTTGTCACCAAACGCAGCACCAATACGGATTGCCCGGCACCCAACGACGAAGACACCACAGATATTTACATCTGCTCCGGCCTGGTGGAAAAAGAGACACTCGCCCAAAACGAAAGCTTTGAACTCGATATCAATTTTTTTGTCGATTACACCCGGGCCTCCGCATATGCCATCTCCGAAATTGACTTTACCATCACCTATGACAGCACCCTTTTTGCGATTGACCCGGTGAGGCTCACATCGCTCCTTTTAAAAGAGGCCGCAACACGGGTGGACTCGACTGTCCTGTACGACAACACCACCGCGGGTCAGCTTAAAATCACCATCACCGCACACGAGAACACCCTGCACAAATCGGGACGGATCATTGACATCCCGTTTTATGCGTTAAGTGATGTTCCCGCGGGGCAATCTGATTTTTCGATCCTCATCAACCACATTCAGTCAGACGATGACGATGTCAATTGGCCCGAATGGTACGAGATTGACGGGGCCATCACGGTCAGCAATGACACGACCACAGAAACCCCCTGATTTTTTTCATTTCAAAA
>JADGCS010000151.1:0-6466 GCA_015228875.1 Deltaproteobacteria bacterium | reverse complement strand
ACGCCCTCAAAGGCCATGAATAAATGGTGAGTGGCAGAGGGTTGATTGTTCTTCGTTCACGTTGTGCGTTCTTCGTTTTTGATGAAGGCTGAGTACTAAAAAAATGACAACCGACAAACTCAACAAAGAGGCCCTGTTCAGCGTTACAGACCTCGCAGGTCTCATCCACTCCTCAGAGGATCTCTCAAGGGTGCTGGGTTTTCTCGTACAAAAGATCGCCGCGATCATGCACGCCGATGCCTGCTCGCTCTACCTGTGCGACTCGGGCTCCGACGACATCACACTCAAGGCCACCTGTGGCCTTAACCCCAAAATGGTCGACACCCTGACGCTTAAACGCAACATGGGTCTTGTGGCAAAAACAATCGAGACGCTCGAACCCTTTTCTACATCAAACGCGCAGTCAGACCCCCTGTTCCTCAAAATACAGGGTCTCGGAGAAGAAGGCTTTAACTCGTACCTCTCTGTCCCGCTTGTCTACAACGGCAAGCCCGTTGGTGTGATTGTTGTTCAAAACAGGGAAAAAACAAAATTTAATAAAGCAGATACAGAACTCTTAACGTCCCTCACCATCCCGGCTGTCAGTCTTGTCGAAAAGGCAAAATTCAAGGACACGGTCGAGGCCATTATCCCGCAGGCAGCGCAGACACCCACTACAGAAAAAGTGGAGACCGGAACCACCATCGAATACCTTAAAGACCACTGTATTAAAGGTATTCCCGCCGTTCAGGGGATCTCGATGGGCAGTCTCAAAATCGTCCAGCAACGCTTTGCCCGGCGCTACGAATCAGAAGATTCAAAGGGTCTCGAAAAAGAAATCGCGTTATTAAAAGAGGCCTTTGATACCGTCAGCACCGAGATACGAGAGACCAAAAAAAAGGCAGAGGCCAAGTTTGGACCAGACGAGGCCAGTATTTTTGAGGCCTATCTGCTGTTTTTGGAGAGCACAAACTTCCGACAACAAATCGTGGCCGAGGTTCATTCGGGACTCAGCGCCATCAAGGCCCTCGACAAAGTTGTCAGCAAATACATGGACCGCATGTCCAAGGCCAACGACGAATACATCAAAGAAAGGGCCTACGACATCCAGGACGTCGCCCGCAAGATCAGCGAATACCTGCTGTACGGCAGCCCCCGTGTCACAGATCAGTTTGCGTGCACAGAGGACACCATCTTCAGCAAGGAGTTCTGGTCGATCTCCGATTTTGTCAACATCGATCTCAAAAAAACAAAGGGCATCATCTCGGCAAACGGCGGCGCCTCTTCGCACATTGCCATCCTCGCCGACACACTCAACCTGCCCACGGTGCTTGGGCTTGAATCAGCGGCCTCACAGATCAAAGAAGGCGATTATCTCATCATCGACGGCTACTCGGGAACCATCCTGGTCAACCCGTCCATGGACATCATCGAGCTGTACAAAAGAGAAATGCTCGACCTGCAAAAAAAAACCAGCATCTTTCAAAATAAAAAAGAACAAAAAGTTAAAATCGGCACAACAACAAAACGGCACCTAGCTGTTGGCGCCAACTTAAGCATGATTGTGCACACAAACAGGGTCGTTGAGTCCGGCGCCGACATGATTGGTCTGTACCGCACCGAGTTCCCCTTTCTCATCAGAAATCAAATGCCAACCGAAGAAGAGCAGTACCTTGTTTACCAGCGCATTATTAAAATGATCCGGGGCAAGGAGATTACCTTTAGAACCCTCGATATCGGCGGGGACAAATACGTCTCTTATCTTAATCTTCCCCGCGAGAGCAATCCTGCACTCGGCTGGCGCGCCATCAGATTTTCACTCGAAAGAAAAGACCTCTTCAGGATTCAGCTGCGCGCCCTCTTAAGGGCCTCTGTGCACGGCAGGATAAGAATTCTCTTTCCCATGATCACAACCGTCGAACAAGTCATAGAGGCCAAACAAATATTAGAGCTTGTCAAAAAAGAACTCACCGACGAAAAAATGGAGTACGCAAAAAAAATCCCCATAGGTGCCATGATCGAGGTCCCTTCGGCCGTCGAGATGGCCGCAACCATAGCCAAAAATTGCGATTTTTTTTCTCTGGGAACCAACGATCTCATTCAATACTGCCTTGCCGTAGACAGGACCAACCCGCAGGTCGCCGGTCTTTACGACCCGTTTCACCCTGCTGTTGTCCGCATGGTCGCAAGGACCATCACCGAAGGCCACAAGGCAGACATTAAAACCTGCGTGTGCGGCGATATGGCCTCAAACCCCCTGCTGGCAGCGCTGCTTATTGGTCTGGAGGCCGATGCCCTCTCGATGATCCCCAGGGCCATCGCCAAGATAAAATACCTTGCGCGCCTGATAGACGAAGACTCATCCATAGCGCTTGCCAAAAGATGTTTAAAGCTCGAGACAGGGGCACAGATAAAAAAGGAGCTCGAAAATTATTTTTTAGAAAATAATCTCGCAGAAATTATAAACAAAGAACAGCTTTCTTTGACACAGCCACCATCTACTGGATCAGCCCTGAGCCCTTAGAGCCATCAAAAACGAAGAACGAACAACGCAAACGAAGAACGCCCCCCTTTTCACCAAAAACCATCCCCCGGCCACTGCATCGTTTTGCGTTACTCTTTGGGGAATAGATATCGGAAAGCACCAGCAATCAAATTGAGCAGGCTCAAACGCGTAGCTTGAATACCAGAGTCTGTAAAACTTGCATTGACGATAGAGGCCGCCTGAACTCCTTTAAAGGCGTGCGAGGTATTATACAATCCCGCGACCTGCACCCCCGCTCCTTGACGCACCTTGCCGGCAATACCGCTTATCTGCACCCCTTTGGCTTCATATTGTACATCGCTGCTGATAAGACTCAGTTGCGCACCCTTAAAAACGCCCTCAACTAAGTTTCTCATGGCCAGTTGACCACCAATCAAAAGTCTTCTTGCCCAGTTTTGAACACCGGCAATTTGTAATCCCAGCATATCTGTCGCCCCATTAATACCAAGCGATAACTGTGCCCCCACAAGCACACCTTTGGATGTATTAAAGCCCCCGGAAATCTGCGCGCCACAAAGATCTACAGCACTGCACGCAAGACCTGCAATCTGTCCGCCGGTAAATTCGAGGAGATTGGAATGGACGATCCCGCCGGCAATCTGGATGCCACTGTTTGCGTGTGGGTCTGCCGCCCGCTTTGGGCCGTTTTTAAGGAGGATGTGGTCGGTAAAATCACCTGATGCCCATTTTTAGGGCGTTGTAAACAAGGCCGCCCCCTTTTTTTGTCCCCCCCAACTACGAACTACGAACTACCAAAAACCATCAGCCCGCAGGGCTGATCACGAACTACCAATAACCCCCATCACCCCATTGTCCTTTCGAGCCAGATCAGCGCCGCTTCTGCCCACTTGATCAGCATCGGCAGGAAAAGCAGGATCAGCCCTGCCTGCAGGCCCGCGACGAGGTCGTCCATCACCACACCCAGACCGCCGTAAAGCCTGTCCTGCGCCTGTCTGGCTGGCGGGAGCTTGGCGATGTCGAAAATTCTAAAGAGAATAAATCCCAGCACAAGGTTAAGCGGGCTGTAGGGCACAAGCGCGTAGCAGCACAAGACTCCGGCAACTTCATCGATGACAATCCGCTGGCAGTCCTTTTGTTTAAACGCCTTTTCTGCCAGATGCGACACAATAATGGCGGCCACCGCAAACACAAGGACAAACAGAACAAACCAGCCCGTGGTGTGATGGCGCAGAAAATAAAACAGGACAGAACCCGCAAGGGTCCCAAACGTCCCTGGGGCAAAAGGAATGTACCCCAGACAAAAACAGGATGCTATAATTCTGATTAAAAAATCCTTCACGCAAAAAAACTAATCAATCAAACGATGGGGGTCAAGGCCTGAGTGTACCAGAAAAGTATTGTTGTGTGAGTATCTTTGTTATTCTGGCCCAATTTAAAGGGGAGGGGTCACGACCCTTTGCGATAGGCCGCAAGGGGGAGATAAGGGAACAGATAAGGGACAGGAGCTTGACCAAAAAGTTCCTATTTAATGTTTTTATAAGGTGCGCCCAAGATATTCATTTTCGTTATTTTAAGCTTATAGAAAAGTGGAGGAAAGGGGTCAGGGAAAGGGGTCAGGACTGGACATAGGACAGCAATGGCAGCTTAAGCGTTATTGTCCCATGTCCAGTTCTGACCCCTTAATTTTAAAAAACAGGGGCAACATTTCGAGAAAAAGACCCAATAATAAAAATAAAGACGGGCCATGCTGGGCGGTCTTTAAGAAAGTCTTGCCACAGGTTATACTGCCAGCAATACGACCCCTGGAGATTCTGCTCAGACCGGATGGTGTGCCTTGCAGAACGTGCCAATTAATACCCGGATGCAAATAACTCATGATAAAGCAGTGTGACATCCCCCGCTATTATTCAGCAACAGTACCGGCCACAGCATCACCATTACCAGGTCAAACGCCTTATCAGGAACCAACTTTCCGGCAGGGAGGCTTTGATTTTTACAATACAGACTCAGTGCCTCAAATTTCAAATCAGGTCCAACGAGGTGCTGCTACACCTGAATTACGCACAGAAAAAACAAGAGACACTTATCTGCGTTTGAATTCTTCGCTTGCGCTTCAAAAATTTGACCGTGAAATCGACTCGCGCTCTGACTACTGGCTGGGGCAAGCTCACTACGCCGCGCTTTTTACACAACTCTATGGCAACGAGGATTTTAAAAATCGAGTGGCACAGATTTTTAGACCGTGGTCTACAAGTTTTAATAATATTCCGTTCAAGAAATCCCTGACAGATGCCTAGTTCAAAGCTACGAAGCGGCAACAACCTCAATCAGAACTGGAGCAGACGGTTAGAGAAATATATCAAACAAGGGCTCTCCGATGGGGGCGATTGGCTACTTATCTTGGAATGAGTATGCCCAGAGGGTTTCATGCCTATCGGGGGATATTTGGCCCGCGTGCCGAGAGGACCTTGGTAAAGGTTGTGGAGGCCTGGCAGGAATCAAAACCCGCGATGCAGATGCCTCAAGAGGGGATTGCCTCCTGGACCTTAAGTCAAAACATAGGTGAGCATTTTGCGTCGATGCCTCCCGTCGGCAGGATCGTTGGTATTTTATTCGAAGCGGATATTCCTTTTAACTACACACTGGCCGATGTCTGGGTGGATACTGAGGGCTTTCCAAATGCATACGAAAAAGAGATTGTTGTTGGTCTGCTGAATGGCAATTTAGAGATCCCCAAGGAACACATAAAAGTGGCCTACAATGGAAAGCTTTACACCTATGGGGATCGTAACGAGCTGATTGCCCAGTGGATGCTCGATAACAAGCATATCGGTTAAAACATTATTTGCTTCGTCTGCAACACGCTGTTGCCGTGTATTTAAAGGGGAGGATAAGGGGGGATAAGAGGACAGGAGCTTGACCAAAAAGTCAAATTACTAAAAAAACGAGCTTCATATTTACTCTACAAGCTTAAAATAACGAAAATGAATATCTTGGGCGCACCTTAAAAACATTAAATAGGAACTTTTTGGTCAAGCCCCTGTCCTCTTTTTTGCTCTTCTCAAGACTCCCTGCGTAACTTTTCGTACTCACAGACCGAAATATCAGCATCCTTTAAAATGGCTCGAATCAACCCCCGTCCTAAATCCTCACCCTTGTGCACGGGTACCACTGTCGTTCTGCCATCGGGATGCTGAAAGTAAGCGTGACTTCCTTTCTGTCGCACAAGACAAAAGCCCAAGCGCAAAAGAATCTTGATCATTCGAGAGGACGATATGATAGAAATTTTACTCATCAAAATGCGACTTCGAGTTCATGAAAACCAATAAACTTGTTTTGATTTAATTTCCCTTTTTCAACTGACAGGCATAACTTAATTGCCTCACGTATCCTTTTTTCCAACTGTGCAAAACTCTTAGCCTGTGTGTGACATCCCTTCAGTTCAGGGACCGTAGCCACATACATGCCATCTTCATCCTGTTCAATAATTACAGAAAAGCGGTACTTTTTCATAATCGCATAGCCTCCGTCATGATCTTATCACAACCAAGGGACAAACCTCAACATGTCTTAAGGCGTTACTTCCCCATCTCTACAATCAGCGAATTAAGCCGATTCACAAAACCCGCGGGGTCTTTGCAGTGGAAAGGGGTCAGGACTGGACATAGGACAGCAACAGTGGAAAGGGGTCAAACAGTGGAAAGGGGTCAGAACAGTGGAAAGGGGTCAGGACTGGACATAGGACAGCAACAGTGGAAAGGGGTCAAACAGTGGAAAGGGGTCAGGACTGGACATAGGACAGCAATGGCAGCTTAAGCGTTATTGTCCCATGTCCAGTCCTGACCCCTTAATTCTGATACCATTAGCATAACATCAACAAGCAAAATTGCAGAATCAACAGGTAGAGCAGAGAGCGCCTTATTCACAAGGAGCTACGCCAGAAAATTTTTGGGGATTTTCTGGCTACCTCCCTGTGAATAA
>JADGCS010000150.1 GCA_015228875.1 Deltaproteobacteria bacterium | reverse complement strand
AAGGATGTTGCCGGGTTAAAAGAACGTCGACAAACTGATGAGTGAAAGGTCCATTATCTTTGGCACGCGCCAAGCACCATTGGGGTGTTTTTTCCAGATAGGCAACCTTGTGAGGTGGATAATGAGCGTTGATTGTTCGACGTTGTCCAGGCTCTGTTTTCAAATGCGTAGCTACCAGCAAATTTTTGTGATAAATTCTGACCACTGTTTCCGTGCTCTGTATCAGGACAGGCTCATCACGTAAATGGTGTGGGGCAGAGTAAAATGACCCTTCAATAGTGACATGACAATCACGCCGCACATCCGCATTTTTCCAAAGAGACAAAATATACGCTGTGATGGGTAGGGCTTGCAGGCACTGTTTTTCGATGGTCTCAAAAACAAGAAGCGGTTTTTGTTTTGTGGTGCCGTGAATACGCAAGCCTGCGGTATTCATAATCCAGTCGATGAGAGATATATTGGCCTGCTGTCGGTCCGCAAACTCACTGCCTTTCCAAAATGAATTGCGCACATAGGGGACACCCCGTTCTACCTTGCCCTTGTGCTCAGGATGACCCGGCAAACAAGGGGAAATGACAAAGTTGTAATGTGCTGCAAACTCTCTGTAGGTGCGATTAACCAGAGGTTCATAAAGAACTACTTTGATGATGGCAGCCTTCAAATTGTCCATGACTATTTTGTCGGGAACACCTCCAAAAAACTCAAAGGCGTTTCTGTGACAGGCAATCCAAGTCTGAATATCCTGGCGAAACACAACTTCAGCATAACAATGCCGTGAGCAAGACAGCGTCATTAAAAAACACCAGGCCTTGCGCCGACGTTTTTCAACAGAAAAAATAAGACGGAGAAAAAAAAATAAGACGGAGCAAATTTTAACATGCCAACCATCAATCTTAACCACCAGTAACTATTTAATAAATCCTCCGATCGTCTCAAAAAAAGTTTGCTCCGTCTGTGGTTTTAAGGACCTCTGCAATAATCATTTTCATGTAGCTTTGATAGGGGACGTCCTGTTTGTTTGCCTGCATTTTAAGGGCATTGACCATTGATAACGGCATGCGTAGATTAACTGTAACCGTTGAGGGTTTAAAAAATTTCAGACGAAGCAGAAATTTCATTCATGGCCATTAATGGGCCCAACTTCTTTAAGACCCGCCTGAGCGGCATCCCTGACCTGTTTAATGGGATCATCAAGCAATATCTCTGTGGCGCGTTTTCTGACGACAATATCATTTGGAAACAAGATTCCGGATGCCCTGACCGCACAGTCACGGACATCCTTGTTTTTGTGACGTGTGGCCTTGAGGACTCCCTGCTTGACCACGTCATCGTTAGATTGGACCTCCATCCTGATCAACGCCGTCAATGCCCCCCTTAAGACACCGTCATGGTCGCTGTTTAAAAGACCCGTCATGTCGGCAAATAACCCGCTGGCGCATGGGCCTAAAAAGCCTGTGGCAAGCAATGCGGCCGTTTTTATAAGCACGTCATCGTTCTCAAGCCATTTACGGATAGAAGGGACAACATCATCAATAGAATCTTTGGCCGTCTTTCCGAGTGCGGTGATTGCTAAAAAGGCGATATCAAGTTCGGCACTGTTCCCCAATGCGATCAGACGCGCAGTATAACCCCGTGCCAATCCCTCCATCTTGGCTATTGATTTTAACGCCTCATCCTTTAGTTTGTTCGGCGCACCACTCTCTGCTGTTTTTATGAGTGTGCCGCCTATCTTTTGACCCATCTTTTCTGCCGCGGGGTTTGTCTCTTCAAAGAGTTGTTTGACGGCCTTGATCGCGACCATTTGAATCTTAGTTTCACCATCGGAGAGACCTTCAAATACCCTTTGAACCACAACCTCATCAGCGGGCGCAATCATTGCCAACGACCTTAGGGCCGCCACACGTACATCTGCTGATGCGTCCTCTTTTGAAATTGCCATCAGCTGAGACAACATCCCCGCCCCAGCCGCACCATAACGCCCCACTACGATACAAGCAGTTACGCGCACGCTTTCATGAGGAGATTGGAGTGCCTCTTGAATATGGGGTAAAAATCTTTGTGTCTGATTTGGGACCAGAGAGGCATAGGCCAATATGCCCCTGCCGAAGTAATCTTGTTCTTGATCATTAACCTCTCTTGTCGTGTACATCCTCTCCACTTCATCAACAATGGATTTTTGGAGGCCTTCACCGGCATAGGGCAAGAGCAACATCAGGCGCCTTAAGACCGAGCTGTTAAACATACCGCCAACACCATCTTTTATCCGTACCGCAGTGAGGACGGCATCAGCCACCTCAGTAACCATTTCTGGGAGATACCGAATAAAACCCTCATCTATCTTTGGCTCCGTATCATCGCCAATATCTGCATCACCAATCACAGCATCCATGACTGCCGTAAAGTAAGTGTTTTCAAAAAATTCCGGTTCAATACCCCGTTTCCCCCATACGGCTGAAAGTCCCCCTGCAACACGCCTGTACTCATCAGCGTATTCTTGATAACCAGACAGGTGTCTCAAGGCCACGCCCATGATGAAGTATTTTTTAGCCACATGACTTTCTCGATCAGCGTTTGAGGGGATTGATGTTATGATAGGCACCAATTTCCGCAACTCGTCCGGGTATTCTTGTGATATCTTTTCAATGGCAGTTGCCACGACCATCATGACACTATCATCACCTGTCTTAAGTCCCGCCATTAAAAAGGGGAGGGCAGATTCTATCTTTTCGGGGACCTTTATCAGCAAAGCGGCAAGAACCTCTGTCATTGAATTTACCAAACTCATAAGCTCCTGGTATAGCATGAAGGCGTGTACGTCCTCTTCATTGTTTATTCGACCGGTCCTTATTGCATCACAATGCAGTCTTAACAGCATAGCCCTTTCGAGTTTGGCGTGCGCCGCATCAATCATGGCGTCAATCATGCCTTCTGCCCTTGCACCAATCTCCCTTAAAGCGCCGGCAGCGGCCTGTTGCAGGTCGAGATCTTCTGAATACAAAAAAGGTTTAAGCAGAGGCAATAAACGGTTGAGGACCGTATCCGAACACGACCCAACAACACCTAGTACCGAGATAGCCCGCGCCCTCCAACCTTTATCTGTGCGAACCTCCCAGCTCAGAAAAAGTGTGTTGGCAATTTCTTCTGCTATTTTTTTATCCTTGGTCAAAAGCGTCGCAACCCCCAGAATGGCCGCCCCTGAATCCTTTTCAAAAAGACGGTCCAAGGCAAGACTGACACGCTGGGCAATGTTGGCCCCGACCAGCCTGAATTCCTCGCTGATTTTTTCTATATCAATTACATCGTGCCAGAGGCGATTTGCATCATAAAGCCTCACCTTGGGGTTGTCGCCAAGTTCAAATTTTGACCACCGGATTGATTGCCAATCACTGGCCTCAACAAAGATCGTCTGATAACGACCGTCAGTCTCTCTGGCGAACGCAGCCACCTTTTCTTTGATAATTTTAGACTGCGAATCTTTAGAATTAATAAAGGCCACAACCGCAAAACCGCCCGCATGAGAGACAAAATTTAATAGATCATCAAGCTCGTCCGGTTGAGTGACTGTGAGCGGCTCCACGCCGTAAGGGTGTGCCTCAGGCGCATCACAGGTAATGCCACAGTCCTCGTACTGCGTGCCAACAAAATATTTTGGGATCGACAGGCCCTGCCTATCCCTCATCGCATGCAAAAACCGCTCCCTAAAACTGATGTAGCCGTCCCTGTTCTCGTCGTTAACGTCAACATCAGCGGCAAAAAAGGCCGAGGTAAAATCAATACTCTTTTGAACAAACATGGTCACACCAGCTGAAATATACGCTTCTTCATCCCCTGATGCAGCATAATAGGCTGTGTGCGGGTTACGAAAGACCGCCGGCACATTGATGCCGCTCCCGCCAAAACAGTTGCCATTAACGATAGTCCTGTTGCCGTAAGGGACCTGGCCCAGCATCTCAAAAAAATCAGAGTCTTTAATGAGTCCGTCTTGCAGGACAATATGGTAACCATCCTTTGTCTTTGCCCCGTGGCTCGCAAGATAAACCAAAACGTCATCGTCATCGTCAGACTTAATCGAAGCAATCAGATCCTTAACCCCCTGAACAGTCGCTTCTGTGTAAGAGGCCACAGGCGATTCAGGTTTGTACTTTGAGGCGACATGCCTCTCCCAACCCTCTCCGAGTGCCTTATTTGTCCTGTTGAGCGACTCCTGAAAGGCCATGTCTTGCATAACCTCTCTTTCTTCACCGGCGTTTATCATGATCGCTATTTTTTTTCTGATCCCATCACCCATCATTGGTCCCTTTCTTTAATCCTAAAGATGACAACCATACCTTCAACCTCTCGCCATACAGGTATTGAACAAACCCACTGCGTGGGAGCTTTTGTAAAAAAACTGCCCTGCCTGGTTCACCCTTATTCTTATTATCGGGCCGTTTTTTCAAACGTTGCCCCTGTTTAACAAAAATTTCAGACAAAATTTCAGACGAAGAAGAATTTCAGACAAAGAGTCTCATTATAGAGACTTGCGGGACTTTTGTTTGGGACTCCGTCTCGTTTTTTATTCAAAATTCAACGTTGGGACACTAGTGAAAAAAATCAAAAAAGAGTTTTAGAAAAGAAAAAACCATCCGTAAAGATAAGCGAAGGAGGCTATATGTCTATAAGCAGTATTGGATCCCCGCGAAGTTTTAATCCCTCTCAAATGGCTTCAAAATTTTCTAAAAAAATGATTGGGGATTTGGATACAAATTCTGACGGGAGTATTGATAAATCCGAGTTTGTTGACGGATCAAAAAGCAAAGGAGTCTCTCAGGTTGACACCGAAAAGATGTTTAGTTCGATTGATGTCAATGATGATGGTAAAGTCACTCAGTCAGAAATTGAAGTTTCAATGAAAAAAATGGGAGGATCCAATGGGGCACCCCCTTCGGATGCGAAGCCAAAGGGAGGGGCTAAAAAACCAGATGGCGAAGGAGGCGGTTCTCAAGATACCTCGAAGGTTTATGATGAGAAGGATCTAAACAAAGACGGCACGGTTTCGCTGATGGAGGAAATGGTATACGCCCTAACACATTCTGATGAGAGTAAGAGTGCAACAAACGATCAGCCCAACCAATCTGCCACTTACAGTCAATCTGGAAGTATTTCGAAAGGAACCGGTGGGCGTGCAAATTCACTTGATGTATATGCCTAGACGAAAAATTTCAGACAAAATTTCAGACGAAGCAAAAAAACTCCAGACGAAGCAAAAACCACTTTTAGCTTAAACCTTTTGCGCCTGCACATCAGACAGGGCGGTTGTGTTCTAGGCGTTGCGGTACACATAAATCCCCTCAATAAAAGGGTTGGACTCTATATGTTTTATGACACGGCCAAAGTTATGGTTATTAATTCTGCTGTCCTTTGAAAGGATCAGAACCCCCTTCGCCGTTTTGATATCCCGTGACAGAACCATGTTTTCACGAAGATCGGCCGGTTTGATTTCAATTTCGTGCGCGCAGGTTTCGGCGGCAGAACTTACATATTCCCTCAGTACCGCCGCGATTTGCGGATCAAACGCGCCTTCTGCTTGTTCTATAACATACCCAAGGGCAAGGGCAGGGGTGGCGTTTTTAAAGACGTTTCTCATATTGAGCGCGCGGTCGTAAGCATTGGTTATGGCAATAATTCGACTGCCTAAGGGGATATTGTTTTTCTTTTTTTGATCGGGATAGCCGTTGCCATCAAAGCGCTCGTGGTGTGAACGAATTATTTTTGCGGCCTCCAAGAGATTGGGGAGCATCTTTACAATGGTCTCGCCCTGTAACACGTGTCGTTCGAGAATCTGCCGTTCGGTATCTGACAAACTGCCTTCACGCTTATCAAGGATGGCCTGCGGGATGCCTATTTTGCCTATGTCGTGCAGTAGCGCGGCCATTTCGATCTGAAATATTTCTTTTGGGGTGAGTCCCATTTTCTCCGCAATTACCTTAGAGAGTCCCGCGACGCGTTTGGCGTGACTGCCAATGCCCGAGCTATGCATTTCTCCCACCTGCGCCAAGACGCGCACGGAGCCGACAAACCCCTTCTCCAGTTGAGCATGATCAACGGCATGCTGTATGGTCAGTTTTAGCTCGTCGTTGTTCCATGGTTTTGTCAAAAACCTGTAAACCTCGCCTTTATTGATGGCGTTCATAGCCGCAGCCATGTCAGCATGCCCTGTGAGCAAAATACGCAGGCTGTCGGGCGCGATGGCTTTGGCCTGTGATAAAAAATCAACCCCGCTCATCTCTGGCATTTGGTGATCTGAAATAATAACGGCGTAGGACCGTAAAAGGCGGAGTTGGCCACGCGCAAAATGCGTCCGGTAAGCGCTGTGTCCGACGAGATTACACGGGAGATATCTTTGACCTCGGTTGCGGGGTCGTGAGCCATCACACCCAATTTTTGCACCGCAGCGGGGAGCGGGGGCAGATCTTTAATTTGTTCTATGATTTTTTGTATATGCATATTGGTCATGTCGCCTCCTCAAAAATGAGGATGAGACCCCTGAAGGATGACGCATCTTCGAGGGGTTCGATCCTGATGTAAAAAGTTTTTTCTTTGAGAGTATATTTTTCTGTCCCAGACCTTTTGTTTTCAAGGTATTGGCAGACTGTTTTTTCAAGTTTATCAGGAAAGACATCTGAGATGTTTTTTCCAAGAGATAACAGAAAGGGCCAGGCACTAAAATTAAATGCCGCCTTATTGACAAACGCCACCATTCCCTCAGAACCGATGCCGATGATGGGAAACGGGAGTCTCATTAGTATCTGCTGTGCAAATTCTAAACTGTGGGTGCGATTGTTAACCTCGATTTGGAGTTCTTTGTTATACTGCGAGAGTTTTGCCACAAGATTGCGGTTTTCTTCGAGCAGGTCGTGATGTTCCAGACACTGGCGGATGGGGACTTTAATGTCATAGCCTTGCCATGGTTTGGTTAAAAAATAATATATTTTACCCGAATTGATGGCGTTGACAATAGAAGAAGAGTCCGCGTAACCCGAAAGGATGACGCGCACGGCAAATGGCCTGATTTCTTTTGCTTTGAGTAAAAATTCAATACCATCCATTTTGGGCATGCGGTAATCCGAAATAATCAGATGAACATCCTCCCGCTTCTCTAGTACAGACAAGGCTTCGGCGCCGTTTGTTGCGGTAATGAGATTGTAGTTTTCGGCACGCAGTAATCGTTTGATAGAATTTAAAATGTTGATTTCATCGTCAACAAAAAGCACATTGTGTCTGTTCATACAGTGCCCTCCCTCTGAATGGGCAGATAAACAGTGAAGGTAGAGCCTTTGCCGACAGTGCTTTCAACATCAATTCTGCCGCCATGTTTTTGCACAATGCCATACGAGATGGATAGCCCAAGACCTGTCCCCTGGCCGGCGGGTTTGGTGGTGAAGAAGGGATCAAAAAGCTTGGGGATATTTTTTTTGGGGATCCCCACGCCTGTGTCTGACACGCAAATCACAAGCTCAGAGTTACTGGCGCTTGTCTTAATGGTGATAATGCCTTTTTCTGGTATGGCGTGTGCGGCATTCACAAGCAGGTTCATGATGACCTGATTGATCTGGCCAGGGTAACAGTGAATTAAAGGCAGGGTTCCAAAATCGCTTTGAACCTCGCATTTGTATTTAAGCTCGTTCCAGACAATCTTGAGTGTTGATTTAATACAGTCGTTGATATTGACATCTGAGGACTCGGAATGATCGGGCCTTGCAAAACTTTTGAGATTTTGAACGATCTCTGCAATGCGACGGAGGCCCTCGCTTGATTCTGTCATGAGACTGTCGACATCCCCAAGAATGTAGGCCAGGTCTTCTTTTTCTGCCAGAGCAGTTATTTTTGACATAATGCTATCGCGCTGGTTACTTTCGGCGTTGAGTGCCGCCCTGTGCAGGTTAAGGTATTTGATGATGGTTGTGATATATCCTGTAAGCGTTGTGAGATTGCTCGATACAAAGCCAACATTGGGCATCGAAAAAAGACCCATTCTCAGACTCATTTCTTAACAAAAAATCGATGTTTTCAGAAAAAGTGTGGAAGTATAGTGGAGATTTTTTAAATCCAGAGCAATATCAAATCATCACAAAATTTGTTTGCAAAGTCTAACCGATTGATAATATAGATTTAAGCGGTTGATTTC
>JADGCS010000014.1 GCA_015228875.1 Deltaproteobacteria bacterium | reverse complement strand
GTGGCGACATGCCCACACAGGGGTTCAGGTCAGAGCAGGAACTCCTCGATATCGAGCGCGAGGTCTTTTTAAGCCTCTGCGGCGAAGAAAAAACGCAGGCCCGCATGCAGCACCTGCTGATGAAGGGAAAACCCTTACGCAATTGATGTCATCATCCCGTACGGGCACGGCGCAACGCGCCGTGCCCCGGATCTTTTGAAACACTGTTTGCAGGAAAAACCCACTGCCATGGCCATTCTTTGCCAGCATTTGGGTATTTAACGTCGAGCGCATCCGGCAAAAACACGCCGTCAATATTGTTGCGGCGGTCATCTTCAAAAGCTACTGATATCAACCGCAATGGGGCGGTTGAATGTATGTTGGGCATCACTAGATTTATCCATTTCTCGGAGTGACCGATGAATACACTCTTTAAAGGCGTCGACCTTTCCGACTTTTGGGAAGATTCTGACTATGCCCGAGAGGAGTACATCGATAATCCTCTCACGGGAGGGAAGGTGGCTGCTGTCGAAGAGCAATTGGGCTACAAGCTGCCTGCTGCATATGTCGCCCTGTCGAAATCGCAAAACGGTGGCATCCCCAAGAGAACAAATCACCGCACGCCAACGCCTACGTCATGGTCTGAAAACCACATTGCTGTTTCTGGCATTTACTCCATTGGAGATTCCAAACCCTGCTCATTACTGGGCTCATTCGGGAGCAAATTCTGGTGCGAAGAATGGGGCTACCCACCAATTGGCATTTACTTTGCAGATTGTCCCTCCGCTGGACACGATATGCTCTGTCTTGATTATCGTGCTTGTGGCCCCTCGGGTGAGCCAAGTGTTGTTCACGTCGATCAAGAGCTTGACTACCGAATCACTCCCGTTGCCGAGAGTTTTGGAGCTTTCATTCGAGGGCTAGAGTTTGATGAGGCGCTCGACTGACATGATGCCCAACACTGCGGTCAAGGTCGCTCCCTTCGGTCGCTGGACGCTGCGCGACAAAGCGCCGCGCAACGCCCCTTACCTTCGTCGTTGGACAGTGAGTTTGTTAATAAATGAAAACAAAAAGTAAAAATGATATTTGCCGTTGTCCTTGGGTTGATTTGAGTAAAGTCGATTATGTTGAATATCACGATAAAGAATGGGGTGTTCCAGTTCATGACGACAGGTTGTTGTTTGAATTTCTGACTTTGGAATCTGCCCAAGCAGGTTTGAGCTGGTACACAGTTCTAAAAAAGAGAGAGAATTACCGAATTGCATTTGAAAATTTTGAACCAGAAAAGATTGCCAGATTTGATCAGCCAAAGATTGAAGGATTGTTGCTGAATCCGGGGATAATTAGAAATAGATTGAAAATTGAAGCTACGGTAAATAATGCGCATAAATTTCTTGAAGTTCAGGCAAAATATGGAAGTTTTTCAAAATATATATGGGGTTTTGTTGGCGGCAAACCAAAAATTAATAACATACGGAAATTATCAGATTATCCTGCAACAAGTAAAGAGTCGGATGCCTTAAGCAAAGACTTGAAGACTAGAGGTTTTAAATTTTTGGGTTCTACAGTATGTTATGCACATATGCAGGCTACAGGTATGGTAAACGACCACTCTCTTGATTGTTTCAGGAAAAATGAGATAATTGAGGAATATGGTAAATAACCCGTCCAACAACGGCATGCACACGGACATTCAACCGCTTTCGGTTTTGTGGCAACCCTGCAGCATGCCCTGCAAACGGGTATCAGCGTTGAGGCTGTCGATAAAATCACGGGGCCAGCCACCGGAAAGGCTAAATCAGCCACTTTCCGGACGGGCGCGTAGAAAAAACCTGCTTAGGTTCTAACGAACGGCCAAAGACAGTCTACAACCGCATCTAAACCCACGATTGCGGCACCTAAGCCAATTGTTAAATCTCTAAAAACCACTATCTTATCTTTTTACCAATTGACATGTATATTATCATAATATACAATAATAGCAATGTGCGCCAAGCAAAGCTTGGTTCAATCAGTGGGTCAGTGGGTGAAAGTCCCGCCCGTGTAACCATCCTCAGAAGGACGCGGTATCAGATCCGGCGTGCGCGGAGAGGCGACAATCCCCACGAAGCCCGGACGAGAGAGTTGGCAGGCCGTAATGCGACAAGCGTGAAGGCGTAGAGTCCGTGCGTTTCAAACACACCTGCATCACCGGTGGTCCAAGGCCATGGCAAAAGTAGCGCAGAAGCTCAACGGACACTATGCCTATTATGGGGTCAAAATGAACAAGTTGACATGGGCCTATTACAATATTTAATATTTGCAGAGGCAACTTGTATAAATGGCTCAACCGACGAAGTCAGAAGTGCTCGATGAATAGTGAAAAGTTCACCGAAAAGCTCAATCATTACAGAATACCAAAACCATGGGGCAAAGACGCGCTCAATCTCGCACAGAGAGTCTTTGATTTTGCCATCTGATTTCTTTAACCTCTTAAGAGAGCCCGTTGCCTTAATAGGGCACGGCGGGTTCGAATAGGAGCTTGCACCATTGGGTCAGGTTTACTTTATGTCTGAGATTAATTCCATAGCTGAATTTGAAGGTTTTGACTGGGATGAGGCAAATATTCAGAAAAACTGGATCAAACATAAAGTTACACCTACTGAATGCGAACAACTTTTTTTTAACAAACCATTACTCATAGCAGATGATGAAAAGCACTCAAAAATGGAGAAAAGATATTATGCCCTTGGGCATACAAATGAAAACCGATATCTTTTTATAGCTTTTACAGCACGTAATAATTTGATTAGAGTAATTTCGGCACGAAATATGAACCAAAAAGAAAGGAGGATTTACACTAATCTATGAAAACAAAAGACAAGAAAAAGAAAATCCCTAATTTCAAAAACGATGACGAAGAAAGAAAATTTTGGGCGAAGCATGATTCTACCGAATATATTGACTGGTCCGGAGCAGCACGAACCATCTTTCCAAACCTTAAACCATCAACTCAAACAATATCACTCCGTCTGCCAAAAACAATGCTAGAACAGCTTAAACTTCTGGCAAATAAAAAAGATGTGCCCTATCAATCATTGCTTAAGATCTTCCTTGCCGAAAAAATCGAGGAAGAATTCCATCAACCAGTAGATACGGGTCTAACAACATAATATAATGCACGCGAAATCATTCCGCTACGCTCCATGATTCGCGTGATTTTCACCGTTGGGTTGAAAATGACGCAAGCGGCGGGCAGAAGGCCATCGAAGCGGCCATCGGCAATTTCCTCGCACAGGGATTGATCTCCGAACATGATGCCCTGATTGCGCGGGGACTCGCAAAGGTCCTCACCGGTGGCGACATGCCCACACAGGGGTTCAGGTCAGAGCAGGAACTCCTCGATATCGAGCGCGAGGTCTTTTTAAGCCTCTGCGGCGAAGAAAAAACGCAGGCCCGCATGCAGCACCTGCTGATGAAGGGCAAACCTCTAAGAAATTAAAACCAACACCTAAGGGGCGCGTCATGCGCCCTTTTTTTTGTGCAGCATCTTACAGTAATGCCCGCCCATCTGTGTCCCCAGCATTTGTATAGCCAGTGCCGTTCCTGCCGATCACGATGGCATAAATGGTTTTTTTTCGTAACAAAACGTCACGAATGCCCCTGTTTATTAAAGACTCAATCCCGGATTTCCGGTCATAAAACACCAGACTTTTTGTCATACCGGTTAACTTTAACAAACTCTGTTTGCGCCCTGTTTAAGTGGCATACGGATTGCATTTATAATTTGGCGGCTTCGTATTTTTTCTGGGTATGGGGGGGTAAAAAATGTCACGGCAGCACCAAATGTCAAAGGCCTTTAAAAAGTCCCTTTGCGCGTTTTTTGTTTTGGTATCCTTGATGCTGCCCGCCTGCAATATGCTCGAGATGTCACCCGGCACAGGAGCAAGCGCAACAGATGATCTCAGGATCGTTCAAGGAAGCCTTATCGGCACCCCAGTCTCAAGCACCAACGCAAACGCCAACGCAAATGCCAGTATCAAATACACCCAAAAGTCACTGGCCGTCTCTCAAACTTGCAGTGCAAACAAGATGAGCGCCATCAACCAATCAGGAAAAAAAATCGGCACCGATATTCTGGAAGATTGCAGTTTTGCGATGGAGCTGCCAACCAATGACTCTTATGTATTTAACCTTTCGAACAGCGATGCCTTCGTGGCCTCGGTATCGTTTGGGCAAACGTCGTCATTTCTCCTGCCCCTTACAGATGCCATCGAAAATCTTGATCTGGGCGCAATCGTGATCAACGGCACCGAGGCCAACTGTGTGGACGAAAAAAAGCCCCTGTGTGGCATTGATATCGACAAAAACGGCACCCCTCTCTGCGAAGATGAAAATGAACTTAACAACAATTTTTTTAACACCACCCAACCCCTTGCAGAAGACAGTGCAGACGACAACAGTTCGGACGACGCTTCATGCAATGATGCCAACAAGACATGGCTCTGCCACATCCCGTCAGGCAATCCTGCAAATGCACATTCCATTTGTGTCGATACGTCTGCCGCAACATACATCAACCATCTCAAACATGGCGACACGCTCGGCCAATGCACCCTGCAGGACAACAACAGTGATGATGATACGGCGGATGATGACGAAAACAATGATGCCGATAGTGATGATGCGGTAGACGATGACGAAGACAGTAATGCTGGTGGGGGTGAAAATATTGAGTGCGTTCCAAACACATACACTGCCGTTAAGGCGCGCTTTGATTTTGAGATGACAAAGAACTGGGTGAACGGGACACTCACACAAAATGTGTATCTGGGTACCAGCAGCAGCCCCACTGCCAATGGCGAGTGGTTTAAACTGCGAAATAAATGGGGCAAAAAAATTCTGGATGGGTCAGTCAACAAAGATGTCGCAGGTCTTGCCATTCAAAGAGGAGATGGATGGATGCACGTGACACTCTACGGACACTACGCCACGGGGCTTGGCAAAGAGGCCTTGATCGGCACGCTGAGTCTGGAAGGTGCAAAGATCACACATATTGTCAACGATGTTGAGCAGGGAATGGAGCAGCAAGGCGACGGCCTTTGGATCTTTGGCAATGCCGGACAGGACGAATATGAAGTAGCAGACGATCAAACCCTCTCTGTCGTGTCGACCGTCACAACCAGCAGTGATGCATTTACCGTATACTATGACTTTAATGAAACAGCCACTGTCAACTGCGAAGAAAACAATCAGGAAGAAGATGCCGCGGCCGAGCCCGAAGAATGCATCAAGGACGTCAGTATCAGGTTTACTACCGACAGGCTTCAAAACTGGGGGGCCGGAAATGTGACCTCCCGCCTTTACGTCGGTGCCGATGACGCAAACATCTGTGTTCCGGATGATGCATGGACCGACTTGACCAACAATGATGGAAAAATCATCATTGACAGCGATGTCTCTGCCGATGTCCCGGGGATTTCTATTCAGCGCGGCCACGGGTGGCTTTTGTTTACGCTCTGGGCCTATCACACAGGCACCTCTGGCAGTGAGGCAATTCTGGGGACCCTGGAATTTGATGGTGCCAGTATCAAACGTGTTCTCCCGGATCCCAGCGGGCCTCTTGAACTGGCACAGGATGGTCTGTGGCCGTTTGGAACAGCCGCAAACGATGAGTATGTCATACTCAACGAGCATCAAATTCGTATTCAAGCTGGTGAGAGCACCCATAAAGATGCGCTCTATATTGTGTACGAACCCGACAAATGCGACGCAGAATAATTTTTGCCACCTGCGCATTGATCGGAATTTTTTTCTGTTCTGATCGTTGCGCTCGTAGCCCAAAACTTATGTCAATATTAAAAATATACATTCTGGTCCTCACGTTTGCGGCTGCTTCCTTGTTCATGTTTGTTTTTTTCCCGGGAGATGCCCGGGGACAAAATGCTGTCTGTCCCACAACCATCAAGGATGACCCGTCGTTTAAGTTGACATTCGATTTGACAGCCACCCATACCGATGACAGCACCACGCTCCCACTCAAGGACGCCATTGTGATTATCAGGGCTGGAGATGTCTTTTCGCCCATCATGCAAACCAGGTGGCAGTTGGAAGAGGGGGCCATCAACAAAAATGATCCGCAGATTAAAAAGATGATGTTTTATCTTGATGGGACCGAAAAAACAGGCCGGGCCCTGCAGCTTGACGAGAAAAACGCCCCCTACGACGCCAACGGCGGCGATTATAACAATTCGTGGGGGTTTCCCAAGCTGGCCTTGGGCAAACACTACATCTACACGATTGTGCTGTACGTGAACGGCACAAAAAAAACGCTCTGCAACAACTTTGTTGTGGGAGATCCGGTAGAACCAGACTGCAGCGACTAAGCAGTCGCTCCTGTCACTCTGTACTCTTCAACTGCCGCTTCTGGATTTAACAGCACGTTAACACTCACAACCCCTTCTCGTAAATCCTGTAAGTCTTGTGCGGCTCCCCGCCCATCAGGGAGATGCCTGTATTGATTTTGATGTTGTCATCGAGTGTCCAACTGAGTTCGCCACCGATCTGGCCAATCTCGTGACTGCGGCGGTGCATCTCGGTGTAGAGATACACACTGAGGCCCGCAAGCACATCGTGACGGTATTCTTTTTTTATTCCAAGAAGGGCGAGCCGCGAAGACCTGATTTTGTTGGTCTTAAGACGATACAGAAATTTGATCAGCCCGAACGGAAAAAGCCGCCCGTTTAAATCTGCGATGGCTTCGTGATAATTGGGAAAGGCGATCGATATGGCAGCGGGCTCACCATTGACTTCGGCAATCAACGCCAATCTGGGATTAAGGATCAATTTAAAATCTTTGGCGAGTTTGTCGACCTCCGCATCGGTCCACGGGATAAACCCCCAGTTTTTTGACCACGCCGAATTAAACACATCGCGGATAATTTTAACATCCCTTTTGAGCTTTTTGGGATCAACCTCCCGCACAGTCAATCCAGGATAGGTTTTAACGACCGCGGCAATCTGCGCGGCTGCCTCGGGAATCGGGCGGCTTGAATCATAGTTCCACGCGATGAGGTCTTTTATTTTTGTGTAACCCCTCTCCTCGATAAGCTGTGCATAATAAGGATAATTGTACGGCATAAACGGGTAAGGCCGCGCATCATACCCCTTGATAAGAATCCCCGACTCTTCGTTGATGCTTAAACTAAAGGGCCCGACAACCCTGTTCATCCCCTGCATCTTTAGCCAGTTCTCCGCCGTTTGAAAAAGGGCCTGCGCGACTGCCGTGTCGTTTGTGCACTCAAAGCAACCAAAGTGCCCCGTGTTTTCGTGGTAAAGGTTGTTGTGCAGATTGTTGATCTGCGCCGACAGGCGCCCTGCGGGGATGCCGTCCTTAAGGGCCACAAAGAGTTGCACGCGGGCGTTATCAAAGTAGGGATTTTTTTTGGGATTAAAAAACTCATGCCGCTCCATTTTAAGCGGCGGCACCCAGTTTTTCTCACCCTTGTAGAGCCTGTAAGGCAGATCAATAAAGGCTCGCTTGTCTTTACAACTTTTGACCTGAAGGATTTTAATCATGGAGATAGACAACCTTTGCTCGAGGGCAGAAGTGCCCCGGCAAAGGTTTAGATACAAGTTACTATACTGAGCGACATAAATTTACACTTATCTCTCGTAGATGATGGTCCGTGTGCTGTTCATACCCCTGAAATAATCATAGGTCTTAGCCCCCTCTAACACTGTGAATACGAGGTCATTGCCCGGTTCTTCTGTGACAGCAGAAACAGCCCTGCGAAATTCTTCGACCGTGTTTATTTTTTTTCTGTTGACGTGCGTGATAATGTGTCCATTAAACACGGGAGATACTTTGCTGGTCTTCTGAGCCCAAACCCCCGATACCTCTGCGGGCAGATTAAAGGTCGTCCTTGAGTGGGGACTGATATCGTAAACCAGAAATCCGAAGGGCGTGGTCTCGGTATCCAGCGGCGCAAACCACTCCTCATCTGCTGTCAGTTCAACGCAAAGGACCTTGCCACCCTGTTTGTCTGGTCTAAAAAGTTTTATCCTGTACGATTCACCCTTCCTGCTGTCTTTGATGACTGATTCTATTTTGTACATGTTATCATTATTTTCGGCACGAACCAAAGATGCGTCATCATTAACGGCAAGCAAAATATCACCAGCCCTTATCCCGGCCTTTTCTGCCTGGGATCCGCCGACAATCTTGACAACTTCAACCCCGGAGTCCCGCAAGTGATCGGGCAACAGCGATGCCTTCTCTGATTGTGAAAGCGGCCTTGAAATCAAGCCCCAGTCACCATAAACCACCCTTTTCTCTTTGCGATGGGCCATGATGTTTTCTATGGATTTTTTTGCTCGCTCCGCCGGTATCATCAGACCAACCTTGGCACTGGTGTCGTCATACCCCCTAAAGAGGATGCCTTCAACCTTTCCCATAAGATTAAAACCCGGTCCACCGCTGTTTCCTCCCCAGGTTGACGCGTCATGCTGCACAGCCCTGAAGGGATAATTTGGGAACGACCCGTAATGGGTGTTGTTGACCTCCCCTGCTGCCGGGATAATACCAACAGTCCGTGTGTTGCCAATAAAGACAATTGTCTCAAGCTCTGTGAGGCCCGAATCTTCTGCCCAAGCGACGACCGGCAAATCAGGGACCGTCGTTGTAAATTCCAGTGCAGCGGTATCGGCCAGAGGGTCACAGCCCACCAGTGTGACGTCCAGAAAAGTGTGGTTGTGATCGGCGCTCACCAGCCTGTAGCCCGTCTTTTCATCCATACTTCCCTGAAGATCATCCTCGTAAAGATAGGCACCCACATGAGAGTTGGTGGCCACGGTGTATGTGAACGTCCCATTGCCATTTGCCTGCCTGCCAATAATAAAACCTGACCCCGCTGCTTGGCCATATTCGGGCGTCCGAGGGTCAACATTAACCGGTTCAATCTTTAAAACAGCCATCCTGTTTTGTTCAAAGACATCTCTGACAAGGTCTTCTGTGGAATGAAGACTGATATCCACATTTCTCGTCTGCCATTCTTCATCATCAATCTGCGCATCGCTATCGAGATCCCTTGTTCGTAGTTGATCGTAAAGTCTCTGCACAAGGTCTTCCCTCTGCACAAAAACAGTGGTGTGTGAAAGGGAGGATGTCATCGCCACACCCACAGGACTGCCGCCAATCCTTTGCGTGATGATGTCTGAGAGTGAAAGGTCTCCGGGAGGGGCTGATGAGTTGACAAAGGTCTCCGGGCTGTCGTCAACCGTTTTTGCGACCTGTATGAGCGCGGTATAAACGGCCTGCTGATCTGCTGCATCTAGCCGCAGCAGTTCTGGTCTGGGTATTGGCATATTTATCTCTCAATCCTGATATATTTTGATGATTTTGTCACATGATTGTAGGCTGTCATTTTGATCGGTTTGCCGGCCTCGGACTCTTTGATCAGCTCACGAAATGACGCCACGTCTGTTATTGTGGTGCCATTGACCTCAGTGATGATATCACTCTCAGTCATTGAGCCGTGAATGGGGGATGCCCCGTTGTCGAGATGCACCCAAACGCCACCCATGTCCAGGTCAATACCATACAGCAGTCTCTGTTCCCTGGAGATATCAAATACGGAAAAAGAAAAATCGGTATGAAAGGCATCTATTCTTCCCACGTCAGTGTTTGCAGCAACGAGGGTCAGGGTTCGTTCTGCATTTTCTGATGGACGGTAGACAACCATTTCAAAAATTGCTCCCTCTCGACTGTCTGCAATCAGTTCACGCACCTTAAACATCTTCATCGGGTGCGAGATTCTTACCGGCTCCTGATCGCCGTTGATCGATACGATAATGTCTCCGGCAAGCAGCCCCGCCTTTTCTGCGGGAGACCCCGGCAGAGTTCTTTGAACTTCAACCCCTGTGTTGTCGTATTTTTCCGGCATGCGGTCGGCCCTCACAGAGACATCCATCGCCCTGAGATTCACCCCCCAATAACCATAGCTGACGGCACCTTTTTCCCTGTTTTGCAAAACCTTCTCATAGCCGCTCTTGATACGTTCGGCATAGGTCACAGCAACAGCCGGCATTCTTGGGTGCTTACCCTGAATCTTTCCGATAAACCTGCCATCCATTGTAAAAACAGGCCCTCCAACGCTCGTAGCCATGACGTCTGCACCAACATGCATGGTGTCGTATGAGTAGTTTTCCTCTCCCTTGTGCAAGTCCCCTATCGTGCCTACCGAAGAGATAATGTCCCCTCCCGAATGCGACAGCAGGACCACATCTTCATTTTTTAAACCCGCGACACTCTCAAAGGGAATTGTTGTCAGCCCGTCAAAGTCAGTTATGAATTCCAGCACTGCAAGTTCTTCCTCCCGGGCTATACCGACAAGCGTGACATCGTTAAACCACTTTTTTCCCTGCGCTGTTGAAAACCTCCATTGGATTTCTTCCCGTTGGGAATTGTCTGCCGTCGAGGTGTCGGCAATCACGCGATAAAGGATCTTGCCGCTTTTTTTATCCGGAACCTTGTCAACCACAAAGGCTGTCCCTACAACAGTGGTATGAGGACCAGCGATCGTGGTTTCCAATGTCAATACGGCCGACTGGTGTTTTTTTGAAACAAGCCTCGCCATCTCGGTGGACGTCAGATTGTGCTCTGATGTATAGGGAATGATCAGGTCCTGTGTAAGCCACTCTGGATCAATCTGCCGATCCTGGTCTTTGTCCCTGCTCACCAGTTCCTTATGTGCGCTTTGCAGTATTTTTTCGCTGCAAATTTTTTTTTTGTTTCCTTTGGCATCCAGCAAGGTAATGCCCAGCGGTTCCTCGCCGTTATTAATAACAAACTGCCGCCTGAAAACAATATCCGTGATCGAGATAAATTGTGGGACAGGGGGTTGTGTCTCACCGGGAGACACAGTATCGTCGGGGTATGCCTCACCTATCGCAATGAGATCATTGTAGGCCTCTTGTTGTTGATCGGCTTTAAGGACATAATCAGTTTCTGTGCTGGCCATATTTTTTTCCTCCTGAGAGCATGCACACGGGCCGCCTTAAGACAACCTGTCTGGATGTTTCAAACGGCGCGTTTCATTTGAGCGGTGTATCGTACCAACGGGGGGTTAAGTTGTGCGTTTATTTTCAATACAATCACAGGCTCTTGACCCATCTGGTAGCGGCCGCCAAGCGGGCAGTCTTTTTGGCTATGGGTGATGGGAAATACAATGCTTTTGTAGCCCCATTTTTGCTTTTTTTGCCTTGTTTTAGATTCTCAAGTTGATAAAGTTTCTTTAAACACTAATCCTGCAAATAAGCCTGTGCGCGCTTGAGCTGCTCATTGGTGAGCTACGGAGCGGCTACCTGCAGGCCGTAACTTTTTTGAAGCATATTGGGATCTAAAAAAATGGTGTGTTTAAATTTAATCTCGCCCGTTTGGATATCAAATGCACAGTCAGTCTTTAAAAACAGGTGTGTTCATTACAATTCATCCCTGTTCAACAAAAAATCGATGATATGAATTCGTTTAATGCCGGCGTAGTCTCCCCCAAAAAACTCATCGAGGCTCAAAACATATTTGGGGTAGTTGTCCCGAATGTCCAAAAGGGGTTCAAACTCGCGTTTAACAGTTTGTTTTGAGCTTAAGGCATAGGCAACCTGAATGTAAATTTTTTTATTGTCTTTGACAGCAATAAAATCAATTTCTTTTTCGCCAAACTTGCCAACACTCACATTGTAACCACGACCCAAGAGGTCCAGATAAACAATATTTTCTAAAACACCAGCAAGTTCGCTTTCTCTAAAGCCAATGAGGGCGTGTCTCAAACCAATGTCGCCCAGAAAATACTTGCAAACAAATTCGAGGTGTTTTTTTCCTTTCAGGTCGTAGCGCAGTGCCTTTGAAATCAAATGAGCCGCTTCAAAATGTGCAACGTAGCTGACAACCGTATTGGTACTCATGCTCAGACGCTGAGTTTTGAGGTAATCCACAACCCTGTTTGCCGAAAAAAGGTTGCCCACGTTGTCGCAAATATATTGCATAAGATTTTCGAGCAAGATGGTGTTTCGAATCTGGTAACGCTGGACAATATCCTTGAGCAAAATTGTGCTGTAAAGAGATCTGATATATTGATAGATCACTTCGTCACGTAACGGAAAATAATGCACGGCTGGCAACCCCCCGTATTTGACGTAATTTAAAAATTCGTTTTTTGCGTCCGCAATTGTTTTTTGTCTGAAGGTCAAAAACTCATCAAGGGTCAGAGGATAGATCTTGAATTCGACGTAACGACCCGAAAGGTTGCTCGCAAGCTCAGATGACAGCATGGAGGCATTGGAGCCACTGATATAGATATCAAGCCCTGGCATTTTGGCGAGAGAAACGATGGCTTTTTCCCATTCTTGTATTTCCTGGATTTCATCCACAAAAAGACACTTGTAACCCCTGCGCCCCCCCAGTTGCTTTTTGACCGCTCGATCAAGGTCCCTGTAAGTTGCGATGTCTTCAAACTCAAGGGACTCTTTGTCGACAAAAAAGGCATGTTTTTTTTTAAGCCCTTGCTCAAAAAGTCTTTCAAGATGTTGTTTAAGCAGAACACTCTTACCCACCCGCCGCATCCCGGTTAGCACCTTGATGACCGGTTTGTCTGTAAAAGGTTCAAGTTGAGCCAGATATCGTTGTCTTTTATAAAATATACTTTTGCTATTATTGTCATTATTATATTCCATATAATACAAATTACAATATAACAACAAATGAGGCAACAAAAAGGTTTGAAAAAAAGGTAATCAAATTACGTTATCGTATTTGCGAATCGAAGTACTAAGCCTTACCCGAGAGGGGGGAACCATCAACATGACTCACACAACAACCCTCACATCTCCTCTACAATTTTAAGCAGTGTTTCGGCGAGGTCGCGGTCGAGTTGTTCGAGGTTTTTGTATTCACGCATCGCGGAGACCTTGTCCCCGGAGCGCACATAGGCAAGGCCAAGACCAAGGTAGGCCTTCACATAATCCTTTTCAATCTTGATGGCCTTGTTGTAGGCCTGAATCTCCTTGTCGTATTCACCCTGTCGGCCATAGGCCCATCCAAGATTAAAGTAGGCACGGGCATCATCGGGATTAAGACGGATGGCCTCAAGGTAAACAGCGGCTGCCTCTTTGTATTGTCCCAGACTCCCGTAGGCGTTTCCAAGACCGTAATAGGCATCGGCAAATTCTTTTTGAAACTGATTGGCCTTGTTGTAGGCAAGCACCGCATCTTCATATCTGTTGACCAGATGATACGACTTGCCCAGATTGTACCACGCCTTTGCGTATTCGGGATCGAGTAAAATCGCATTCCAGAAGGCCTCGATTGCCTCTGCCTGCATATCAAGCGTCTGATAGGCTATACCCAGATTATTGTGGGCGGCCTCTGCGTAGTCCGGTTTGATCTCGATCGCGATCTTGTAGGCCATGATCGCTTCCTGCTGCATATCAACATGACCAAGGACAATACCGAGATTATTGTAGGCATCTGCAAAATTGGGGCGTATGGTGATAGCCTCGTTGTAGGCATCGATGGCCTCTTCGTATCTCCCCAGAGACTGATAGGCAACACCCAGGCCAAAACAGGCCCTTTCCTGCTGTGGATCGATGACCAGCGCATCAAAATATGTATCAATCGCCTCGTCGTATTTTTGTTGTTTAATATAAATGAGTCCAAGGTTGATGTATGAATCTATCAGTTGTGGACTGAGTTCGATAGATTTTTTAAATGCATTAACAGCTTGATCCTCGCGACCCTGTCTTTCGTGGATCATCCCGAGACCAAAGTGGGCCTCGGGGTTGTTTGGGTTGATGGCCAGTATCCGGCTAAATTGCTGCATGGCATGCTCTGTGTCGTTTGATTCAAGGTACGTCAACCCCAGCTCGACCATATCCGATTCAACCTGCAATAGATTGTTTTCAAGATCAGTCTGATCACCAACAGCTACTTCCCACCACAAATCTTGATCAGCAAAAGAAACACCTCTTATGCCAAGAAGAATGATCAACAACACTCCTGACAACACAGCCTTTATCGGTAATTGAATCATATGCACGTCCCCGTCTGGTCACCCCCGCCCGCACACAATCAACTTTTATTATACACAGTTTTATTGACAACGTCCTCAAAAAAAATACATTTTTTGACTATTATTAACTATGTGTTGTTTTTTTGACACATCTCTGTTTCTGCCGCCCTTCTTTTATAAAAAGACCATTATTCTCATCCCTCTGCGTGACTCTTAACAGAAAAGTTCTTATTGACTTATTAGCCAATCTGAATATTTGGACAGAGGCGCTTACCATAAATAAGGGATCATCTTCACCAGGCGTGGTGACACTGGTGGGGTTTTTCGTCAGTGGTTTGTTTCGCACCAATCGGGGAGGCACATGGTTCAAAAAACAAAAAAAATCTGGATGGACGGAGCATACATCGATTGGGACAAGGCAAATGTCCACATCCTCACACACACGCTTCATTACGGACTCGGGGTCTTTGAAGGGGTCAGGTGCTACAAACAGGCAGACGGGACCTCTGCAATCTTCAGACTTAAAGAACACATGAACAGACTTTACGAATCTGCCCACATGTTCTGGATCAAAATCCCCTACGCCAAAGAAGAACTCATCAGTGTCTCAAAAGAAATCTACAAAATTAACGGTCTCGAAGAAGGCTATTTAAGACCACTCGTCTACATCGGTGATGGTGCGATGGGCATTAACGCACCAGAAAACCCCGTCCGCGTCGCCATGATCACCTGGCACTGGGGCGCCTACCTTGGAGAAGAGGGACTTACAAACGGCATCAGGACCAAATTTTCGTCCTTTAACCGCCTAGCCCTCAATGTTAATTTTTCCAAGAGCAAGGCATGCGGTAATTACATCAACTCAATACTGGCAAAGCGCGAAGCAAAACTTGCAGGCTACGAAGAGGCCCTGATGCTCGATAGAGACGGTTATCTTGCAGAGGGATCAGGCGAAAACATCTTCATCGTCAAGGACGGCATTGTCAGGACACCACCGCAGTCATCATCAATACTCAACGGCATCACCAGACTCTCGGTGATTCAAATACTACAGGACCACAAAATCCCCGTAAAAGAAGAAATGATTGTCAGAGAAGACGTCTACGTCGCAGACGAAATTTTTCTCACAGGCACTGCAGCCGAAATCACACCTGTGCGCGAAGTAGACCACCATGAGATTGGGACAGGTAAACCCGGACCCATAACAAAAAAAGTTCAGGAGATCTTTTTTGATGCGGTACGAGGAAAGATCAGCCGTTATAAAGAATGGCTCGAAGTTTTATAGTCTCTGTCGGGAAATGCAATGTATGAACGGTTCTGGTGTCGTTATTCTCTGATCGTCATTTTTTCCACAGGTCTGCCCCGATAACTCTTTGAATTAATAGCCAAAATTTTTTTTGTTTTTTTTACAAATAAATACGAAACTTTTATTTTTCCGTACCCGATAGACAAGACAAGATGAAAACAGCAGGTAAAAAAAATGATATCAAACACGCGGTGGTTTTATGAATGACCAGAACATATCAGAAGAACTAAAAAAGCTTAGAGAACAACTCGGTGAAGTCGTTGAGAATCAAAAAAAGATTCAGGCCGGCATGCGCATGATTTTTTTTGATGTCACCAATTTTGAAAACATGGTGATGAAAATGATGGATAACGGGGCAACACAAACCTTTCAATCAGACCAGACAAGCCAGGACGACGGATACAAGCACTAATCCTCACAACGCATTAACCAAAACACGAAATTGAACCACCCTAAGCGACGGGAGATGCGGGATTTAATTGGGTTCGGAGAGTCAGAATTGCGCACCCACCGGCGATGCACGGGAAGTCGCGTATGGTTGCTTATTATTTCCGATACATTCAATCGATACAACCATAAGTGACTTCTAACTTTTGCCGAGCGGAAATACACTCGGCAAAAGTTGAATCACTATAGAACCCAATTAAATCCCGTATCTCCTGTCGCCAGGCGTACTTCAACAACCCAATGGAATAACATCAAGGGTCTCTGGTATCTCCAGGCTTGAAAGATCGCCGAGATCCTGCCCCAGGTATTTTCGTTTGATTGTACCGCGAACAATTTTTCCCGAGCGGGTCTTTGCCAGAACAGCCACAACATGAACGCGGCTTGGTTTAAAAGATTTTCCCAAACGCTTGGCAACCCAATCTTTAAAGTCGGTGAGCAGAAAATCTGTGATGCCAATCCCTTTTTTTATGACCACAAAACAGACAAGGGCCTCTCCCTTTATTTGGTCGGGGATACCAACCGCACACGATTCGATCACAAACGGGTGCTCAGACAGACAGGATTCTACCTCGGCAGGGCCTGTGCGCTTGCCGGCAATACTGATCGTGTCATCTGCCCTGCCCCTTATAAACCACTGACCATCGGCATCACACACAGCCCAATCCCCGTGATTCCAGACATCCCTGAACTTGGAATAGTAGGTATCTAGATATCTCTGCCGGTCATTTAAGAAACCTTTGGTCATGGAGGGCGCGGGCTTTTTGCACACGAGATAGCCGACCTCTCCCCTTGGCGCCGGGTATCCTGCATCGGTAAAGACATCAACGGCCATCCCAAGCCCGGGGCTCTGCAAAGAACAGGGCGAGATTTCGTGAATAATAAGAGGGGCGAGGTGACACCCCATGATCTCCGTCCCGCCGGAAATATTGACAATGGGCAGCCTCTTTTTGCCAATTTCTTCAAAACACCACTTGTAGGACTCGCTGTCCCAGGGTTCTCCGGTAGAACCAATGATGCGCAGTTTTTTGAGTGGATACTTTTTGGCAACCCCCCTATTTTCGCGCATGAGTGTCCTGATCAGCGAGGGAGAGACTCCCAGATGTGTCACCGATTCGTCCTGACACAGTTTTAATAAACGATCGGCCTTTGGAAAGACAGGCGCCCCTTCTATGATGACAAGGGTCGCATTAAAATGTGTGGTCCCAATGATCTCCCAGGGGCCCATCATCCAGCCAATATCAGCCACCCAGAAAAAAATATCCCTTGGTTTTAAATCGAAATTAAAAAATAATTCCTTGGTGACCTGGGCAAGCACCCCTGCATGGGTGTGCACAGTCCCCTTGGGCCTGCCTGTTGTGCCAGATGTGTACAACACCATGCACCGGTCTTCGCTCTCAAGCTCAACACACTCACAATCGACGCTCACGCCTGCAATGCAGTCATCAAAATAAACATCCCTGCCTTTTTGCATGGGGACAGCATCAAGGCCCATGCGTCTGATGACAACACACTTTTCAACCGAGGGACAATTTTCGAGGGCCTCATCAAGTATTTTTTTAAGATGAATGACGCTGCCGCGCCTTAACGTGGTATCCGTGGTAAAAACACACTTTATCGTGGCATCGTTAAACCGGCTTGTGACCGACTCGGCCCCAAATCCGGAAAACACGGGGACTACAACGGCGCCAATTTTTAACACCGCAAAAAACACGCTGACAAGTTCCGGCAGCATGGGAAGAAACAACGCCACACGATCGCCCCGCACAATACCGATGCTTTTTAAATAATTGGCCGTCTGATTTGTCTGGGCCCCCAGTTCGGCGTAGGTGAGTCTTTTGATTGTACCGCACTCTCCCTGCCAGATCACCGCTGTTTTTGCCGCCCCTTTTTTTGATTTAAGATGCCGGTCAAGACAATTATAGGCGATATTTAATCTGCCGCCTAAAAACCACTTTGCAAACGGCACCCCCTCTGACGCATCCATAATCTGGATGTAAGGTTCAAACCACGAGATGTTGGTCTCATGAACACAAGAGTCCCAAAACCATTCGATGCCCGTTGTAGACCGCTGTATGAGTTCTGCATATGTCTTCATCTCATGACGCTGCATAAACCTTGTGATGTTGGCATTTTTTATCACATGGGCCGACGGCCGCCAGACTGGGTAGGTCATAATGCGATCCTCTTTTTGGCTTGTATAATCACCAACTATCAAATGATCCCAAAAACGCAATCAGAAAGGTCTCACAAACAGGAGATACAGGGTTTAATTGGGTTCGCCCCTACAAAAAATCACCCTGCAGCCTGTAAATCAACAAGCCATCAATCACGGTCTCCAGCTTGTAGTTATCCAGCACAAATCTTTTGAGAAGTTCGTACTTGTGAATGGAAAAATACCCAAACCCCCTGATGTTTGCGGGTGATGAGTCAATAAACAGTTCTGGAGGATTGTGTAAAAAGTCCTTGAATACTTTTCGCCAGTAATCATGATCAATCCGCTCTACCAGCTCTTCAACTGTAAAAAGCTCGGTCTCGTTGATGGCCGCCATGTTCGGGTTAACGGCATCATCCGCCTGTTTTTCTTTTTCAACAGCCCCTGCCACAAAATCCTTTGAGAGCAGCTCCTTTAATCTCAATTGTTTGTTTGTGGCACGCACATACTCCATGGCGGGAGAGCCAGGAGATGTGCCGGCTAAAACATCACTCCAGAAGTACACGGTGGAGGGCTGTCTTTCTGAATAAAAATACAGTTGAGGAATATTTCCCCAGACATAAATGTGATCTGTCTCCCGTGTGTTCTCCCTGATATATCTGATGGTCTTGTTAAAATTTCCGGGCATGGTTGAAATGTTAAAAGCCCCTTCGATAAAAAAAATAACCGCAGACAAAACCATAAAAAATACCAGGTGCCTTCGTACAAATCCCAGAAATAAATGCCTTGAGTATCCTGCCTGCGGTTGCATCTCTGGATCAGGATCTCCTGACCGGCAGAACACTCCCCACCTTGTGTCAAAGTGGTTGATCCCTGCTCCAGCAAGGAGTGAGAGAGGGGCCAGCAAAAAAACATAGTAGTGGTAAAAAACCCGCTTGCCTATAGCCACAGCAAACCAGATCAGAATCAGCCAGACAATAATAAAAAAAAACTTCTGCCACTGGAGTTTGCGTTTTTCACTAAAAACAAAAACCATCCGAAGCGCATAAACCGCAAAAAGACTTAAGCAAAAGCAGGCCCCCAGCACCATCAATGTCCGTATCAGAAACTTGAAAAACCAGTAGATAAAAGACACATCTTCGTGAAACTGGATATAAACCGCGTTTGTCTCGTTTATTTTTTCTAACATCAGCCTTAACCCGTCTCCGAAAGGACTGACAAACAACGGCGGCAAAACAAAAATCAGCAGAAAACCAAGGTTAAGGGCTAAAAATTTTTTTGAAAACAACTCGCCCCGAACAATCAGCATCATACAAGCCGCGACCAGAACGACTCCCATGGGGGCCTTGAAAAAAGCGGCAATCGCAATAAAGACCCCTGCAATAAAATAGAACAAGTGACTTGCCTGATTGAGACGCGGTAGAGTTCCTTCGTCGTGCGATAAATGCCCCCGCGCCCTGTCCAACTTGAAATTCCTGGGTACCAAAATGTTCCCCTTGTCTATGGCCGCAAACACGCACCCCGCGCAAAGCATCGCAGGCAGCAGTGAAAAACTCTCGGCACTGGGCGTATGAAAATCCTTGCTCATAAAACAGGTAGAGTACACACAGTAAAACAGGGCGCACCAGAGACCGCAGTGGCTGTCCTCGAGTTTTTTTCCGGCCCAGTAACAGGCAAGGATCGTCAGACACTTCCATATCGCATGCACAATGTGCATCGGCAGCATGGTGTTGGTGTCCACAAACTGATAGACCAGGGCATACAGATAATGTGTAAAAAGATATGTGTTCCCCAGAAAATCCTTGAGCGATAAATCCCCGTTGTTGATAAAGCGGGCAAAGAGTGTGTTGGTGAGTTCATCAATATTATAAAAGGGGACCCAGAGACCGGGAAATGTGAGGATCATATTAAGCAAAACAATCAGCAGCAGTTTTTTTCTGTCAGAAAATGTGTTCATCATGATCCTCAGCCTCAGCCCCCGCCCCATAAAACTTCGTAACCATCGGCCGCAGCGCGCCATGTGTACATTTGAGCCCTCTCGTGCGAAGCCGCCTGAAATAACAAAAGACGCTCTCGCATCGCAGCAAGCTCAATCCATTTGTCTTCAAAATGCACCTCTGTGTTCTTGACCAAATAACCATTAACGCCGTCAACCACCAGATCCTCGGTCCCCGGAGAGGTTGTTGCCACAATGGCAAGCGACGAGGCCATTGCCTCCAAAACGACATTGGGCATGCCTTCAAAATCGCTCGCCAGCGAAAAGACATCCGCCGCCCTGTAATGGGAAATCAACTGATCGCGATCACACCAGCCCTTAAAAAAGACCTGACTGTTTAAAAGCCCGTGCTGCCCTGCCAGCGCTTCCAGCTGGTCTCGCTCCGGCCCGTCCCCGGCAATAAGCAGTTTGATGTCTGTGTACCCTTTTTGTTTCACCCTGAGCATCGCCTCGATCAAGCGCCCCACTTTTTTCTGTGGTCCCAGTCTGCCCGCGGTAAGGACCGTCAAGCGCGCGCCATCGGTTTTTGCATAAGACTGAGGACTTCGCGCCCTTTGTTCCGGCCCAAAATAAAACCTTTTGTCAACACCGTTGGCAATAACACGAATCTCCCTGTGGCCGTAAAATCTTGTGGCAAGCTCTGCAAGTCCCCTGCTGTTTGCAGTCAAGGCGAGGGCGTGTCTCCAGATGAGACGGGTCAGCCATCCCGTCATTTTGTGAAACAGGGCCAGTTGTTCCGGCAGAAAACCGGGAACATCGCCTCCCCTCAAGGCAACAATGTAGGGAACGCCGAAAAATGTTTTTAAGAAAAGTGCCGCCGGTCCGCACGGTATCGAAAAAAAACTGATCACAATCTGCGGCCGCTCTCTAACGTAAAGACCTACGCAGAAAAATAGACTGGCAATCAGAAACACCAGCATCTCAAACACGGCGCATCTCTCAATGTCTTTTCTGATGGTGGGGATTCTGTGTATGGTCACACCCTCGCGCACTTCTTTGTTGGTCAGCCCCTTAAAGCGGCTTGTCATCACAGAAACATCATGGCCCTTTATGGCGAGTTCCTTTGCAATCTGCTCGCAGGCATGACCGCCACCACCGCCAAGCGGCGGGTACTCGTAATTGATAAAGAGGATTTTCTTCTTTGTCATGATCTGTGAGGCTTTAACGAGCAAAGAAACCGCCATGGTTGTTTATGATTTCGTTAGTACATCAATTGTTACAACCATAAGTAATTTCTAACTTTTGCCAAGCACTGCTGTACTTGGCAAAAGTTGAATTACTATAAAAGACAAGGTTACTTTATCACTTTTTTGATATTATACAAGGTTACTTTATCAGCGAGTATCTCACCAACAAAAGAAACGCAATTATCTCAATCTGTTGAATATCCGTTGTCCCTGACAACAAAAAAGGGCCCCACCAGAAAGCGGAGGCCCTTTTGTGTTTTTGCAGTTTTTTTAAAACAACGGTCTTACTTTACGATGGGTTCGTATCTGTACACAATCGTAGCGCAGTCGGCGACATCAGACGACCCCCTGTCGCGGTCCTTGTAGGCAATACCAAAAATACGGTTGGGCAGGTCGATCTTGTGAGTGACATACTGTCTGCTCCTGTTACCTTCTAAGTCTGCACTGTAAAGCATCCTCTCCTGTTTAGTTTTGGGGTTGTAACAAATTGCCGTGCAACCATCGAGATCATCAGCCTGTGCGCCCTTTTTAGGCATGTCCTTGCAGGCAATCCCTGACATAACCTCGGTCTTATCACACAGGTGCTGGACAGGCTGTGTCTGAAAATCTGTCGGCATCATATCGTTGCCCTTTGAAACGTGACGGCAAATGGGCGAAATGGCATCGGCCTCATCGGAACCAGCCATGTCATTGTAGGCAACACCCTGTGCACGATACCCCCTGGGGCAACAGCTTGTGGAATATGCCCTGTTCCCACTGTCGCAATCGTTATCGGGAACGATGGTCCCATTGCAATACTGCGCACTGGCGGTCCCAGCGGCTAAAACAAGCCCTAATACAACCAGGCTTAATAGTGTTTTTTTAAACATAAAGACTTCTCCTTTAAAATAATTTGTTAAGATAACCACAGACCACGTTAAGAACTTTGCCTGACCCCACAGCCTCAGTCCGAAACCTTTAGGGCACGAACCGACACCCTTGTGTCCCCGAAAAAAAATCCGGGCATATCAGTTTTTAAAATTCTTACCTTTAACACGATACAAGATGCCTGACAAGCTGAGCAAAGGTCTATATAGTTTAAGGCCTGGTCACAATCAAGCAAAGAGTTTTGGGCTTATTGTGACAAGAATCACAGGGACACACGACACCCCTTGACTGCCCGCCTCCAGCGCCACTCGCAATAAAACCACCACAGGTTCATAGGGATCAGGATGATCCAAAAGGCCGCAATCAACAGATAGGGCGTAAACGGCGCCAGAAACAACCCCATAATAACAAGGGTGTTGTGGTGCCCTTCCCCCAGATAGGAGTACAGATTTATAACAGGCTCCGCTTTTTTAATAAACGCCTGCCGCGCCTCCGCGGGCAGGGTTTTGCTCCCCTTTTTTTCTTTACCCCTGCCAAAAAAATACATTTGAAATGCCAGCAAGATTGCCAAAAACGCCGTAAAAAAATTAAACCGCCTTGCCTCTTGCTTGCACAACCCCCATGCCTCGGCACAGTCGAGATCACCCTCCCCGTAAACCGCAGATGAGTGTTCGAGATACAGGACCTTGACCCCGTCAAAACGCCAGCAGTGCAGGATCATACTGACAGCACTCGTGATCATCAGGGCCAGGATGTTTATATCATGCGACTGAAAATACCCGCTAAAATAGATGGCAATCCAAAAGGCCGTGATCCAGATAAAATCAAAAAAACCATCAAGGGTTCGGCCAAACACGCTTGACGTGTGCGTGAGCCGCGCGACCTGCCCATCACAGCAGTCAAAAAAAACAGCGGCAAGAAATAAAAAGGCACCATAAATAAAATACGAGTGATAAACAAAAAACGCCGCCACAAGCCCAAAAACAAGGCTTAAGGTGGTGATCTGATTGGGCGTGATTTTAAGACGAATCAAGTACGGGACCATCAAATGAGCCACACGACGGTAAAAATAATAATCGAGCAGCTCCTCGATCGCCATGGGTTTCATTGATTTTGCAAGATCATACGACGCCATATTTACCATCTCCCTTAAATACAAAATACAGAAACGAGACCAGATACACCGCAAAGGCACCCCAGACAGAAACAAAAAGACAGACCAGCACCACACGCAGATCAAGGATAATCAATACGAGAGACAGGAAAATAAAAAAATCCCTCTTGAACAACGGCTTGAGTCTGTCAAAAAAAAGATTAAAACGCCCCGCAATCCCCGAAAAATAAGCCCTGTATTTAATAAACCCAAACGCCTTTGTGTTCTCTCCCTTTTCCGCCAGGGCCTGCGACGGATGTTCCCCCGACGCGGGACTGCCTTTCTCCGGAACCACCCGCCATGACAAATGATAGTTGGCAGCATCGGGGTCATCATGTGTGATCATAAACTGATACAAAAAGAAACTGACCCCCAGACTTGCCATGCTTGTCAACACACAAAACTTGAACAACAACACATGATGAAACTCTGTAAACAGGCCCACACTGAGACAAATGAGCATGGCATTGTTTAAGACATCATCAGAAATGGTATCGAGCCACGCGCCGAGCCTTGAGGTGACAACCTTCAAGCGGGCCACTTCGCCATCACAGCCGTCGAGAATGGAATTAAACTGCAAAAGCAGTGCCCCGATCACGCGCATTGTCCACGAATGTGACAGAAACATCAGGCAACCAACAAAACCAATCAGAAAACCAAAGACCGTGAGCTGATTGGGCGTCACAGGTGTCTTGAGCAGAACCCGGGTGATTTGAAATGATATCTTTTTGTTAAGCCCGCGTGCAATCCACCCCCGCGTGTTGCGATAAATCTCATCAAATAATGTTTTCGATAATATTTTTTTTGCACTTTCTTTGGAACCTTTATGGATCAGGTCGCTCACGTTGATGTAATCGGATTTATCGACAGGACACACCTCACTCTGCCAGTTGTTTATGTTGTGCCACTGCGCAAGAAATTTTACCTCGCCCTTCGACTCGAATAACCAACTGATAAAAGGACTCCGGGCAATGGTTTGATAAACCCTGTTTAAAAAAGCCATGCAGAACTGGACATCACCCGATATCTTGAGAAAGGGTTTAATCTCGGCAAGATTTTTTAATTTGATATACTGAATGCCCAGTTGCTCCGAAACTTGAAACAGGAACGGTTCGAGATCGGCGGGGCCCGACAGTACCGTTTTAAAACCGGACTTGATCAATGATTTGACATTTCTCTCGACGACACTCAAGCCGCAGACTTCAACCTTTGCGGAGGCAAGATCGTTGATAAAAACAACAGCATTCAAACGCGACGCACCCATAATTTAACCCTTAACCATCATCCGGCAATCAAGGAGCGCTCAAGCAACCCTCATTACCACTTAAGTTCACTCGACCCTGTGGGACCTGTCACAATCAATTTAACAGGCAGGGAGTCTGTGTTGAGTTTGGGGAAGAAAACATAATAGTGACGGGACCAGACATTACTGTAGGGATAAAGCACCTCATAAAGCGGCGTTACTTTTTCGATACGCTCAAATTTGACAGGTTCAAACCGCTCGCCATCCGCCTCGAGGTAGAGCTTCCAGTGATTGTCCTGATTGGAGATGTCCGCATATTTGTAATCGTAAGCATAAAAGCTGATGTAAAAAGCGGTGTAAGCATCAAATTTTGCCCGTTCGGCCTGTATCAAGTCCTGCTTTTTCTGCCCCTCATACTTGTAAAACTTTGCCATCTTCTCGGCCTTTGCCTGAACAAACTCCGGCGTTTGATAGGTGACATGCCACCTGACCGAGGCAAAAAGATCATCGCGCTGATAAACCTCCTTGGTGCGCGACGATGCCCTTAACTGCTTTTTATAAATATTTTTCGCAGATAAGGAAGCCGGAAAAATGAACAGAAAAAAAAGGAAAAGGACAAGAACAACAAACCCGCTACGCTGTGTGTTTTTTTTACGCTCTCTCATCGGCAAAAGATCTTTCAATCCGCTCCTGCTCTTCTTTGCACCTGATGCAGAGGTCTGTAACAGGCCGTGCCTCTAAACGACGAAAACCAATCTCTTCGCTGCACTGTTCGCACTTGCCGTAATCGCCAGCCTCTATTTTTTTGAGCGCCTTGTCGACTTTTCTGAGCAGGGTGCGTTCGCGGTCTCTGAGCCTGATACTCATATTTTGATCTGACTCGGTTGAAGCAAGATCGACCTCATCAAGAAGGTCTTCTTCCTTGAAAGAGTACACCGGCTCGCCCACACTGGCTGCCTGACTTAATATTTTTTCCCTGCGCTCCAGTAATATCTCTTTGATTTTTTTAAGCTCGGTCTTTTTCATTGAATTCTCCTTACATCCAGACTGCCATAACCCGCATAAAGCTGAAAATCCTACGCGGGCTGGCACCTTGTAAAATATTGATGCAAAAACGCGTCGAAAAAACCTACTTAGGTTCTATTTTACACACGACCTTCCCAGATTATAGAATTTCGATGAAACGTCAATAGCAAAAAACACCCGCACCATTTGGCAGAATAAACAGCAAATCAGCACCAACTCACGCCGCAAGTTTTTGTTTGACAAGCCCCACGATCCCTTCGAACGCCTTTGCAGAATGAATGGCAATGTCGGACAACATTTTGCGATTAAGATTGATATCTGCGAGCTTTAACCCGCGAATCAACCGCGAGTAACTTAATCCATGCTGTTTGGCCGCTGCACTGATGCGTACGATCCATAACGAACGAAAGTCACGTTTTTTTACCTTGCGATCCCGGTAGGCATAACAAAGGGCCTTTGTTACCTTTTCTGCGGCAGTCCTGTATAACTTGGACTGCCCCCCCCCTGAATCCCTTGGCCTGCTTAAACACCTTGTTTCTTCGTTGCCGGGCCTTAAAGCCCCGTTTTACTCTTGGCATATTCTACTCCTTAACCCGCAAAAAGTGGAGAACACTACGCGGACTCGCTGCTTGAAAAACACTGTTGCCGAAACGCGTAGAAAAAACCTTTCAAGGTTTTAACCCGCAAAAAGCGGAGAACACTACGCGGACTCGCTGCTTGAAAAACACTGTTGCCGAAACGCGTAGAAAAAACCTTTCAAGGTTTTAACCCGCAAAAAGCGGAGAACACTACGCGGACTCGCTGCTTGAAAAACACTGTTGCCGTGCTTTTTGATGGACATGCCAGTGACATATCTAGCACAACGCGCCAAGCATCCCCCAAGGGGATTTCTGTTGGGCATAGAAAAAACCTTTTAAGGTTTTAACCATACGGCAGCATCTGCTTGACGGCATCCATGTTGGCATCATGGACATAAGTTGATTTGCGTGCCTGCCGCTTCATTTTTTTTGATTTGGACTCTAATATATGTCTCTTGTTGGCCTTGGAACGCTTGACCTTGCCATTTGCAGTTACGTCAAACCTCTTTGCAGCCCCTTTGTGCGTTTTGAGCTTGTATTTTTTTTTGTTTTTCTTTGGCATAAAACCCCTGAGTGTCTACATTTTTAAGAGGCGGAACACTATTGAATTTATATATTATTTGCAACCCTTATTAATTGCGGGCTTTATTGTCGTTTTTGCTGAGTAATTTCATGATGTTGACTATTCGATTGAACGCGGCCGCATTGCAGAAAACGCAGACAAACGTCAGCGGGATGCAGTAAAGATAACTCTCACAATCGGCATAGGTGAGTTGGGTGAATACCCTGGCAAGCAAGGGGTGCACAAAGTAAGTCAACATGGGGGTAAGGATGGCACCAGCCCCAAGGTAGGCGATCCTCTCAGGCCTTTGCATCATGCCGCCCGCGTAATCAATACCCATGGTTTCGCCCTTCGCCTTGGTGTAACTGGTCAGCATGGATCCCACATAGATACCCATCACAATCCAAAAAATAAAACTGTTTCTGTAAAGGTAAGCAAGACCTGTCAAAGTTGCCGCTTCTGAAAGTCTGTCGAGAGAAGAATCAAAAAATGACCCCGCCTTTGTCACCCTGTTGGTCGCCCGGGCAATCTGACCATCAAAAAAATCAAAGCTCGCCCCAAACACCATCAGCCACCCCGCAAGTCCCATGTGCGAAAAGGCAAAGGCAACCGCGCACAGGCACGCCATCACTGTCCCCAAAAACGAGATGGCATTTGGAGTCACATTAAACCTGATAAAAAAACTGTAAATAGGGGCTGTGAGCCACATCCAGTACTCTCGAATCCATTTATTAAGGATGACAGAGGAGTGTCTCGACTCGATTTCTGCGGTTTTTGGTCTTTTTTTTGAAATAAAGGCAAACAGGGTCAAAGTGACAAAGACATAAGTGTTGATCACAAAGAGCGGCGCAAAAGTGAACCAGAAATCGGATGGTTTATGCATGGCGGGTACATGAAACAATTTTCAAGATTTATCAAGAAGACTCTCTGTGCCAGACACGTGATCGCCGTTTTCCTCGCCAAAAAAAGTGTCCTTTATTTTGCGGTACACGAGCAGATAAACCATAAGTGAGCAAACCAGCCCCGCAATGTTGGTGAGCACATCGTAGGGATCACCAACGCGACCGGGAGTGAATGACTGGTGAATTTCATCGAAGAAGGAATAAAAAACTATCAACAGTGAGGCAAAGATCCATATCCAAAGCCTGTGGCTTTTTTTGTGCCACCATGTCTCCCAGTTGATCGCCCTGAAATAAAAGAGTCCCAGAACAAAAAACTGAAAGGCATGAAGGATAAAATAATTTTTAAAAATCGACAGGGCGCCCCGCTGGGGAAAAACCTGCGTTGGAAGGGGGATCTGCGTCTCGTAAAGCACCTTGGGTGACTGTGCCGACATAAACGATATGGCACCAATAATAATGATTGGGGGAAGAAAAAAATAAAGCCTCTGCCATGTTTTTCTTTTGTACAGGTGATCCTCGACTATTTTTTTTCTAAATCTTTCGATCTGCTTGTCTATGTAGTAACCCAATGCGCCGAGAAAAAGACTAAACAAAGACCAGAAAACCTCCCGCAGCTCCAAAAATTCGTTCCTTAACACATACAAAGAAATCTGATACAGACAGACAAAACTCACACCAAAAAAGACCACAAACAACCAGTCCCTCAGCATAAAAAATTTTCTGTCCCTTCTTAAGTACAAAAACCTGATCGTTAAAAGTCCCAAGAGCCCGTATTCGATCAGAATAAAAACAAAGACCAGATGACTGAAGTTTTTGAGAATGCCGTGCTTGTAATCGAAGATGTTGAGACCCAGCAAAGCCACAAAATACGCCATCGCGAGGATCAAGCCGAACCCCCTGATGTCCCTTCTTTCAAGCACAGCAAGGCTTTTTGCGTCTTCTTTTCGTAAAACAAATATGACATAAAACACGGCCCCAAAGACAGCCCCCACAATATCGGCAAACCAGTCGTAGTAGTCCATGTTTCTGTCAGGGACGTAAATCTGGTGGATCTCATCAACAAGGGAGACAAGGGGCAGGATAACAGCAAAATAAAGATACCAGCGCTTTTTGAGATGTTGGTAGCATTCTTCGAAGGCTAAAGCGCGGGCAACCACCATGCCTAAAAAGGCATACAGGACAAAATGAACCAGCTTGTCGAAATAGATGGAGGGTTTAACGATGATCTCCGCGAGATCCTGGCCTGGAATCGACGAGACAAAAGTAATAAATGCGTACAGAAGAACACACGGAATCCACAACTGGTATCGGGACCGACGCATGAAGAGACCCCTTTTTACATTTTGTATTTACCGAAGTCTTCGGGCTCAAGACTCTCCAGTATCTCCGTCCACTTTTGCTCTTTCATCTGGTCCTCTGACTGATGGACGTTTTCGAGTTTTCTGGATTTGTCGATGACTTTTTGACTCACAAAAATATCGGATTTGGTGCGAAGGGCAACGGCAATGCCATCTGAGGGACGGCAGTCTATCGAAAACTCTTTGTTCTGACCCACAACATAAATTGTGGCAAAGAAAGTATTGTCTTTAAGATCGTTGATTTCGACCCTTTTGACAACGGCATTTAACTCCTCAAAAATTTTTTTGATCAGATCGTGGGTCATGGGACGGGAGAGTTCTATTTTTTCGATCTCTGTTGCAATAGAGGACGCCTCAATGAGACCTATCCAGATCGGCAGGGCCACCCTGCCCGACTCATCCTTCATGATGACGATGGGCATGTTGGTAAAAGGGTCTATCGTCAAACCACTGACAAACATTTTTATTTGATCACTCACAAATTTGCTATCCCGCCCGGCCATGCGACGACCTTTGAGTCAGATCATTAAACATCCCCGCCGTGCCCGGACTTGCGCGTGGGTTTTACCCACCATAATGTTGGCCCGCTGCCTGCAAGTTTCACACACCACATCTCAAGAGGCCTGCAAAAAAATAACGCAAACCACGCAAGAATACAACCAAAGATTCACACTCGACCAAAACAGTCCCTTAGGGTCTGCCCGAAAATAACTGTTCATTTTGGCATCTCATCTTGTGGTCATCTTTGACCGATCTTCAATCGCAAAAGCCTCAAAATAGCCCTGCTATTCCTCCGGTTTTGCTCATTCAGATCGGCCAAATCTAACCCCAATCTGAGCGCCAAAAAAGAACAGTTATTTCCGGGCAGACCCTTACGCGGCATTCTGCTCCCCAAATAACGAATGGGGGTTGGCCTTGACAATTTTAACGCTCACAATATCGCCCGCCTGACACGCTCCGGCAAAATGCACAATCCTGTTTGACGGGGTTCTGCCCGTAAATGGATGTCCCTCATTTTCTTTGTCAATTTTTTCTACAAGGACATCATAAATCCTGCCCAACATTGCCTGATTGTTCTCCCTCGTGATTTGTGTGTCTCGTTCCAGAAGCTGTTTAAGCCTCAGGGCCTTGACCTCCTGCGGCACGTCATCTTCAAGCTCTGCAGCCCGCGTGTATGGTCTGGGTGAATAGACAAAGGAAAAAGTTTGATCAAAACGCACAGCGTCCATGAGTCGCAAGGTTGCTGCATAGTCATCATCTGTCTCGGTGGGAAACCCGACAATAAGATCGGTAGAAAAACTGATGTGCGGGACTTTACGTCTCAAGTTTTCGACAAGAGACCGATAATCACCTGCGGTGTACTGCCTGCGCATGAGTTTAAGTATCCGGTCGGAGCCTGATTGGACAGGGAGGTGCATCTGGGGAAGAAGGATGGGGTTCACAACGTACTGATCAATCAAGTCGTCCTTGACGTCCTTGGGATGACTGGTGGTAAACCGCAACCTTTTTAGTTTTGTCTTTTGAGCAATGAGTTCGAGAAGCCCCGCAAAACTGACTGAACCCGGGTTTTTGAGTCCATACGAATTAACATTCTGGCCAAGCAGGGTCACCTCTTTCACCCCCCTCTCAACGAGCGCGTTGATCTCGTCGATGATCGCCTGATGAGGACGGGAGACTTCGCGACCGCGCACAAAGGGGACAATACAAAACGAACAGATGTTATCACAGCCCTTTTGAATGGTCACAAAGGCCTTGGCCGGAGACTCGTTCTCCGCAGGGAGAACATTTAAAAACTCAAAGTCCTTTCGTAAATCAAACCCGGTTTTCTGGACGACCTGTTTGTCTTTGCAACTGCGATTGTTTTTGACTGCCTCGATCAAGTTGACAAGATGACGGATGTGATCGGGGCCAAAAATGAGATCGATAAAGGGAAAACGAACCAGCAACCTCTCTTTTTCCTGCTCGGCCACGCAGCCTGCAACACCAATGATCACCGAGGGATTGTCTGCTTTTAACAAACGCACCCTGCCAAGCTCGGAGAAAATCTTTTGAGCGGCCTTTTCGCGCACACTGCATGTGTTAAACAAAATGAGATCTGCAAGGCAGGCCTCATCGACTCTCTCATACCCCTGCCCGTCAAGCAGGGCAAACATCTGCGCGCTGTCCTGCTCGTTCATCTGACATCCAAATGTTTTGATGTAAACTTTCATGTAATCAGCCCTTAGCCAAAAAAACGAAAAACGTGAACGAAGAACGTGAACAAAGGTCAAAATCCCTCAGCCCCCAACAATCAACAATCAACAATCAACACAAACACCAGCACAGATGAAGCAACTCATAATACCTCAAGGCTCATGGTTGGGGGCTGATAGCTGGGGGCTAAGGGCTGATTAATAAGAATCGTCCACCTTGATTGAACCGATGATCTTTTCGACATCTTCTTGATTGAGGTCGTCCATGATATCGTGAAAATCGTCCTCGGCGATGAAATTATCCGCCTTGCGAGAAAAGTGGTCGTAGTTTTTTAAGTCTTCACGGATGACATCCATGTAACCATCGGGATGTTTATGCATGAGGTGATCGATGTACTTGTTGAGACTTTTAAGCGCCTTTTTTTGGGCCTTTTCTTTTATTTGTCTCCAGTTTTTTAGATAATGGAAACGGCAGAAGCCCTGTGTTGTTGCAACATTGTTGCAACCCTTGTGCTTGCATAATTTTACTTTTCTGATGGTCATTATGGATGTTACAAAAGCTAATCTGTTGCAATCATTGCGTTTTACAAGCCCAACTCTCCCATACCAAGACCTGTCCCCCAAGTAAAGAACTATCAGGCTGAAGTCAAATGTTTAGTGTTGTGGGCACACGGGTGCCAGGGTACACGGGTGCCAAGTACTTTGATCTGGAGAGATTTCCCCTTTTTTTAGAGGGATAATTCCCGACAGGCACTATTTAACTATTCACCCCATCTTTTAATAATTTATTGTATAGGAATTTCAAAGTCGACAGAGCGCGGGTGCATTACTCGCAAAATGAAGGAATTCAACCGCGTCAAAGTCAAGTTAGTAACTTGTCGTTCAAATCGTTAAACTACAAAATCATCATGGTGGGCGGGCCCGTTTTGTCCATTGTATGGACAAAATATGTTTGTGTTTTAGCCACTTGTTGGATATAATACAAACATGAGGAGAAAAGCTTTAATTTCATTTGATCAGTGGAAATCCAAAAAAGATCGCTATCCCCTTCTTGTTCGTGGTGCCAGGCAGGTAGGCAAAACATGGCTTGTCCGTGAACACGCAAAGTCTTACAAAAATTTTGTAGAAATAAATTTGGAGGCTCAAACGGAATTGATTCCAGCTTTCAAAGATCTTTTTGGAAAACCTGCCCAGCTTATCACTGCCATTTCGCAACTCACTCAAAACAAAATAACTTTAGATAGCAAAACACTTCTTTTCATCGATGAAATTCAGGCCTGTCCTGAGGCCCTTTTGTCACTCAGATATTTCAAAGAAAAACTTCCTACACTCCCTGTCATTGCGGCAGGGTCTCTTTTGGAGTTTGCGTTTTCCAGTTTGAGCTTTCCGGTGGGACGCATTGATTTTCTTCATCTCTTCCCCATGAATTTTGAGGAATTCATGTTGGCGCGGGGGCGTGAGGACATGGTGGGCGCCATCAAAAAAATAAAAAACAAACCGCTCGCCACTTCGGTCCACGAAATGCTTTTAAAAGACGTGGGCCTCTACACCCTGCTTGGCGGAATGCCCGAGGTTGTTCGAACACATATCGAGGGCGGAGATCTCAATGATTGTCAGGCCGTTCAACAGCGCTTGGTTGTGAACTACCGTGAAGATTTTCATAAGTATGCCCCCATGGTGCGCATTGATGATATGCGGCAGGTCTTTGCCAGTATCCCCAGATTGCTGGGCCAAAAATTTAAATACAGCCACGTTGATCCTCATTCAAAATCCAGAGAGCTTGCACAGGCGCTGAATCTTTTGGTCAAGGCCGGTCTTGCTTACAAGGCCTGTCACAGCTCTGCAAACGGGCTTCCTCTTGAGGCGCAAATCAAGCCCGAAAAATTCAAGGTGTTTTTTGTTGATGTGGGGCTGTGCTTAAGACTCTTGGGGCTTTCTTTGTCTCAACTGAGTCAAGAACGGCCCGATTTTTTGTCAAACCGCGGGGCAATTGCAGAACAACTTGTAGCGCAGGAATTGTTGAGTTGCACGCAACAAAACGAATCGCCAGCAATCTATTACTGGCACAGAGAACAGCCCTCAGCCCAGGCCGAGGTAGATTTGCTCATCGAACAAAATGGTTTTGTGGTGCCCATTGAAGTCAAAAGCCAAAAGGGCACGGGTATGAAAAGCCTCCACCAGTTTCTTTTAGAAAAGAAACAATTTGTAAAGACAGCGCTTAGAATTTCATCACATCCCTACGGGATCACTCAAAACATTCTCTCTCTGCCAAAATATGCCGTGTGCCATGTTAAATCCTCTTGGTCAAGTTACTAACTTGACTTTAACGCGGTTGAATTCCTTCATTTTGCGAGGAATGCACCCGCGCTCTGTCGACTTTGAGATTCCTATACAAAAATATATCTTCTCCAATAATAATTGTCCTCAGGATTTTTAACAAGGTCGTTACTGCCTTGCAGGCCTTTGGTGTGGCCTTGGATGCCACCATTGTAGACAGGGTGACAATCAATGTCACTGTTAATACCAACCCAAAAGTTGATGGCGCAAAAAACATTGCCGCCGCCAGAATAAAAGAAATCAGAAAAAAACTTGTCATGGACTACCACATCGAATCCAAAGAAAAGAACGACAACAAACTGGGTTTTAAGGTTGTCTTGTACCCATTACCTGTCACACACAATCCGCTTTGACAGCGCTTGTGATGATTATTCGTAAAAATCCGGTTCCATGGCAAAATTCGGGTAAGTGGCACCTTTCCGGGTAAGTGGCACCTTTCCCGGGTAAGTGGCACCTTTCCAATTCCATCAAGCAACCTTGAGTGTTTTTTTATTTTTGATTTTGCTTTTCAAAGGATACTTTTCAGGGTGTGTGAGATTGTCAATCTCCAGATCAACATCTAGTTCGGGCCAACAGAGGTGAAACCCGTTATGCAAACTAACGTTTTGAATTGATTTGATGGTTTGATCCTTAAAATAGGGGTATTCGTTGTAGTCTAAAAAGTATTCTTTCCCGTCAACAAACAGCCATATGCCAAATGGTGTGATGTTTTCAACTGACGCCAAAATATGTTTTCCATTTTTTGATGATCTCATTTTTGTGCTCCTCAACAAGTCTTTGGATTTCACTTAATTTTTTTGCACTGAGATTGTGATACGTCGCCAGCGCCACTATGGGTTCCACCCAAAACTTGGCCTCACCTTCACCGCAAATAATATGAACATGCATACGATCTTCTTCGTTTGAAAGAAAATAGAATCTATAGCCTCTAATTCTTAATACCGTAGGACTCATACTCACACGCGAGAATACCAAGCATAGACATCTCTGTCACTTGTTTTGTTTTCAGCAACATTTTATTTAGAGGTACTTTATCAACCTGAGAATGCCATAACAACCCATAAGGTCAAAAAAACAAAAACCTTGCCGATCATTGCGCTGTTCGCTTGAAACATACCCAGACAGATCGAAGGCATGGGTGCCAGGTACTATGATCAAAATGTTGCCTTTGCACAGGTGCCAGGTACTTTGATCCCAGGTACTTTGATCGCACAGGTGCCAGGTACTTTGATCCTTTGATCTTTGGCATCACTTCGATTGCGGATCAGTATAAACAGGCAACGTCTCAGATTCACAACTTTTTTATGTTGAAGCATCGTGATAATGATGTTAATTTCGCCGTGTGAAAAGTAAGAAAAAAAAAGTCTCGTTACATGTTGCTATGTCGCACGATGAGGCCAAGACTTACAATCGAGATTTTTGGCTTAAGGCGGGTGCCTTTGCCCGTTTTGCCGCGGCGTGGGGGATGATTGTTGATTACCATAAAAAAGTGAGGAAAATACGTGGACGTATGCCCCGATTACGAAGATCTGTTCAAAATATTCAACGCACATAAAATCAAATATCTTATTGTGGGAGGACAGGCTGCTATTTATTACACAGAGCCCCGCTACACAAAGGATATGGATGTCTGGGTTATTCAAGAACTCAATGATCCCAAAAAAATCCTTGGTTCCCTAAAAAACTTTGGGGCCCCACTTAAAGGTGTCACCATAGAAGATTTCAAAAACAAAAATATCATTATTCAAATTGGTGTAGCCCCTGTGCGTATAGATATTCTCCTTAATGTTGAGGGTGTCAGTTTCAGTGTGGCTTGGAAAAACAGAAAACGCGCCAAATACGGCGAAACACCGATAAATCTATTAAATATAAACGATCTCATAAAATCCAAAAAACACGCGGGTCGACCGCAGGATATGCTGGATCTTGAAAAATTGTTGGATGTTAAAGGCCTGTCAAAAAAAAGGAAAGTTTAAACCTGTGATCTTTCTACCCCAATAGTTTCTTCCAATTAGTTATTGAAAAACCGTCAGACGGAGGAAAAACCCTCAGACGGAGCAAAAACGCCAAAGATATTCGATTGGCGTAACACTCTGATAGTGCTCAATTATTCCCTGCCCACACTTTTCCTCCATCTAACTTTTTCCATCATTTGCGATCTTACATTTGATCGCATATTATATTCGTAAAAACAATAAGTTAAACAAGAATACTCAATAAATGTGGTCAAAACGCTTGCAATAATGCCATTTTGCGACTATATTTAGAGTAGCAAAAGCATCTACGGAGAGGACATGAAGCATAGATATACATTACCGCGGACAATTGACGACGGGCGGATAGATTATCTCCTGAAGGTGATTCATGCCGCCAAGACCGCAGGGACAGGAAAACTGGAGATCGAACTCGAATGGTCCAAGACGTCTGCCATTTCTCCCGCCGGCCACGCCCTGCTCTCATGTCTCTTTGACGCGATGGTTGAGCAAAGAATTCATGTGGTCAGCAAGAACGTGCCACAAAAAATTTCGGTTCTACCTGTCGTTGCCAATATGATGAACATCGCCTCCTTCAAGTCACTGCCAGAACCGAAAGCAAACAACTTCGAAGACAGGACGATGCTCATTCGTGGTTCCGCGGGAGCTATTGACGGTCTGCTCGCAGAACGGCTCAACGAAATTTTCTCGAGTAAAATTCCCGGCGACCTGCTCTATTCAAGCCTTCTCATAATGAACGAGCTCATGCAAAACAGCGCTGACCACTCCTCATCTGAAAGATATTATGCCTATGCCGGACTGTGGAACAACGAATTTCATGCAGGCCTGTTGGACATGGGCGTTTCGATACCGGCAAAGCTCGAACAAAAATATGAATGCCAAAATGACATTGGATATCTCGAACTGGCGATGGAGGACGGAACGAGCACAAGGAGACAGAGGACCGGCGGGCTGGGCCTCCATTATTTTTTCGACCTGCTAAAAGAGAATGAAGGCAAGCTGACGATCCTAAGCCGGCGGGCGCAGATAAGGCGATATTTCAAGACGCGGAGATCGCAGAAGGGCATGTTGAAATATCCGCTTATAGGGACATGGTGCTTCGCAAGATTCGCTCTCCACGGAGGAAAAAAATGAGAACGATCATAATTAAAAATGAGTTCGGAGCTGATCATATCACAAGGGTTGCCGGCGAAAGATTGAGGAATATGATCCTTAAAGCCGCAGTCGAAAACGAAAAGGTCAAAGTTGATTTTTCGGGCGTCATCATCGCGAGTACTTCGTTCTTTGACGAGGGTTTTGCAAAACTCGCCCTCCATGGCTGGACAAAAGAGAAGTATCTGTCCGATGTCCTCATCGAGAACCTCGACAAGCGCGACCAGAAGGTCCTGAGCGAGATGTGCAGGAATAGGGGCATGTTGTAATCCCCCACGCCCTTCCGGCACGAGTAGAGACGTAAGTCTTTTCCCTAGATTTCACTGCAAAATTTCACTGAAATCTGATCAAACAGGCAACCATAATCGTTTTCAGCCTGATGACTATTGTGTCTGTTGTTCAACAGTTTTCAAACGATGATTTTTGTGTACATATGATGGCCCGAAGGGCTGTGTAGTCAATAGCGGGGGCTAAGCCGAGGCACGAGGCGCGGGCCCCCGTTGCATGAAAGAAATATCAACAAAAAGTTATGGCATCATGTATATTAACTGTTTTGTTATTTTGTTCCTGACCATCAACGCACGTCACCCCGCTCGTTCATTTTTTCGAGTATTTTTTTGGAGGCGGTTCTGCCGCTTCTGTGTTTTTTAAAATCAACGGGAAATTTGTCATCCCGCGTTGGAATATTGAGCAGTTTTTTTGTTTGGTCTCCTGCAACTGCCCTGATGTCTTTTCGTAAATAGCGTCTGTCCCGGTAGAGCCAGATGCCTGTGAGTGCAAAAACAATGAGTGCAATGACAAGTAATGACATACATCGCCTTTAACCCCACGTGCCGTCACGCATCAAGCACGGAGAGCAGTGCCTTTTTAATATCGTCAAGCTTCTCTTTGGATTTGATCTTCTGTCCAAAAATATCCTTGACGTAAAAAGAATCAATCACCTGATCCCCATTCGTGGATATTTTGGAGACATCGAGATAACACCCCTGCTCCACAAGACAGGTGACCATGTCGTACAACAAACCTATCCGGTCGTAGGTAAAAACATCAATCACGGTATAATATCCTGAGACGTCGTTGTCTGTATTGACCCTGGTCTGTATTTTGCCCACAACCTTTTTTCGTAAAAACAGGGAGCTCCTTCTGTTTGCAAGCAGCGTGCTCACGGTTGTTCTGCCCATAAAAACATCATTGAGGTTCTTTTTGAGGGTCTCGACCAGACCGGCTTTAATCAGGCTGTGTTTGTCACGGCTTTGAACCTTCATCTTGATAAACACATGGCCATCGGTAAAGGTAAAGTTTTCCATGGAGAGAATATTAATATCCAGCGAAAGCATCACCCCCGTGACCAGGGGAAAAACACGGGGGTTGAGCCAGGTGTAGATAACCACCTCACTGATCACATCGCGGGCAATCTCTTTGTGCAGAAAAAAAAGATTGTCGTCATTATGGTTCATGAGCATTTTAAAATGCTGGTTAATCTCTTCAAATGAATGGGCAAGGACATAGCGGGGGGCAATGGATTTTAAAAAATCGTAAAGTTGGTCCGCCTCGGCGCTGTCTGTCGATCTCTCCATGACGGCTTTTTTGATATCGATGAGTCTCCGTTGTACCACATCCTCGTATTTTTCCTGCCTTACAATAACATCCCGCGTCCTCTGATAGAGTTTTTCGAGAAGATTGCCCTTCCACTCTGTCCATGCCTCGGGACTGACCGCCCTGATATCGGCCCAGGTCAGCACATAGAGCAGATTAAGGCGTCTCATGGACTTCACGGCCTTGGCGAATTCCTTGACCATGTGATAGTCTTCAAGGTCACGTCGTTGCGACAGATGGGGCATCGTGAGGTGTGACAAGACCTGAAACTCCACAAGTTCGCAGGCGTCCTCTGCATAGCCCAACCCCTTCACGATCTCACGGGCAATCTTTGCGCCTATGATCGAATGATCCCTGCCCTCGCCCTTGCCGATGTCGTGCAAAAGAAGACCAAGGCTTAACAGGTCCGGCTGCTTGATATCGAGCAGTGCCTTTTTAAACGAGGGGAACTTCTGCTCATACAGGGGATCGGAATACAGCCTTGAGATCTCGTTGAGCGCAAAGATTGAATGTGTGTCCACGGTATAGACATGATAGGCATCGTAGTGCACACGGTTCCTGATTTTTTGAAAAGCGGGGATCAGTGCATCAAAAAAATGCACCTCGTGCATCGCAAACATGGTCTTCCCAAGGTTTTCGTAACTCGCCAGCATTTTCTTGAACCGGTCGCAGATCACAGGGTCTCTTCTAAAGCTGTCATCCACACGAAAGATATTCTGCGCCACAAGTTCACAGGCGTGAAAATGCAGATCCTGTCCCGTTTTTTGAACATGCTCAAATATGGCAAGGAGGGCATGCGGTTTTTTATGAAACACCTCGTCATCAATCACCGCAATCTTTCCATCGAGGACCTTAAAATCCTCGTCGAGCATTCTTGGACTGACAGCCGCAAAGCCGCAGCCTGAAAAAGATTTCTGCCCGGACAGGATTTTCTGAACGAGATTTTTGACGTTGATGTTGTTTTGAGTCGCTATCGCGTAATAGTTCTGCATGAATTTTTCGACACCAAGAGAAATGTTGTCGTCTGTAAAACCATCATCACGGGCAATGCTGATCTGTGCATTAAACGAAAGCTGGTCGTTTTTGGCGCGTGTGAGCAAATGGAGCCGGTTTCTTAAGTTAAGCAGGTATGAAAGCGCGAGCGTCAGCGACATGGCCGTCACATCGTTGATATACCCCGCCGTCTCAAGCCCGTAAAACCCGCCCCTGATGTCGATAATACGGGCAAGCCAGCGGATCATCTGCAGATCCCTTAACCCCCCCTCTCCTTCCTTGATGTGGGGCTCCAAAAGATAAACGCTGCCGCCGTATTTGTCGAGGCGGAACTCCCTTTCATTGATCTTGGATTGAATCAGCCTCCGTATAAAAACATGGTCCGAGAGCAACCTGTCCCTGATCTCTACAAGTTCGTTAAAAACACGCCTGCTGCCTGCAATAAGCCTGAGATCAAGCAGTGATGTCATCACGGTGTGTTCCTTAAGCATCATCATTTCACAATCTTTTAATGTCCTGATCGCGTGACCTATGTCGAATTTAAGATCCCACAGGACATAAAGAATCTTCTTCATCAGAGACGAGAGAGAATCATCCGGTTTGTTGTTGTAAACAAGAAGGAGATCGATATCGGAAAGCAGCGACATCTCCTCGCGTCCATACCCACCGGTGGCCACGAGGGCGCAGACATCTTCTCCTGCCTGTTCACCCTGCGGCAAGTCTGCCTGGTACCTGCCAAAGAGCGCGGTGACCAGGCGGTCGATCATCACCGATCGGATTCTGTGAACATCCAGGGGTTCCCGGTGCTCGCCAATCAGTGTCTCGATGTTTTGGTTGCACAGGACAAGGTACTCCCTTGCCTCTGTAAGAAGCCCGTCCCCTGTTTTGTGTTTGAGATCAAGGCAGGGAACAGACTGTTCATAATTTTCTTTTGCTATGGGAACAGGATTGAAATGGGGAATTTGTTTGATATGCCAGGGCAATGTTATTTCACCATGTCCTTTAAGTCTGCGAGAAACTGCAGTGCTTCAAGGGGAGTCAGTTGATTGATATCGGCCCCTTGCAGTCTTTTTATAATCTGCGATTCTGCCTGATCAAAGAGCGACATCTGCCCGCCCTCATTTTTATCCAGTTCGGACTTAAACGAAACGTCCTTGAGTTCAAGAAGTTTGAGAATCTCTTTAGCCCTGTTTACGGTGTTGACAGGAAGCCCCGCCATGCTGGCCACTGCCACGCCGTAACTGCGGTTTGAACCGCCGGGCTTGAACTTGCGCAGAAAGATGATCCGGCCACCCCACTCCCTGACCGCCATCTGAAAATTGTTGATCCCGCGCCTTTGCTCGGCAAGGTCGCAGAGTTCGTGATAATGCGTTGCAAACAATGTGCGCGCATGCAACCGGTCATGAATGTCCTCTGCAACAGCCCACGCAATGCTCAGCCCGTCAAAGGTGGATGTGCCGCGGCCTATTTCGTCGAGAATGATCAGGCTGCGTGGTGTTGCCTCTCGCAGTATTTTTGCGGTCTCCACCATCTCGACCATAAAAGTGGAAAGCCCCTTCTGCAGATGATCGTGCGCCCCCACACGCGTGAAAATGCGATCGGCAATGCCGACAAGCGCCTCATCACACGGGACAAAGGAACCCATCTGGGCCATGATGGAGATCAACGCTGTCATGCGCATCACTGTTGATTTTCCGGCCATGTTGGGTCCCGTGATGATCATCAGGGAGTTGTCCCGACTGTCAAGACCAAGATCATTGGGCACAAAGCTCTCCGAGGGATTAAGCCTCTCCAGTATGGGATGACGCGCCCCCTTAAGATCAAGCACACTCTCCTCAGTCACCTTTGGCCTGATATATCTAAATCGCCGGGCCACTGTCGCAAAGCAGTGCAGGACATCAACCACAGCAACAGCACCCGCCGTCTCTTTGATGCGGGGGCATTGTTCGTGAACTTTGTCCCTTAAGGCGCAGAAAAGATCGTATTCGAGCGCCTTGATCCTCTCGTGAGCCCCCAAGACCTTTGATTCATACTGTTTGAGTTCTTCTGTGATGTAGCGCTCGGAGTTTGTGAGCGTCTGCTTTCGGAAGTACCTGTCAGGAACCTTGTCCTTGTGCGTGTTGGTGATCTCGATGTAATAACCAAAAATATTATTGTACCTGATTTTAAGCGAGGAGATGCCCGTCTTTTCCCTCTCCGTGGATTCCATGCGGGCGATCGTCCCCTTGCCGCTTTTTTCTATCTCCCTGAGTTCGTCAAGCTCTGCGCTGACACCAAAGGCAATGATGCCGCCGTCCTTAAGGCCAGGGGCAGGCTCCTCGAGGATGGTCTTGTCAATGAGGGTGGCCAGCGCACCCAGGTCGTGTATGTGACCTCCCAACTCCTGAAGCAGGGGGCTCTGGCATGAGAGCAGTCCCTGTTTTAACCTGGGCAGACTGCCAACACTCTCCTTTAAAACAACCGCGTCGCGGGCGTTTGCGGTCTTCACCACAAACCTGTTTGCAAGACGTTCGAGATCGGCAATGCCCTTTAAAAATTCATCAAGCAGGTCTTGTAAAGACTGCGTGTTTAAAATCTCTTCAACCGCAGAGAGTCTTGACTCAATTGTATTAACCTCCATCAGCGGTGATCTTATAAATTCGCAGAGCCGTCTGGAACCCATGGCCGTCCTGCAGTGATCAAGGTGCCAGAGCAGGGTCCCCTGATGATGATCATCCCTCAAGGTTTTAAAGAGTTCGAGGGTGCGGATGGCGGGTTCATCCATAAAAAGATGCGTCTTGCCTTCACGCAAGACAGGCTGCTGCAAAAGATTCTCGGAGAGAATTTTGATCTCGTTTAAAAAACCAAGCATCAAGCCAAGGACACATGCCGCGTCCTTTTGTACAAGATCAAGGGCAGACAGCGAACCGACATTGTAATATTTGAAAAGAAGGTCCGCGGCAAAATCAGCGTCAGAAAAAAGATCACTCGCCGCGTGATGATACAGAAAAGAAAGGGTCTGCGTGATTTCTTTGACAGCGATACTATCGCGATCAGACTCGCGATAAAAAAACTCCCTGATGCCAAGTCTTGCAATCTCGTCCTTTAATTTTGCGATCCCTTCGATAAAAAAATACTCCAGAAGACCTGTGGACACATCACACAGGGCGCAGGCAAATTTTTCATCCGTTGCCCCCATGCTGTCCCCGCACTTGATAAAACACAGGACAAAATTATTGGCCCGGGCGGTCAGCGATTGTTCCTCCAGAACAATGCCAGGGCTCACAACACGCGTGACCTCACGCCGGACAAGCCCCTTGGCCTGTTTGGGGTCCTCTGTCTGTTCACAGACAACCACTTTTTTACCGCACTTGATCAGTTTTGCAATGTAGCCTTCAACCGAGTGGTACGGAACACCGCACAACGGGACCTGATTTTCGGAATTCTTGTTGCGGGTGGTCAGGGTCAGATCCAGCAGACTGCTCGCCAGGACAGCGTCGTCGTGAAACATCTCGTAAAAATCGCCAAGCCTGTACAGCACAATGGCATCTGTGTACTGGGACTTGATGTCGTAATACTGCCGCATCATGGGAGTCAATGCCGCTGCGGCAACAGGGGTTTCGGTTTCGTTGATGGGTACAACTGATTGGGTCGACATGGCGACGCAAAAAAACAGATCGCGCGACTTGTGTCAACCTAAGAAAATTCTGACAAACAAGTTACTAACTTGACTTTGACGCGGTTGACTTCCTTCATTTTGCGCGGAATACACCCGCGCTCTGTCGACTTTGAAATTCCTATTTATAAATCCAACGTGGGCAGCCCTCGGTGCAAAGCAAATTAACCTTGCAATCCCGAACCCTTTTGAATATCCCATGGTGTCAATTATCCTAAATACATCTTATGAGGTAAATATACAGACGCCAGATGTGTTGCAACTGACACGTGCAGAATTATCGAAAGGTCTCTTATGCCAAACACCGGATTAAATACCTCGGGGTGGGTGTCTCTGATACTGGGTTGGGGGTTTATTCTTTGTCTGGCCTTTTTTTGTCTGTTCAAACTCCTCACAAAAAAGAAACCCGCGGGTGCTGCTGCCGATCACGGCCACGCCAAACGTGACTACTGGGCCACACGTGCCGGGCTCATTTTGGCCATGGCCGGTAATGCCGTAGGTCTTGGCAATTTTTTACGATTTCCCGTCAAGGCCGCTGCCAACGGTGGCGGGGCCTTTCTCGTCCCCTACTTTATTGCGCTGCTTGTGCTGGGTATCCCCCTCATGTGGGTCGAGTGGAGCATTGGCCGCTATGGCGGTAGCAGGGGGCACGGGACGACACCGGGGATGTTCTCGCTGTTATGGAAACACCCCATCGCCAAATACCTTGGCGCCTTTGGCATCTTTCTGCCCTTTATGATCGGGACCTACTACGTATTTATCGAGGCATGGACCCTCGGCTATGCCTGGTTCTCGGCAACCGGTGCCTACATGGGACACGAGAGCCGCGAGGCCATGAGACATTTTCTGCTGGGGTTTCAGGGGGTGGAATCCAACAACTTCTTTACATCAATCGGCCCGGTTATTGTTTTTGTGGGTATCACCCTCGCCCTTAATTATCTCTTTCTCGTCCGGGGGATCTCCAAGGGGATAGAAGTGCTCGCGCGCTACGGCATGCCCTTATTGTTTGTGTTTGCAATTGTTCTCGTCATCCGCGTTCTCACACTGGGCGCCCCCGATCCCGCACTCCCCGACCAGAGCATCAGCGCCGGTCTGGGATTTATGTGGAACGCCGATTTTAGCAGGCTCTCGCAAGCCGGTGTCTGGCTTGTGGCCGCGGGGCAGATCTTTTTTACCTTAAGCCTCGGACAGGGCATGATCAACACCTACGCCTCGTATGTCAAGGAGACTGAGGACGTCACCCTTAACGGTCTGGCCACATCCTCCCTTAACGAGTTTGCCGAGGTCATCCTTGGCGGCACGATTGCCATCCCCGTTGCGGTTGCCTTTTTTGGCATTATCGAAACACAAAACATCGCAGCGCAGGGGGCGTTTGACCTGGGCTTTGTGTCGCTGCCAGTCATCTTTCAAAAAATCCCGTTTGGCCAGCTCTTTGGAACCCTCTGGTTCCTGCTGCTGTTTATTGCAGCCGTCACATCCTCTGTGGCCATGACTCAGCCGGCGGTTGCCTTTTTTGTCGATGAATTCAAATGGAGCCGCTTCAAGGCCGTCAACTGGACTTTTGGCATCCTGCTCCTCTGCACCGCCCTGGTGGTCTCGTTTTACAAATACGGCTTTCTGGATGAACTGGATTTCTGGATAGGCACGCTGGGGCTCGCCCTGTTTGCGGTGATCGAGGTCGTTGTCTTTTCGTGGATCTTTGGCATCGACAAGGGGTTTGCCGAGATGCACAAGGGGGCCGATATCAAGGTGCCGGGTGTCTTTAAGTTTGTGATCAAATACATCACACCCCTCTACCTTCTGGTGATTCTGGGCACATGGACCTATCAGGAGGCAGGTGCCAAACTGCTGATGCACGACCTTAAACCAGAGGATGCCGGCAACAAGCCTTACTTGTGGGGGGCGCGAGGGCTCATCCTCGCCGTGGTACTTTTGACACTGGTGTTGATCTACAAGGCATGGCAATCCAAAAGGCATGAGGCCGCAAAAAGTTAAGCGATGCACCAAGTTGCTAACTTGACTCTGATGCCCCGAAGGAAATCCCCTTGGGGGACGCGGCTGAGTTCCTTCATTATGCGGAGAATGCACCCGCGCACCATCAACTTTTAAATTCCTATGCACAGATTCGCAGAAAAAATATTCACGTCGCTCGTAAACCTGCAAAAACGGTTTTATATCCCCATTCTCCTGCTGGGCATGGCACTCACCGTCCTTGCGGCCCCCAATGGCATCAAGCTGTTAACCACCATCAGGACCGACCTGATTCATCTTTTGCCCGCAGACTACCCCAGCGTCCATTACAGTGACGAGATCAAAAAAAAATTCAACCGCCGCAGCAGTCTGTTTGTGATCCTCGAATCACCGGACCCTGCAGCCAACAAAAAGGCTCTCTTTGCTGTCCGCGATCATCTTTTGGGATTGTCGTCCATCGAATCGGTCATCATCGAAAAAATCGGGTATGATTTTATCGACCGTTATAAACTGCTGCTGATCGAGCTCGAAGACCTCTACAACATCCGTGACCGCATCAAAGAAAAAATTCAAAAAAGAAAACTGGGCGGGTTGTACATTGACTTTGAAGACGAAGAGACGGGCAAAGAAAAAAAAGACGATGTCACCTTTGATGATTTTATAAAAAGGTACAAGGACGAATACGCAAGCGGCGTGCAAAACCGCTACAGAACCAATGAAGACGAGACCGTCTTTGTGCTGGATGTGTACCCGTCCGGCGGCGACGAAGGCATCAGTTACTTTAAAAAATTTGGCACAGAGGTCGATGAACACCTTAAAAAAATGGATCTAAAAACATTTCATCCTGCGCTCAAATATGGTTATGCGGGTGCCATAAAGACCCGTGTGGATCAATACGAGGCCCTGATGCACGACCTTAAAATCGCCGGAATGATCAGCCTCTGTTCCATCTTTTGCGCGCTGTACCTCTATTTTCTAAGAATGTTGTTTAAAGAAAAGGTCTTTGGCTCTGTACTCACCACACTCCTCGTTGGCCTGGTTCCGGTGATCCTTGTTTTTATCCCGATGATCATGTCCACACTGATTGCCTTTTCCTTTTGCTTTATTTTTTTTAAACAGCTTAACCTTGTCACCTCGTTTTTGTTTTCGATTATCTTTGGCCTTGGGGTGGATATCGGGATTCACATGGCGACCCGTTATATCCAGGATGTGCGCCGCTGCGGCTCCGCCGAGCAGGCCCACCGAAATGTAATCACCCGCACCGGTAAAAGCTGCACCACAGCGGTCATCACCACGGTCGCCAGTTTTTATATCCTGACTCTCAACGACTTTAAGGGATTTTCGGAGTTTGGATGGATCGCGGGCAACGGGCTCATCATTGCCCTTTTGTGTTACCTGTTTTTCTTTCCGTGTCTGCTTTTGCTGGTGGACAGGTTTAATCTTCTGCTGCTGCACAAACAAAGGGTGGTATCCGAGATAAAACACCTGTCTCCTGAAAGAATCAGAGGTTTTCCCATTCCCAAACTCCTGCTTACCCTCTGCCTTGCCCTTGTGATTGCCTCCCTGTTTGGGCTCTCTAACCTCGAGTTTGAATGGGACTTCAGCAAGCTCAAGATGAAACTCGAACACCGCGAGTATCAAAAGAGCCTTGTCAAACAAACATCAGGCCGGGTGAACTCCCCCGCATCTTACCTGGTCGAAAACGAGGCGCAGGCCCGCAAAATGAGACAGGTCCTGCGTGACAGGCAGAAGAATGACAATAATTTTAAGACAATCCAGTTCTTCAGATCATACTATGACCTTGTGCCCTTTGATCAGGACGAAAAACTCGCGATCCTTGCAGATATAAACACCATGCTCAGGGATGATGCCTTAAACACACTCAACGCGGACGAGAAAAAACTGCTCGATGAATTTACCAAGGCGATTGCCGAGACAAAAAGGATCACGCCGTCCGATATCCCCTCCGACATCAAAGAGGTCTTCTGGGGAAACACGGGGGAACAGACAACCTCTGTTGCCGGTACCATGCCCCTGCCCCAGCTCGAACTGGACAACGGCTACAACGCCCGCGCCTTTTACGATGACGTGCATGAAGTAACAGCGCTTGGCAAAAAATTTTACGCGGTCAGTGATTCTATTGTCTTTGCCGAGGTCCTGCAGACCTTGTTTAAAGGGGCAAAGGCGGCGATCTTTCTCACCTCCCTGATGATGCTGGTCCTCATTGGTCTGCATTACCGCGATGTCAAACGCTCCGCACTGGTGCTCTTTGCCCTTGCCACAGGTGTCTTCTGGATGCTGGGCATCATGGCTGTGACCGACATGCGGCTTAATTTTTACAACATGATCGTCATCCCCGCGATGATCGGGATGGGCGAAGACAACTCGGTGCAGATCATGGACCGCTTTGAGGAGATGGGCAGAAAAAGTATCATGGATGTTTTAAGAACCTCCGGCGGTGCGGCACTCATGGCCTCCATCACGGCCATTATAGGTTACGGCGGCATGTGCTTTACCCGTCACCCGGGGCTTCAATCGATTGGATGGATGGCCATCGTGGGCCTTGGCGCGTGCATGGTCACCTCGCTCTTTTTTCTGCCCGTGATGATGCAGCTTTTTCTTAAGCCCGCGCCTTTCTGTAACCATAACAAAAGTAGATAACAAGTCCAATGGCGAGCCACACGCCAAACCTGATCCAGGTCACCACATCAAGCCCACCCATCAAGAAAAGACAAAAGGCGATCCCCAATATGGGAAAGAGAATGCCAAAGGGGACACGAAAGGGCCTTTCGCGGTGCGGGTCTTTAAAGCGCAGAATAATCACGCCGAGACAGACAAGCACAAAGGCAAAGAGGGTCCCAATATTGCACAGACTGGCCATTTCATCGATATTGCAGAATGCAGAGAGGGCGGCCACAATCACGCCCGTCCAAATGGTGGTGACATGGGGTGTTTTGTATTTGGGGTGAATCCGCGCAAAATATGAGGGGAGCAGTTTGTCGCGGCTCATCGAGAAAAAGATACGCGGCTGTCCCAGTTGAAAAACCAGAAGCACCGCCGTGTGGGCCACCACAGAACCAAAAGAGATCAGGGCAATCACCCACCGGTTGACATGATGATACTCAAGCCCCACCACGAGCGGCTCGGCTATCTTTTCCTTAAGGGCCATAAAAGGGATCATGCCGGTCAGCGCAACGGTAACAAGGATGTACAGGATCGTGCAAATGATAAGAGACCCGATAATCCCGATGGGCATGTCACGCTTTGGCCGCCGTGTCTCCTCCGAAACCGTCGAGACGGCATCAAAACCAATGTAGGCAAAGAAAACAGTGGCAGCACCAACCTGTATCCCCTTGATCCCGCCCGGCGCAAAGGGGACCCAGTTGCTGCTGTCAAAGTAATAAAAGCCAATCCCCACAAAGACGAGAAGGATGATGATTTTAAAGGCCACCATCATGTTGTTGAGGCGCGCGCTTTCCTTGATGCCAATCACAAGGAGAGCCGTGATAAGCAGCACAATCACAACCGCCGGAAGATTTAAAACAACGGGAAGGTCAAAGAAATGGGCACTGTGGCAAGATCAAGTCCCTTCTGCACAAAACTGCGATAGTCCATCCGCAGCCAGATCGGGCACTCAAATCCAAATGTGTTTTTTATAAAATCACAGAAATAACCGGACCAGCTGATCGCCACGGCAACATTGCCGATCGCGTATTCGATAATGAGGTCCCACCCGATAATCCACGCAACAATCTGGCCGAGTGTGGCGTAAGTATAGGTGTAGGCGCTCCCCGATATGGGGACCATCGACGCAAGCTCCGCGTAGCAGAGGGCCGCAAAACCGCAGGCAATGGCAGTGAGAAGAAAAGAGATCACAAGGGCGGGACCCGCCGGGTACCCGCTGGATGCCCCGACTGCCGCCTCGCCGATCATGGCAAAGATGCCGGCACCAATAATGGCGCCAATACCCACCATCACAACATCCAGAGGGCCAAGGACCTTTTTTAAAGAGCGATCAGAACGATTGGCCTCGTCCAGAAGCTTGTCGATGGATTTGGTGGAAAACATGGACATGGCAGGGCCTCCTGTTATTGAGTGTCTGTCGGGAAATGCCCTGTTTCGCAGGAGTCCTGAAAAATCATGTCCCGTGACAAAATATAAAGACATAATTTTTCAGGGTTTGAAATATTTTGCAAGCGGCAAAATTTTCAAACTTCCGGAGAAACAGGGGCTTTCCCGACAGACACTACTTATGGTTGCAGCGAAAAACAAATACAAGGGCATCGCTCCGTGATGTGGTGGTCTTTGCTGTGTCGGGTTGTCGATTGGGTTCGTCGGGGTAAGAAAACAGATCGATGGGGCGGTGTCAACTGATACGTACCATCAAGCAGGTGCCACCAAGCACGTGCCACCAAGCACCCATACAGGCGTTGAGATGCCTTTAATGCATCAACATCACGTTGTTACGGCCCCGGCACAACGACTTAAACTTTTTTGTTTATTTTTAGCAACTCGCATGACATAATATGCGATAACATAGAGCGTGGGTTGTGTTATTTTAAATTTTATTGTAGTGCATATTGTTAAAGATGTCATTTTTGTTTAAATTACCGGTCATCCTTCAACTTTGAGGTGCAACATGAGTCATCATTTACCGTTTATGAGTGAGGGTGCGCGCTTACATCACAATCCTTTTGAAATCATTACCCAATCTCTTGTGATGCAGGCTGTTCTCGAGAAGGCCGATAGGCTTAAAGGCCACAATACAAATGTGCTCATAGAGGGAGAGAGTGGCACCGGAAAGGAATTACTGGCAAGGTACCTGTATGAGATAGAAAAAAACAAACAGAGACCGTTTATTGCAATCAATTGTGCCTCTGTCCCAGAGACGCTGATTGAATCCGAATTATTTGGACACGAAAGAGGCTCTTTTACAGGCGCGGATAAAAGAAAGTCAGGCAAGTTTGAATTAGCCCATGGCGGCGATATTTTTCTGGATGAGATCGATTCCCTCAACCCAAGAATGCAGGCAAAGTTGTTGAGGGTCATACAAGAAAAAGAGTTTTACCGTGTCGGCGGCAACACGCCACTCAAACTCAGATTTAGGGTCATTGTGGCAACCAATAAATGCCTCGCTGCGGAGGTTAAAAAGGGTAACTTCAGGGAGGATCTCTTATACAGATTGAAGGTGATCACCTTTACCATGCCCCCTCTCAGAGAACGCACAGGCGATCTTGCCATCCTTGCCGATTATTTTTTTAAGAAACATGGCGGGGAACGCAGAAAAAGCCTGTCAAGACCTGCCCTCAAATTTCTTCAGGCCTACTCGTGGCCCGGAAACATCAGGGAACTGGAAAACCTGATCCAGGCACTGTGCATCCTGGTAGAAGGGGCAGTTGTAGAAATAAGGCATTTAACGGACAAGATCATCGACAATAACAATCCAGATCAGACATTTAATTATGATCAGCCTGATCATAAAAAAACAACGGAGATAAAAAGAGTGATGACCCTCAAGTCGTTCGTTGAGAGCCTTGAGGTAGAATACATCACAAAAATTGTTCGTATGCACAGTGGTAACGTGACCGAAGCGGCCCGGGTTTTGGGGATCTCCAGGTCAACGGCTTACGGCAAACTAAACAGGGCAAACCTTGATTGCCAGGAATGAGCCACACCGACTCAAATAGGATTGGAAAAACGCAGCCACTTGCAGTAAAACCAAAACCAAATCATCATGAATAATCTGGGAAAACTCATCAAATTTTATAGAAAAAAAAGAAGGGTCGATCAATCCTCGCTCGCTCAAAAGCTCGACATATCCATTCAAAGCTTAAGCAGACTCGAAAACGACAAGGTTAAAATTCATACAGGCAAAGTAGAAGAGATCTGCCACATACTCGATGTCAATGTTGATGAGTTCTGGCGCAAGGCTATGGGGCAGGAGGGGGGAAGAGACAACCACGAAATCCCCATCGTTGGCCATGTTAATACGTCCTCAAACAAAAACAATGTCACATGGTCTCAAGAATGGTTTCCAACAAACACACCCATGGGATTCGTGCATACCCTCTCTAATTTATTGCATACCAGATATTACGGGCTCGTGATCAACGACAACTCAATGGACCCCTTCCTGTCCGGATGGGTAGTCGTGGCTGATCCCGATGATACAGTGATAAACAAAAACAATGTCATTGTATTGCATAACGGCAGACTGCTTTTTAGAAGAATAAACATTATTGACAAAAACACATTTTACCTCGAAGTATTTAAATCCTTCGAAGAACCCCTTAAATTAAACAAGGATGAGGTTCCTTTTATTCACAAGGCATGGTGCTATATAGATATCAAACAAGATGAGTTATACAATCTTCGCCTTGATGCGTAATCTTTACAGGTGATGACGAAACACTAAGCCAGTATGCCGAAAATTGCGCCCACTACGGGGCCTACCTTTGTGCGGCCCATCACAAACTGTTCTCTCCAAATCACCCCGTAAAAAGTTTTAGAGACTGCTTTAAGTCAATGTCAAAAGAAAGATTTGCGGTACTTCTTTACATGATGCTCCACAAGATCGGCATTTACGAGTTTGTAAAAGATCTGGAACCGTTGCAGATGTTTCACGAGTTTCACTCGCTGGCCTTAAGAATGGCCGGTATGATCAAACCGCTGCTGCCCTCCGATGTTAATTACGATCTCTTGCAACAAGGGATAGCCATGCAGGGACTGGGGACGTACGCCCTTTTTGTGATGTTGTCGCCTTCTCTGCAGGAAGAATCCGAAGACAACGAGTTTGTCTCGAAACAACAATACATCAGATACAATCTGGACGACGAAATTTTACAAAGCATCAATTATCATTTTCACCCCGTCATCAGCGCCGAAATAGCCTCCAACTGGGGTTATGACGAGCCTGTGGTAAAGTTATTATTGGAACATCACAACCTTGCCTATCACGAGTTGTCAAAAGAATGCGCGTACCTCAAAATGATTAACAGATTTACAGACAAGGACTTTAGAATTGCATTTAGAGAAAATCTGGATGACTTTATGTGCGATTTACCCCAGATCGATCTGGACAAGGAAGAACTATTTAAAATCGTGAGAATGATGGATAACCTTAAGGACAACCTCATCCAGTCGTCTTCGAGCCTGATCTGTGTTAAAAGCAAAGAAGCCAAAAAAGTAACTGAGGAACGTATCAAGTCCTTTACCGGAAAAAATGTGGTCAGGCGCCAAAACGTTTCTTTAAGCATCGATCTGGAAAACTACGATGCCGCGGATTTCAGGTTCGAACCCGACTATCTCAAGGCGCTCACCCACGAGTGCTATGCCATGCAGAACTCTCTGTACGAAAGAGTGACTTCCAAAAGAGAGAACGAAACCTATAAAAAGTTTGGCGAAAGGATGGAGACATTACAGGCGGCGATGGATGTATTGGCGACAAACCACGATATCGTTGCCAAGCGAATGGATTGCGATGTCAACGAACTCAAATTGAGAATCAGAAATGTATTGTAGGCTTTATCACCCGCAGCACACACAAAATGCTGCGGGGTTTTATTATGGTAGTTTATGCAAATCGTTATGAAGAAATAAAACGCCTTGGTCACGGCGTTACGGGAAATGTTTATCTGGCAAACGATATCAAGTCCGGTCAAAAGTGCGCCATGAAATTTTTAAAGCGGCCGCATCGCGGGGATCGGCTCTCCCCACTCATGTCTTTTAAACGGGAGTTTGAGACATTAAAAGGGCTCAATCACCCCAACATTGCCAAGGTCCTTGATTCTGGTTATGATAAGAACTTCGGAGAATATTACATTGTCACAGAATTTGTGCAGGGCGAGGACCTGTTTACGGCCACCGAAAACGGCACCATACAAGACAGCGAGGACCTGCTTGTACAAACCCTGCGGGCGCTTAATTATCTGCACTCAAAAAAAATATACCACCTTGATCTTAAACCCCCGAACATCCTTGTGGTCAGGGGCAGCGACAACACGCTCACAATCAAGATCATCGATTTTGGTTACGCCAATTTTTTCGAGTCTGCTGACTACAAGGCAAGGGCAAAAGAGGACCCTGACAATGTGAACATTCTGGGCACACCCGCCTACACCTCTCCCGAGGTCATCAAGGGCGAAACGCCCGATGGCAGGTCTGATATTTATTCTCTGGGTTGTGTTTTTTACACGGTACTCACCAGAGGGGTGCCTTTCACGTCAGAGGTTGACGACCCGCATGAGGTGCACTGGAAGCACTTACACAAATCGCCCCCGCCGCCGATAGCCATCAATCAAAATATACCGCCCTATTTGAATGATATTATTATCACCATGATGGCAAAAGAGGCAGATCGCAGGCCTTTAAGTTGCGAGGCCATCATAAAAGAAATGAATCTGTTTAAGACCACGCCCTACGAGATCGAGACCAAAGAGACCAGAATGAGTTATCTGCCCGAACGTGGGGCGCTCATAGGCAGAGAGGTCGATCTCAAAAGGTTCAGGGATCTCTATTTTAAAAGGATTAAACTCGAGGACTATTCTTTCACCCCCTTTTTAATTGTCACAGGCGGGTCGGGGAGCGGCAAGTCGAGATTTTTAAGCGAGTGTATCAATTATGTGAGGGGTGAATTTTGCACCAATATCCTGTCATGGAAAGAGTTTAACCCTACATTCCGCACTTTGAAACGTGCAATTTCTTCCGAGGTAGTTATTGTTTATCAATAGGTTGCAGTTTTTAACGATCGTTCCATGGTGCCCTTGACATCGCATTTTTGATAATCAAGGTCAATTTTTGCTGAAAACGATTCCAGTTTTTTATTCTCCTTCGACACTCGCTTGCCTCCTTCTCAGTGATCGTGATTGTTGTCCTCTTGCCATCAACAACCCCTGTCCACCGGTAGTATGGTCCATGACGTTTCTCCGGATCCGTTTGGCAAACACAGGTCGGCTTGCCACATTTTGCCATGGCAATGGTCACGCTCCCTGGTAATACCGGACCCGCTGTTTTTATTTCAATTTCTTCTTGCTTTCTTTCCATCTTAATACTATATGACATTAAGAATGGTTTTGCAAGCAGAAAATTTGAATCTTAAAAAAATCAGGGTCGGTGCCATGCCTTTTGTTGATCAGACTCTTGAAATGCTGGGCTTTGACAAAATTCTCGAATCCTTCTTGCAAAATGATCGTTACGCAAATGTCATTGCTGTCTTACTTAAAAGCATATTACTTGAACCTGCTGCTCTTTACAGAATCCCTGAATGGTCCGCTCAGTATGACCATGCGGTTGTTGGTGATGACGTTATTGGCAGGGCCTTGGATAAATTGTTCAAAAGTGACAGGGCCAGCC
>JADGCS010000149.1 GCA_015228875.1 Deltaproteobacteria bacterium | reverse complement strand
GGCATGATTCTTCCAAAAAAAACACCCCAATTTACAGATTGCCTACCACAAGGCAAAACATTTGGCCAGTTTTTAATTGAATTTAAATGAATGTAGCGAGTTATGGTCCCGAACTACGAAGCCCTGGATTGTAATATGATCCATTTGACCACTGCTACAAAATGTTTTAGAGTCCTCACCCTAACCCCTAACCACAAACTTAAAAAGAGGTCCAAATGGCAAAAATAACCAAAATCACGGCAAGAGAAATTTTAGATTCACGCGGCAATCCTACAGTCGAGGTAGAACTGGCTCTGGACAACACGGCCTGTGTCCGTGCGCTGGTCCCTTCGGGCGCCTCCACGGGAGAACACGAGGCCTGCGAACTTCGCGACAACGACAAAAACCGCTACATGGGCAAGGGTGTTCTTAATGCCGTCAAAAATGTTAATACCGAGATAAAAAACGAACTCATCAACTTCCCCTCAGATAAACAAAGAGAGCTCGACGAAAAACTCTGCAAACTCGACAACACCGAAAACAAATCTCGTCTTGGCGCCAATGCCATCCTGGGCGTTTCCATGGCCTACGCAAGGGCAAATGCCCTGCTCGCAGGAATCCCCCTCTACAAATATTTTGCGGGCCTCAAGGGTTCACAAGGCGTCACCCTCCCCGTCCCAATGATGAACATCCTCAACGGCGGCTCTCACGCCGATAACAATGTCGATCTGCAAGAATTCATGATCATGCCGGTGGGTTTCGACTGTTTCTCTCGCGCACTCAGGGCTGGCGCCGAGGTCTTTCACCACCTTAAAAAAGTGCTCATGGCCAAGGGGCTTAATACCGCGGTCGGCGACGAGGGCGGTTTTGCACCCAATCTCAAATCCAACAAAGAGGCCTTAAGTGTCATTGCAGAGGCCATCGAAAAGGCGGGCTATCAACTTGGCAAAGATATTGTTTTGGCTCTCGATGCCGCAGCCAGCACGTTTTTTAAAAGCGGCAAATACATCATGGAAAATGAGCCTCAAAAAGAAAAAACAGCAGATGACATGGTGGCATTTTACACAAACCTGAAAGCCGAGTTCCCCATTTACTCCCTCGAAGACGGCCTTGACGAAAACGACTGGGAAGGCTGGAAAAAACTCAATCAAAAAATTGGCGGCAGCACACAGGTCGTCGGTGATGACCTCTATGTCACCAACACCAAACTGCTCTCAAGGGGGATCGAGACAAAGGCCTCCAACTCCATACTCATCAAGGTCAATCAGATCGGGTCCATCACCGAAACCATCGACGCCATCCAAATGGCTCACAAAGCGGGCTGGACGGCTGTCATCTCGCACAGATCGGGAGAGACCGAAGACACAACCATTGCCGATCTGGCGGTAGGCACCGATGCCGGACAGATCAAAACAGGAAGCCTGTGCAGAACCGATCGTGTGGCAAAATACAATCAACTCTTAAGAATCGAAGACGCGCTTGAAAAAAATGCCCGCTATCTAGGCAAGGGGTGTTTTCGGTTTTAAGCTACCTGCAAACCATATAATTTTTTTCTGCACCAAAAGACGCTCTGCAGTTCACGGTGGTGTTTTCCGCCACATTAACGTAGCGACTGAGTCTTTTTTTGCTGGACGGGTTGTAAACACTCACAAGCCTGCGGCCCGCTGGCACCCTGAATTTGCCGGCGCCTTTTTGTTTACTCCCCCCGGTCACAGACGCAACCCCCCAGGGCCTTGTACTGACCACAACAGACCCGTAAGATATTTTTTCCAGTCTGATATTTTTATTAACAATCAAATGGTCCCTGTTGATCTGCCACTCCATAGACTTTGGAAAATACCCCTCTCTGGTCAGGACAACAGACACTGCATATGACAAGTCTTCACCTGCTGTCTGATAAGCCAACCGCCCCGTTGCGGTCTGCCTGTGCCCGTTCATCACAGCCTCAATCTTTGTATCTGCAGGAAAAGCGGTGAGCCGCATACTGGAATACATTTGACGACTGCTCTGCCGCCGCAGTCGCGGGTCTTCTGTCGCAGGATGACCATCTGCCGCCGCTGCTACTGCCCCTTTGTTGTCTCTGGAATTCTGCCACGCTGTTGGGGATTTTTGCACAATCTGTCTGACACTGCCGTGTAAAAAAACACGATCCAATTTCCAAAGGATCAGGCAGCCTATCAGAACAACCCCCGTAATCATGCCCGCGAGTGCCACGGCCTTTCTGGAAAGCCGGGGCTTTTTTGCGCGCACAGGTTGCTCGATATGACATTCCGGTTTAACATAAACAGGGGGGCATGGCCTTTGTTTTTCAAGAACAGTCATACCATCAAGCACAGTCGCTTCAAGGCCTGCATCGCAGCAGGGCTGACGTTGATCGATCCCGCTAGAACCTTGGAAGGTTTTTTCTACGCGTTTCGGCATCAATTTTTGCATGGTGTCCGCCCGCGTAGTGTTTTCCGCTTTATGCGGGTTATAGGAGAACACGGCAGTCTTTCTGGATTCATCCGACAGGGGTCTTTCGCAACACGTCACCGCTGTCATCACCCTTGTCAACACCTCTGCCTCACCCTTATCCACGCGTGTGGCTTGTTCCGAGTCACTCTTGACTGCCAAGTCTGTCTCCTCAGGCGCAAAATACTGACTGACAAAGTCTTTAAGATCCGAAGCAACAGTCTTGATGCCCTGGACCTCCTCGAAGAATCTGAGTTCATTAAAAAAATCCCTGACGCTCTGATAGCGGTCCTCCCTGTTCTTGCTGAGTGCCCTCGCAATAATGGCCCTGAGCCTCTCATCCATGTTGCAGGGAAAATAAACACTGGCTATCTTGACTTTTTCGATGGTGTCGAGATCATTGTCCCCATCAAAACACTTGCTCCCCGTAAGAAGCTCATAAAACAAGGCCCCGAGAGAAAAAATATCGCTCCTTGAGTCTGTCTTTTGACCCAGTGCCTGTTCGGGAGACATGTAAGAAAATTTTCCCTTGAGCACGCCATCCTGTGTCTCCTGCGATCTCCCCCGGATGCGTGCGATTCCAAAATCGGTGATCTTGACATCGCCCTCAAAACTCACAAGGACATTCTGCGGCGAGATATCCCGATGGACTATATGCAGAGGCTCACCTTTTGCGTTATTTCGGGAATGAGCAAAGTCAAGACCAAGACAAACTTTTTTGATAATGTGGCAGGCAATGTCCACAGGCACGACCTTACGCTGCCTGTTGAGTGTTACAATCATCTTTCTTAAGTCAAGACCATCAACGTATTCCATCACAATAAAATAATGATTGTTCTCTTTGGCAAGATCAATGACCTGAACAATATTGTTATGATGAAGATGAACCAGTATCTTTGCCTCGTCGATCAACATGTTCACAAATTCTTGTTGATCGGTCCAGTGAGGCAGTATCTGTTTAATGGCTACAACCTTCTCAAATCCCTCCACCCCAACAAGTTTACCACGAAAAACAGTGGCCATCCCCCCGCGCGCAATCTCGTTAACAATGATATAACGCCCAGTTTTATCAACGGTCTGAGACATACCACCACTCAATGCAGTTTTAGTGCCAATCTTTAAAAAAAAAACTACGGCCTATTACAGGGGGTTAGGAACGCACAAGAAGGTGAGTGTCAGTTATTCTGGACTTCTGCGAAAGAGACTGACCAAAATATTGGACACGCTTGACAGTCATCGCGGGGAGAACTCAAGCATTCGGCTGTGTTGTCCCCGTAGTGTCAATAACTGGCAACGGTATCGTTGCGAGCGGTATCTCTGCCTGTTTTTCACCCGTATCGTAGATTTCAAGCAGGTCGACGTCTTTATCTTTCTGCTTGAAGAGTTCTGAGATATCCTTGATGCACAGTGCATGGGCCAGAACCTCTTCTATATATGATACAGGAATAATCCGCATGGCCTTTTTGACATTGTTGGGGACCTCTTTAAGGTCTTTTTCATTTTCTTTGGGGATAAGTACCTTTTTGATCAGTGCCCGATGAGCCGCAAGGAGTTTTTCTTTGAGCCCGCCAATGGGCAGGACCTTACCTCGCAGGGTGATCTCACCCGTCATCGCGACATCTTTTTTAACAGGGATGCGCATCAACGCTGACGTAATAGCCGTGGTCATGGTAATCCCCGCCGATGGGCCATCTTTGGGTATCGCCCCCTCCGGCACATGGATGTGAATGTCGATCTTTTCAAAAAAATCTTTTCGTAAACCCATCTCCCGCGCATGAGAGCGGACCACACTCATCGCTGCCTGAGCGGACTCTTTCATGACGTCGCCAAGTTTGCCCGTAATATTAACCTTTCCCTTGCCCGGCATAATGGTGACCTCTGTCTGCAGGATCTCGCCACCCACCTCGGTCCATGCCAGACCCGTGCAGATGCCAATCTCGTCTTTTTCTTCGGCAAGACCATAACGGTATTTTGTCACACCCAGAAACGCGGGAACATTTTTGGAACTGACTGACGTCTTTTTGCGCGCCTCGCCTTCTGCAAGTTCGGCAATGCCGCGCGCAACCTTGCGGCAGATGTTTGCAAGCTCCCGCTCCAGATTACGCACACCGGCCTCTCTTGTGTAGTGACGGATGATCGCACGGACAGCCGAATTACTAAAAGAGATGTCATCCTTGGTGAGTCCATTTGTTTCCATCTGCTTCTTGACAAGATATTTATTTGCAATGGCCAGTTTTTCGTCCTCCGTATAACCAGCGAGCCTGATGATCTCCATACGATCCATGAGTGGCGGGGGAATCCCGTTGAGGCTGTTTGCCGTTGCAATAAACATCACATCGGAGAGGTCATAATCAAGATCGAGATAATGATCGTTGAATGAAAAATTTTGCTCTGGATCGAGCACCTCAAGAAGCGCCGATGCAGGATCGCCCCTAAAATCCATGTTCATCTTGTCGATCTCGTCCATCAAAAAAACAGGATTGTTTGACCCCGCCTTTTTAACTGACTGAATGACCTTGCCCGGCATGGCACCGATATACGTCCTGCGATGACCACGGATCTCGGCCTCGTCACGCACACCGCCGAGTGAAATGCGCACAAACTTGCGCTCACAGGCCCTGGCAATGGATTTGCCGAGTGATGTCTTACCAACACCGGGAGGGCCAACAAGACAAAGTATGGGGCCTTTAAGCTTGCCAACAAGTTTTTGTACGGCAAGGTACTCTAAAATTCTCTCTTTTGTTTTTTTAAGGCCATAGTGATCTTCGTCGAGGATGGTCTGTGCCATTTTGACCTCGAGGCTGTCCTTGGTTTTTTCTGCCCAAGGCAGGGAGAGCACCCAGTCGATGTAGTTGCGAACCACCGTAGCCTCTGCAGACATGGGCGACATCATCTTGAGCTTTTTGATCTCTTTTTTGATCTTGTTGGTGGCCTCCTTGCTCATTTTTTTCTTTTTTACCTTGGCCTCTAATTCTTGAATCTCGTTGTTAAAATCGTCCCTCTCGCCCAGTTCTTTTTGGATGGCCTGCATCTGCTCGTTAAGGTAATACTCTTTTTGTGTCTTCTCCATCTGCTTTTTAACGCGTGTGCGGATCTTTCGCTCGACCTGCAAGATCTCGATTTCGCCGTGCATGAGTGAGAGCAGCTTTTCGAGCCTGTCCCTTGGAACATCAATCTCCAATATGCTTTGTTTATCGGGGAGTTTTAAATTGAGATGGGCCACAATGGTGTCGGCAAGCCTTGCCGAGTCATCGATCACAGAGACACTGGAGAGCATCTCGGGCGGAATACGTTTATTGAGCTTAACATATGTTTCGAACGTATTTTTTACCGACCTCATCAGGGCCTCTAACTCGACGGTCATCTCCCTGTCTTCGTAAATTTCTTCGACCTCCGCCATAAAATAGGGGTCTGTCTGGGTGTATCCCTTGATACGCGCCCTTTTATTACCCTCAACCAGCACCTTAACGGTGCCATCGGGCAGGCGCAGAAGCTGCACAATCGTCCCTAAACACCCTACTTTGTAGATCTCCTCCGGCCTTGGATCGTTGGTCTTTGCGTTGATTTGCGTGACGAGAAGGATGTCTTTTTCCTCCGTCATGGCCTGATCGAGCGCATTAATGGATTTTTCGCGCCCCACAAAGAGGGGGACCACCATGTGCGGAAAAATAATGATATCCCTTAAGGGTAAGGCTGGAACAAGTTTGGTATGTGCGCCGCCTGTTTCCATAAAAAAACCTTTCTAACAAGTTACTAACTTGACTTTGACGCGGTTGAATTCCTCCATTTTGCGAGGAATGCACCCGCGCCCTGTCGACTTTGAAATTCCTATACATAAATGGGCCAAAACCCAATTTTTAAACAGCAATCGCTATTCTTTTGCCGTGAAATGAGAAAAAACGAGCCCAGATCATCAAAAAAAGCCTGTCTAGGAGCCTGTCTAGAAAAATCATAAGCCTTAAACCCCCTCTTGGCAAGGAACAATCTTTTTTTTTTTAAGTTTGGGCTGTTTTTTAGGGATTTACTGAAATTTATAATGACTTGAACACAATATCACGCTGGATACAGATAACAAAACCCCGTCAGCCTGTGAGACTGAGGGGGTTGAAACGCAAAACCTGTAGGCAGTTAACCTATTGGAGGGTTAACCTTAAGAAGCCTAAGGCTTGGCAGCCGGAGCGGCGTCCGCGGCTGGCGTAGCAGCAGGGGTGGCGTTCGGAGCTGGCGCAGCAGCAGGGTCTGCTTTGGGATCCCCTGGTGTTGGATCCGGGACTTCACCCAGGGGTTTCTTTTCAGGGTTTCCGTCCTTGTCTTTAGGACCCCATTGCTTATAACCTGCAGAAAAGCCCTTGGCCCCTTCTGCCGCCGCGGAACCTGCTGCAACTGCCGCCTTGGCTGCATCGCCATCTCTGTCTGCGGCATAACCAGCATACCCAGCATCACCTATTGCTATCCCGGCATTGGCAACCTCACAACCCGCAGAAACAGCCGCGCCGTACGTTCCACCTACCGCACTGGCAATTGACGAGGTAGCACTCAGCGTGGCCTTGGCGGTCGAGGTCCCTGCATGGACGGCTCCATCCTGTTTCTGATTACCTGCCTTTTCTCTAGCCTCCATCCTCTTATGTCGTTCTTCATTCTCCTTCTGTGCCTTCTTTGTTTTCACACCATGACCCTTTTTATTTGTCTCTTCAGGCTGGCCTTGCACGGCCTGCTGATTACCCTGTCCGCTCACTCTCATAATAACTCCTTTCAAATACGATGTTATTTCAAATTTACATTCTTCTCCATAAAACAGGCAGATCGCTTACCCGCACTGCCTCAATACTGCCTGCTCCTAAGGCGACATGGGCGCTGTCGACACGTAGGTCTCTGCCGATGTCACCTGTTCAAAATCAGCAAAATTATCTACTTCTGGCACGGTTACGTCTGATGTCTCTGTATCATCCGAAACCGCATCAAGCGTGGGGGCCGTGGTGCTCACATCCGGTTTTGTGTCATCCGGAACACCGTCCGTCTGTTCATCAGCGTGTTCCTCACCGGTATCAGGTTTTTCTAGACCACTGGCCTCCCTGAGTTCTTTACCCTCCTCCTCAACAGACTCTTTCGCAGCCTTCTTTTCTTTTCTGTCGAGGCTTTTTTCTGCTGCACCTTCAAGCATGGCCTGATTATTCTGTTGACTCTCCTCGCCTTGTGCTTGTCTGTCCTCGGCGGCGTTTTCCATTTTGTTTTTCATGCCCTCTTTTTGATCCGCCATTTTCTCTTTGGTTGCCTCTTGATCCTCTTTTGCCTTTTTTTCTCTCTCCGCCGACTTTTCTTTCATCTCTGCTATCTTTTTTGCCTTTGCCTGGGCATTTGCTGAAACACCCACGGCAACACCTGCTGCAACCAAAGCGCACCCTGCCACAATCCAACCCACGATGGGAATGGCCGATGAGGCCGCCGCCGTTGCACCTGCAGCTGTTGCGACGCTTGTTGTTGTTGCCACTGTTGTTGCCGCTGTTGTTGCCGCTGTTGCCGCTGTTGCCGTTGTTACCGTCGTTGCCGCTGCTGCACCACCTGCCGCTGCACCACCTGCCGCTGCTGCACCACCTGCCGCTGCACCACCTGCCGCTGCACCACCTGCCGCTGCACCACCTGCTGCTGCACCACCTGCCGCTGCACCACCTGCTGCTGCACCACCTGCCGCTCCACCTGCGCCTGCCGCACCGCCTGCGCCTGCCGCTCCACCTGCGCCTGCCGCTCC
>JADGCS010000148.1:7040-8238 GCA_015228875.1 Deltaproteobacteria bacterium | reverse complement strand
AAGCAGGGCCGGTACAAGAGGTACTCAACGGGCTGGGGTGGGATGTGGGGGAGGAAGGGTATCAGCCATTTAGTCTTGAAGATAATCAGGATCACAGGCCCGATAACAATATTGTTCATATCGGCATAGACCTTGCGTGGGGATTTAATAATCAATCGGGCGTTGCGTATTGGAAACCCGGCTGGCAAAAGGCAAAGACCGAGTTGTTTGATCCAGTCAGGGGCAATGGTCAACAGACGGCAGTTAAACTGTGTGAGAGAATAAAAGAAATTTCTGCGGGTTCAAAAAACGTCATTATAGCCATAGATGCACCCCTCAAGTGTCCGCAGGATGCAACCCTCAGGGAGTGGGAGACTTATATACGTGCGGTTTACACGTCTTACGACAAATATTGTACGAGCATGGGGGCCATGCTTGTCAAAGAACTTGAGCACCGTGGTTTTAATGATTTATTTTCAGACTTTGAGACAAATATTAGTACAATCACTGGTGGCGGCAATATCGGCCTCAAATATGTTGAGGCATACCCCAACCCAACCATGTACGCTATGGCCCGCAAAAAGATTAAGTATAAAGAAGGCAGATATAATAAAATCCCCCACGATGAGCTAGTACAAGCACTTAACGATGCCATACAGGTTTTTAAATCGTTATCATGGCCCTTTGAAATCGAACTGACTGCGGACAGTTTTAATCATCAAAGAAAACAAATCGAGGATCAGTTTGATGCGGTTGTGTGTTTGGCCTTAACCGTAATGCTTACAAATAGTAATATTGTTGAGAAAAATTTTAGTGACGGTGGGTTGTTTGCCGTTGGCGGGATTAATCTTGATGTTGAAAACGGCGCCATACTGACTCCGCTTATTAATGAACAAATAGCAGAAATTCCCGAAGCAATTTTACACAACGTATTTAAGCCCAAGGCTAAAGTTCCGCCTGCCCTTGCATCTGCTGAACATACTGCAAACATTGCCCCCACAGCCGAACAAAATGCCGTGATCAACTGCACCGCTCCGCTTGTGCGCGTGATTGCCCGCGCGGGGACGGGCAAAACGACCACCATGATTCACAGGGCCTCGCGAATTATACAAGACGACCCTTCGGCGCAGGTGCTGATGCTTACCTTTACACGCAACGCGGCCGATGCTATGCGCGAAAAGTATTTTAAAATTAACAGCGGCACTTCAAAGGACGATAA
>JADGCS010000148.1:0-7015 GCA_015228875.1 Deltaproteobacteria bacterium | reverse complement strand
GCCTTAAGATGTTTATTAAACTACGGCAAAAAAATTGATATCGGTGGTGGGCTTTTTATTGATCTTGGCAGGGTGTCACTGCTCAACGAGTTTGGCAGGCAGTCGGTGCTCGATTATTACGAGGCCACGTGCAAGACAGGTGCGGGGTTATCTGTAAAATGGGAGGATCAGCTATCAAGCGCTATCAATGGTCAGGCAGATCTTCAGAACAGGAACCCGTTTGCTTTACTTGACGACTGCGCGGGTTTGAAAGGCAAGGCCTCGCTGTCGCAAATTTGGAAAGAATTGTTAGCCATATACGCCAAAGAAAACCTCGTTGATTTTGACGTGATTATGGTTTTGTTTGAATACCTTTTACGCACCGATCCCGTGTTTTTAAAACAGTCCAGAGGATCAATCACACACATTATAGTAGATGAGTTTCAGGACACAAACTACCCGCAGTTATCCAGCGTTGCATCGCTGGCGGGTTACAGTCCCAATGTATCAATAGTAAAGGCAAGGCAGGTGATGGTGGTGGGCGATGATTTTCAAATAATTTACGACTGGCGCGGTGCCGTGAGTGGCATCTTTGAAATTTTTGCCTCGTGGGGCGCGTGTATAACCCTGCCCCTGCATCAAAGTTTTAGATCAAGCGCCCCAGTTTTGAGGCTTGTAAACAACACATCAAACAAATTGGCCGCGCACCCACAACACATAGGCCTTTGCAAACAAGTTCCAGCTAAGCTTGTTGCGGCAAGGTGGTAGAGGGTGATGCCTTTTTAACCACGCGCACGCCCGAGGCGTTTTACAAAATGGTTAACATGCTCAAATTGCGCGGCGAGGCAGAGTCGGGGATCAGCATTATTTCACTGCAAAACGATTCATCAAAAGAGATTTACGACACGCTCTGCAATTATGGTGTGCCCTGCGATCTCGTAACTGCCAAACCCACAGAGGTAGCTGGTGTGCGTTTGTTTTTGGCCCTGCTCACCGTGTGGGTAAAGCCCGACAGGCTTGATTTTGCAACGTGGTGGTATTTGATGAGAAATTTTAATCATTCATCAGACATAACATTAAACGAAATAGCCTTGATATTTGAAGATGCATGGAAATCTATACAGACCCGCACACCAGAACAAAACACACACTCACTAGCGGCCATATTTGGTTTTAAGGGCGATGATGGTTATAGAGTTGCCGTTTACAACTGGCTCACCACAGAGCGTCTTGATCAGGTTAACAAAGACACCCTGTTAAGGTTGGTTGAAACACTCGCCAAACACGATCAAACAATACAAAAAGACCGCATTGCCTGCGAGCGCGTGGCAAAACTGTTAGGCACCCACGAAAGCTTTAAAAAGGACCCCTTAAGGGTAATAGGGGAAATGACCAGACGCGACTTTGCGGGAAGCGCGCATATAAACCAAAACGGCGTGCAAATATCTACAATACACCAGTACAAAGGCCTTGAAAACGATTCAATAATAGTAGATTACGACTTTAATCCCGATCAAAGTGTTGAAAGACAAAGGCTAGAATATGTAGCCCTAAGCCGCGCCAAAAAAAATGTGGTGCTGTGCAGATAATAATATAGGAGGCGATGTGGTAAAAATTATGGATAAAAACGGAAACTGGGTGGAGATGAACGAGGGTCAACCCGCAGAGGCCAAATCAAAGGCTACAACGCAAATACCAATCAACGGTATCATGCGCGATGTATTTTTTGCCTCAGACGGCACAATCAGAAATCCGGTAACAAATTTAAAAATAAACCCCATGACGGGCGAGGATATCCCCGATCAATCTCCACAGACAGCCCCGGCACCCACACAGCCGCAACAGCAAAAACCAGCCTATGCGCCGTGCAGGTTTTTGTGGAAGGGCGAATTACGCGAGGTATTAGCCAACGAAACCGACCCCCGCATAGCAAGCGCCCCCTACCGTACAGGGGTACAGTATTTGGTTAAGGAATTTAAGGCAGGCAAACAGTTATTGGGCTACACAGATTTTCAAAGGGCCATAGACGCCAACACAACCATGGCCACCTTTGGCCCCCTAGGCGCCATACAAAAATGGTGCAGGAGGAATGGGTTTTTTGATCTCTCCGCCATAGTAGTAAGCCGCACCTCCCGTGTCCCCGGTAGCGGTCACTATGTAAACGACACCCACAACGAAGCCGAATGGCGGGAGTATATAAGGCTGGCGGCGGAGGCAGTTAAGCAGTAAAAATTTTGAGGGTGAAATGTATGATTACGCAGATGGAAATAGAGAATTTTAAGTGTTTTAAAAATTTGCAGACAATACAGCTAAGGCCGCTGACCCTTATTTATGGTAAAAATAGTAGTGGGAAGTCTTCGATTATTGATGCGATTAATTTGAGGGCTGGAAGAATTGATTCAACTGAGATGAATAGATATGTTTATGGTCAAAAAATAGATGAGTTGTTTTGTCTTGGATTCACATATGATGCAATAAAAACGAACGAAAAGAATTGGTATGCGTGCACAAAAAAGGAACACAGGAGTGTTGTTAAGTTAGGTGACTCATTAGAAGACAAAACCTCACACAAGGACTCGGACAACGACGAAGATACTCATTATAATGCCGGAGGCAAAAAATGCAGATTGGAACTTAAAGGTGAGTTTTTTATCGAAGTTAGTGGGGGCGTTGGCGATACTGATGATGTAATTATTAACGATAGGCATCCGATTGTAACGAAAATTTTAAAAAATCAAAAAATACATGGTGAAGGTGAATGTAAAAAGGAAATTGCTGAAGCATGTAATGAGTTAAGACAGTGTCAGATGTGGTGTAACCCCAATGGAGCCATTTGGACAATAGAAAATCCAGGCTTTGTTAAAGGGGATGAGGAGTACAACCTTGGCGATATTGCAGGCGAAATATGTCATATTGTACAGGTAATTTATGAGGCCACGCGGGATTATTGGTACGTGGGAAATCATCTTGCTTATGAGCCCATAAGACCTGTGCCACCAAGCGGAGGTTACATTCCTACTTCGAAAAATATGGACATCTATTATGGAGGCATGTCCCATTATGAGTTGCTGAAACTTTTTAAACAAAGAGAGCTTTTAGAGAAAGTAAATGGGTCCCTAAAAACTATCGGCGTGAATTATAATGTGACACCAATGAAAATTGATATTGGTGAAAATCTAAAAAAAGAACATGGTGCTGAAATTCTTGACAAGAAAATAGATCATTCGAAGGATGCCATACAGTGGTTGACCGCCTCTGATATGATCAACGACTGGCACAACGGCCAAATAAACAAACTGGCCTTGCATGACACAAAACTTGGCCTAGATTTAAATTTTGAAGATGTTGGGTCTGGTGTCAGTCAAGTCCTGCCGTTGCTTATTGCCTTGGCAGACAATAAAAACAAAATGATCACCTTGCGACAACCCGAACTACACCTGCACCCCGCCATGCAGACCGACCTTGCCGATGTGTTTATTGATGCGGCCTTGGGAGAAAATAGAAACCAGCTTATTATTGAGACGCATAGTGAGCATTTGTTGTTGAGGGTTTTGAGGAGGGTGCGAGAGACAACGGAAGGTAAAATCAACAATTCATGTACCGCTGTTAAACCAGAGGACGTTGCTGTTTTATATGTACAGCAAACTGCTGAAGGTTCCAATGTCATTCAGATACCAATTACGCCGGATGGTGAATTTGAAAACAAATGGCCAGAGGGATTTTTTAATGAAAGGGCACAGGAGCTTTTTTAATGTACTATGAATATGCATTAGATCCCTCATTACTATCAAACTGGAAAGATTTTAGATATTTTTATGAAAAATTTGGGTGGTATAATGGTCGACTTATTTCAAGATATCCCAAGCATTGGAAAAAAATTGTTTACGAGTCTTTAAACAAGGGGGGGTTGTCAGATATTCAAATGACTAAAATGGTTGAAATACTGCAAAGAGGAATAGATACGAAATTGGTAAGAAGAAAGGACGCTCAATATTTAGATCAAATGGAATGGGTGTGTAATGCAAAGGTTGAACATGAAAAAAGACCTTTTCATGCCATAATAACGAAATCCAATTTGGAAAACTGTGACCACATTTTATGTGCTGATGAAGTTAATGAGGACGAGCATTCAAAATGGCGTGTTGGAGAAAAGCGTTTATTGAGAAAGGCCTCCGCTTATGCAGCAGAGCTTAGTTTGTTATTATGCAACTCAAAAAAAATCAGATTTGTAGACCCACACTTTAGAGGCCATTTAGACAGATTTAAAGGCATTATCAAAGAAATTTTATGTGAAATCGGGCCAGGGGCGGTCTGTGATTTTGAACTCCATACTGGAATAACTGAGGACTATGACTACTTTAAAGAAAGAATGGAAAAAAATATTACGAAGTTGATGCCGCAGGGTACCAAGATGTGTGTTTTTGTGTGGAAAGAAAAACCGGAGAGCGAGGAGCTTCACAACAGATTTATTTTAACGGATTTGGCGGGAGTCTCCTTTGGCACAGGACTGGATGAATCAAAAACCTCAAACAGTACGGCAAAAGATATAGTCAAAAGGTTGTCGGATGACGAATACAAAGAATTAACTGCTCAATATCATGAGAATTCGACAGCGTTTGATAAGGCGGGTGAAAAATTTATTATTGAAGGCACTATCTATGAGTAAATTTAATTATAATCGTAACATTACTACCGGTACGGGTTCTAAAAGTAAGGGAAGCTCACAGGCCGACGTGACTGTCGATAAGTCGCGATTGCCTACATCAATTATCAGTCCGAGCAAGTGCTGGAAATGTGGGGCATCAATGTTAACAACAGACAAATGTTCAGACATTAACTGTCAAACAAATGATCCAACAATTAAATAGTTCATGGATCAAAAAAAGTTGATAATTAGTCTGCGGCATCGATGAGTTTGTGTAATATCAATAATTTATTATCAGTAAAAATTTCCGGCATTCCATATGGCAAGCACAAGCCCAGAGGCGATGCTGAAGGCGCTGCTAAGTGGACAAAATCTGTAATCGAACAGACAAAATTACTCCCTAAAGTTACTGGAAGCTGCAAAATGAAGACAACTTTTTTACTGCCCCCAGATAAGTTTCCCAAAAACTTACCATACGGGCCTGACTTGGATAACCTATTAAAAAGATTTTTTGACGCGCTCAACACTACAATTTTTAGCAATGTTATGGGTAGGGATTCTGCTGTTGTCATAATAGAGGCAATGAAAAAGAAAGTAAATAGCGTAAATGACGCTGGCGTTGAGCTGGAGTTGTGGGCCTTAAGGAATGGTGGGATATGAATAGCAATGAAAATCTTGATACATCACACCCCAAGATGTTGAAATAAGCAGCATCAAAATACCGATATGACCGCTACAGAACGCGAAATAAAAAAAGCCATAAACATTTTTGGGCTGGATAGGTTAAAAAACGCAAAGGATAAAGCAAGCCTAAAAAAAATACGCAATCAGCTCTTAAAAGATGTGCACCCTGACAAGAATGAACACAAAGGTATCAACACAAACGAAGCGGCGAAGGACATTAATAGTGCCTATGAGACCTTAAGTGATAATATGGGCGTAATGATTCGCATTCTCAACAATCCCTCAGGACAACCTCAAAAAAAACCGCAAAAACAGCCACAAAAGGAACCGAGTGGCGGCGCAAATAAAAAACAACAATACGGCTTTGGATCAAAATCAAATAAGGGAAATAAGAATAAAAGCACACGAAATAGAGCGTCTAAAGATCGTTCAAAATTTGATTATCGAAAGGTAATGAGTTTTTATAGAAAAGGTGATTTCCGTAAGGTCATCCATCTATGCATTGAAGGTCTGCAGATGTCATTTGATGATTCGTTATTTCAAAATAATGCGAGAATTTATTACTTGATGGGTTGCACCTATAAGGAACTAGGTGAAACGGCTACTGCAGTTACCAATTTTAAAAAAGCTATTGAGGAAGATGGGCTATTATTAAAGGATCTAGAAAAAAATTTCTACAAAAGTATTCTGAATTTTTTAGATAACGATAAATGCGATGATGCAATAATTTCGGTAAATATGTTTAAGGATATAGCGCCAGATAGAACCTCTTGTTTTTCAACTAAAATGCAAGCCAAATGCTTTGGCCGTGGTCAAAGTGCATATAAAAATGGAAACCCGATGTCTGCATTAAATCATTTTAATATGGCATTAATGCTCGACAATAATAATGTCGAAATAATTTGTGAAATCATATCTTTTTTTGATGAAATTTGTGAACAGCAACAATTTGAGTGTGGATTAAACGAAACCTTGATATCTTCTTTATTAACTTTAAGTGAAAAAACTCGTAAAAATGCTACGCTGTTGTATTTGATAGGTAAGATTTATCTTTTCAAAGAGATGTATGCTGAGGCGACTCAATATTTTACTAAAGCAATCTCCATTGACGATGGTGTCAAAAATAGAATCCAGAACTTATGTGTGAAAACTTTTAATGATCTGATCAGTAAAAATTATTTTGATAACATTATTTTATTGTTTTCTCATTGTTTTAATTTTTTACCAACTTATTTTCATGCAAACGTCTCTACTATTTTAGCTCATGCTTATCGTGATAAAAATGAAGAGGGCAAATCAAGAGCAGACGGTTTCTTTAAACAGGTCATCAAATTGAGGCCTGAATTGGCGCGTGATATATCAAAAACGTATTTTATTTTATATACAACCCTAAAATTAGATGTCCCCCCGATTACAAGAGCATTGATTAAGAGGGCAGAATACTATTTAGTAAAGGCCCAAGAGATGGAGGAAAAGTATATTAGCCATAGAAAAAACATGGGTTATGCATCGAACGTTGATGCATGGGGTCTTGCATGGAAGGCTAGAATAAACGAAGAACTTGTAAATATGTACTTTGCTCAAGAAAGGTAGTCGAGAAAAGGATCGAGTCGGGTGTACGACATTTTTGTGGGTCCCTAAACAATAGGAACTTTATCAAACCGAGAATTTCATAACAACCAAAAACAAGGCACAAAAAACAAAAAC
>JADGCS010000147.1:3376-8553 GCA_015228875.1 Deltaproteobacteria bacterium | reverse complement strand
GAGTAGATATCGATCATTACGCGCTCACACCCGAGCCGGTTAATGGGCATCCCATTGTTCTCATGGCCTCAAGAATGTTATGGGATAAAGGTGTTGCCGAGTTTGTTGAGGCGGCAAAAATATTAAAGTCACAAAACCTCAAGGCCCGTTTTGTCCTTGTCGGTGATACAGATCTTGCAAACCCCGCCGCTCTTACGCATAAAGAACTCGAAGCTCTGGACGACAGCAGTGTGGTGGAGTGGTGGCGGTGGCGAGGAGACATGCCCCACGTTTTTTCACAGTCCAATATTGTCTGCCTGCCTTCCTACCGTGAAGGGCTGCCAAAGGTTCTTCTTGAGGCCGCTTCTTGCGGCAGAAGCATTGTAGCCACAGATGTTCCCGGTTGTCGTGAGATTGTCAAGGATGGTGTGAATGGCCTGCTTGTTCCCCCCAGGAACACACACGCACTGGCAGATGCCATTAAAGCCCTTATCGAAGACCCCGATCGTCGCAAAGTCATGGGTCAAATGGGACGAGAGATAGCTGCACGGGAGTTTTCTGACAAGATGGTTATTGTTGAGACGCTTGCTTTATATCGAACCATGCTGGGTGATCTCTCTTTAAAAGCCGCAGAATGACATCTGTTGGGTTATCAATTTTAACACACTCGTTTATGGGTTTTGTTCGACGCCGCATCGGGTGAGGTGTGAGAGTCTGGGTTGTTTGATGCCCCGTTGTTTGTGAGACTGTCTAAATCGACAGCCTCTTGTGGCGGGGTGCTTTTTTATTGGAACACTTAATACGGGGTGATTATTTGACGCTTCTTAACTACCAAAAGCAACGAACAGTAAAATCTTTAAGTCAATGGCCCGTCTTTGAAAAAGATGAACAAAAGGCCGTCCTCAGGGTCCTTGCCTCAGGAAAAGTCAATTATTGGACAGGAGCTGAGTGCAGGGCATTTGAAAAAGAATTTGCCGGGCACATCGGGGTTGACCATGCCATTGCGCTGGCTAATGGATCTGTTGCACTTGAACTGGCATTAAAATCTCTGCACATTGGTCCCGGTGATGAGGTGGTTGTTACACCGCGCAGCTTTATTGCCTCCGTAAGTTGTGTTGTTAATGTTGGCGCTACACCAGTCTTCGCGGATGTGGACGAGGACAGCGGTAACATCACGGCAGAAACCATCAGCAGGGTTCTCTCCAGAAAAACACGCGCCATTATTGTTGTACACCTGGCAGGTTGGCCTTGCGAAATGGATTCTATCATGCGGATTGCCCGTGAACATCGCATTTACGTAATAGAGGATTGTGCGCAGGCTCATGGCGCGGAATATAAGGGCAGGAGGGTGGGCAGCATTGGTCATCTGGGGACATGGTCTTTTTGTCAGGATAAAATCATGACCACTGGCGGTGAGGGTGGCATGATCACAACAAATCACAAAAAAATCTGGTCGGCCGCATGGTCGTACAAAGATCATGGTAAGTCGTATGACTATGTCCAAAAAGCATTGTCTTCACAGGATCGACAATTCAGGTGGGTGCATGGCTCCTTTGGTACAAATTACCGGATGATTGAAATGCAGGCAGCCATAGGACGTATTCAATTAAAAAAGCTTGAGGGTTGGCACAAGAGGCGCAAGTTTAACTCGTTATCAATCTTGTCTGCGGCCGCGTCCTGTTCGGCCCTCAGAGTCCCGACAGTTCCCCAGCACATCGAACATGCGTGGTACAGGTGTTATGTGTATGTTCGTCCCGAGGCCTTGAAAAAACAATGGTCGCGTGAACGCATTTTGCAGGAAATGAATCAACGACACGTTCCCTGTTATTCGGGAATTTGTCCCGAAATTTATCTTGAAAAGGCGTTCAGCCGTTGCACGTTTAGACCCAAACAGCGTCTCAAAATGGCCAGTATTCTTGGCCAGACCAGCCTCATGTTTTTTGTTCATCCCACCATGACAGATGCCGAAACCTCGAAAACATGTGATGTTTTGAAAGAGGTTATGAAGCAGGCCGGCAGATAGGCCCTTTGCTGGTATTGATTTTCCTTGATGAAGTATTCAATCATCATCCCCTGTTTTAATTCCGAAAAGGTTCTCCAGCGGACGCTGGATTCGTGTTTGAACCAGACATTCAAATCATTTGAGGTCATTGCCGTTGATAACGGGAGTGCTGATACAACGCTTGAGATCTTGCGGCAATACCAGACGATGCTTGCACAAGAAGACATTAAATGCACCATCATTCCGAACCAGAAAAACCTGGGGCCCTCTTACGCGAGAAACCAGGGATGGGATCTTGCCCAGGGTGAGTACATTGCCTTTTTGGATCATGATGATTGCTGGCACTCGCAAAAACTCGAGGTGATCGACAGGGTCTTGACCGCACACCCTGAGATTGACTGCATGGGCCACGCTCATGGTATTTTTATAGCGGGCAGGGGAGATGAACCTGTCAGGCAATCTACCCTTGGCGCTATAAAAAAACTTGGCCTTGTTGACTACTGGTTACGAAACCAGATGGTGACACCTTCGCTCGTGATAAGGCGTACCATTACCGAACGCTTTGACCCTGCCATGCGGTACTGCGAGGACCATGATTTGATGCTCCGGGTTGTGAGGAGGCATCAGGTGTTTTATCTTGACGAGCCGCTGGTATTTTTGGGGAGGCCGGTCCTTAAACATGGTGGTCAGAGTGCAGATCGTTGGCGGATGCGGCAGGGGGAGATCCATGCCTACGTGCATTTTGCCAAGGAAACTGGTTGGGGGTGGTTTGTTTTGCCGGTGTTACTCGTCTACTCCTTGTTAAAGCATGTGAGGGTCATGCTCAAATGATTGCAGTAAGTTTTGCATTGCATTTATTTTTGATAAACCATAGTGCCGTCACGCCGTTTTTTTTAAGGAGTGTTCTATGTTGAGATTGGCGAAAAGCAGGGTTGCCGGTGTGATCGCAATGGTGCTTTGTATCTGTTTGGTCACACTGCCTGTCAGCGCCCAGGTTGACAGGTCGGGCGTTCGCAATATCATCGCAGGCAAAAAGAGTGATGACAACGTGACTGGCATCAGGGATTTATCTGATTCAGGAAAGATGGACGCCAAAGAGGCGGGAGAAAATCAGAGTGGCCAGGGAGTATCATTGGGCGGGATGGTTAATCAGGTCAATGTGCATGTTTTGGGGGATGTCTCAAAACCTGGAGTATTTAAAATCGATATCTCAGATCGGGCGGCCGATGTGGTTAAAAGGGCGGGGCTTAACAGGGCGACGGTGAGGATTATTGAGGTCCGTCATCCGAGCGAAAAAAACCGCTATTACGACCTTTACCAGTACTATTATTTTGGCGATCTTGAGCAAAACCCCTATTTGACAGACAACGACACCATCTTTGTGCCAAAACACAATGGGGCGGTGAGGGTTGAATGGTCTGTCATGCGGCCCGGGGTGTACGAGCTTTCGGGTGAAAAAAATCTGCATCAGATTTTTCAACTTGCTGGCGGGTTTTCGCACGGTATGTCTCAAATGTACCCGATCAAGGTCATCCGTTTTTCGGACGGTGGCGAAAAGTTTGTTTTAGAAGTGGCGCAGGAAAAGACCGCGTTAAAGAAATTTAAAATCATCAAGGGCGATATTTTTATAGTACCGGATACCATAAACGCGAAGGGGGACTTTGATTACACCGTCGAGGCCATCCCTGGGGAACAACATGTCTACCCAACCGCAAACCCCGAGGTTTATGTAATCGGTGCCGTCATGACACCGGGACCCTTTCCTTACAAGTCCCACCTGACTATCAAGGATTATCTTGGTTTTGCCGGGGCCACTCCCTACGCCAATCTCAACCGTGTCAAAATTATCAGTAATGGCAAGCGAAAATCAAAAAAACTCTACGACAGAGTCAATGCCGGTGATGTGGTTGTGGTCAAAGAGAGAAATCTCGATCAATTTTTAAAATATCTGGGTATTGCGACAACACTCATGACCACCACGCTTTTTGTGATTACGTTTAAGAACACGTTACAGAATCAGTGAGACCTGCCTGCCCATCAAAGACTCGTTTGCACCGGCTCTTCACAGGGTTGCGAGAGAGATCGAAAAAATATGATGTGCCTCACGATATAACCAGTTCTTCCTCTGATAATGTAGCCTCTCCGTCCCCGTCTATTGTGCACGTCACTGTGATCGATGCGGTGATCGCTATCCCATCCCCTCCGTTGTCATTGTAGACAATCCCTTCGGTACAATAATAAATCTCTTCTGTAGCCCCTGCGCCAGTCCCACAGGATACAGTAACATAATCGACATCTGCAGCAGAGGCATCCCTGTCCGACGGGGTGTCACAACCCAGGATCAGTGTGCCTTCGGTGCTGCTTGAGGGTGACGGGGCATTGCAGGGGGTCCCGCTGACTGTGACCGAGATATCACCGGTGGTCATGGCCTCGCCGGTGTCGGTGCAGTCTGTAGAGTCTGCTGAATCTGTATTGGAGTCACTGTTGTCATCCTCGTCATTGCTGTTGGCAGAGTCATACGTGGCCTCTCCGCCAAGGTCAACGCCGTCAGCGCCGCAGTTTCCCTGCACAAAGGCAAAGAGGGTACAAACCAATAAAAGCGGGAAGATTCTTTTAATCATAAGAGTGATGGACAAGCCGGATCCATTTGCAAATGGTGTGATTTCATTTTATCAGGATTTGTGTGAAACATAAAATGTTTTGTTTAGCCTCTTGAATGAGAAGAGTTTGTTGGTGTATTGGGATGTTAATTACAGTAGAGCGATGAATGACAGGCTAAAAATGCAGTTGGATAACCAGGAATAAGATCAAGCCATGAGAAATCCTTGCGTTCCTGCGGATACGCCCGACGGAGATTGACTTCAATGCGACAAAAGACTGTGTCGTATGAAACACTCCTGACCCATGCATGTGTTGTCGGGCTTAGGTCCTCGTCACTCCAGGATTTCTCATGGCTTGATCTTAAGCCGGGTGTTGTTTTTTAAACAATCAGATCTGACATGATGACTTACGAATGAGGGCTGATCAAATGAAAGCAATCAGAATACACACACATGGTGGTGTCGACGAATTAACGATTGATGATCTTCCCGAACCTGTGCCGGGTCATCAGCAAGTCAAAATTAAAATAAAGGCATCGAGCCTCAATCACATGGACCTGTGGGTGAGAAAAGGCATGCCGGGAATCGGTGCCCTG
>JADGCS010000147.1:0-3341 GCA_015228875.1 Deltaproteobacteria bacterium | reverse complement strand
GAGCGGGGTCACACAATTTGCGACCGGTGACAGGGTAATTGTGGTCCCGATGACAGGGTGTGACCTCTGCCCTGCCTGCCAGAGAGGTCAGGTTAACTATTGCCGTAAAATGAAACTTTACGGAGAACATCAGGATGGGACACACTGTGAGTACATCTGCATTCCACAGCAGTCGGTGATGAAACTGTCAAATAACATCACGTTTACAGACGCCGCGGCCTTTCCCCTCGTGTTTGTGACGGCGTGGCACATGTTGGTGACAAACGGGCGTGTCAAACAGGGGGACAAAGTTCTGGTGATGGGAGCGGCCAGTGGTGTGGGGAGTGCTGCTGTGCAGATTGCAAAACTCTTTGGGGCCGAGGTGATTGCGACTGCGGGTTCAAGGGAAAAACTTGCGCAGGCAAAACAACTCGGCGCCGATCATGTCATTAATCATTACAAAGAAGACATTGCCACCACAGTCAGGGCCATGACGTCCAAGCGGGGGGTTGACCTTGTGATCGAGCATGTGGGCGAAAAAGTCTGGCAGGACTGCTTAAGATCTCTGGGGATTGGCGGGAGACTCATTACCTGTGGGGCAACAACAGGACCCGTGGTGTCCATGGATTTGAGACATGTTTTTATCAAACAGCAGAGGATTATCGGGTCAACCATGGGGACCCTTGCAGAACTCATCGAGGTACACAAACACATTGCAGAAGGCCGTTTAAGGCCCGTGGTTTCAAGGGTCTTTCCTTACACAGCGATCAAAGACGCTCATCGCTGGCTTGAGGGGTCTGGTCATTTTGGAAAAGTGGTACTGGATTGGGGGGGGGCGGCCCTGAGCCCTTAGCCGTGACATCTTATGCCTTGTGTGGTTGATAACAAGCCTATTGACTCTGCCCTGTGTTTCTGTATGCTTGCAGAACATGTAGCCTTGCCTAGTGCGAGTGACGCAAGGTCGGCGTAGCATGAACACGTTAAAAAAACCATGCAACCTAACAAGAGGTTGCCGGCTCAGGGCTAAGGGCTAAGGGCTAAGGGCTAAGGGCTAAGGGCTAAGGGCTAAGGGCTGTGGGCTAAGGGCTTATTTATGTTACCGGACATTTTTAAAAGACAGGTTGGATTAAAAATAGCCTTATTTACGGCTCTGTTGCTGATTTTTGTCTCACTGGTTTTTATGATCGTGGTCAATCAGTTTCAGCCTCATATTTTGGATAACAGATCGGCGACAAGCTTTTTAACACTGTTCTCCGTTTTTTTTATTTTTCTTCAGACTGCCCTCGTGGTCATTGCAGTCAATCTGTACATCAGCAGGCCCCTGCAAAAATTGATGCGGTCCATGCAAAAGGTCGAAGAAGGCGGGTTGTCCGAACTCTGTGACATCGAAACAGAAGACGAGTTTGGCGTAGTCGGGCAAAATTTTAACAAAATGATCACGAGCCTCAATCAAATTAACAGTCATCGCAAGCATATCGAGCAACGTCTGATCAAGGCAGAAGAGAGTCTTAAATACAAAATTGAACTGGAAGAAAAGGCAAAGATCATCGAACGCATGAACCGCGAGTTGACCAGTGCCTTTAACGACATCACACTTTTGTACATGGTGTCTCAGTATCTCAGCTCTATCCTCGATATCGATGAGCTTGTCTCTAATGTTCAGAGAATCTTTACAGAAAAGTTTATTTGTGACGCATTTGCCCTTTATTTTGTGTTGCCAAAGCAAAACAGGGTGCGTCTTGCAGCTCAAAAGGGGCTGTACGACGAAGCGGCGCCCAGCCTGCAGGGGTACGAGTTTGAGCTGGCGGAGGGCATTGCCAGAGAGATCTTAAAAAGAAAACGGTGTCTGTATATCGAAAATCTTGCTGACAACACGGCGATCAGGCTTTCAAAGCAGGAAGAGGGACTCAAGGGTTCTGTTTTTGCGTTGCCGCTCACTGTCCGTGATGATGTGATTGGGATACTTACAGTGTGTCGTTACGAACGATCGGGATTTTCACCGACGGACAGGCAGTCACTTGATTCAATTGCCACGCAGGTGGCGATAGCCTTTGACCGGTCAAAACTGTACACAAAAACCAGGGAGCTTTCTGTGAGAGACGAACTCACGGGGGCCTTTAACAGGCGTCATTTTGATCAGGTTTTAAAACAGGAACTCAAACGGGTCGAAAGATTTAACCGTGAGGTCTCTCTGCTCATGATAGATGTCGATCACTTTAAAGACTTTAATGACAAGTTTGGTCATTTAAAGGGGGACGAACTCTTAAAACGGCTGACGGTCCTGTTACAAAGCAGCATACGAGAGGTAGACTTATTGGCCAGGTTTGGCGGCGAAGAGTTTGTGGTTATATTGACCAACACAGAGCTCAAAGACGCCGTTAATGTGGCCAACAAACTCCGCAAGATTATCAAGTCGCAGTTAAAGAATCAGTTTGGAGACATTGAAAAAGAAGAGTGGAACAGGGATATCACAATCAGTATTGGTGTCTCATCTTATCCCGAATGTGCCTTGACTGCAAAGGACCTGATCCACACCGCGGATATGGCCATGTATCATGCAAAGAGGGATGGCAGAGATCTTGTCAGAAAATACCAGTTAACAGATCTTCTTCCCTTTGAAGAAATGATTGCCTGATCTGTGTGCCAACTTCTAAATTGACACTTTTGCCACATCGTGTCATTTACCCACTGCAAGGTTTTCGATTTTGGGACAACAGATACAAAGGTGTCTTAAGTCATGACTGCGCTTTAAGGGGGAGAAAATGAAAATAAAAAATATCATAGACAGCGCCCTTGTTAAGGGTGAAAAATTAACCACAGATGTCCTGAACGAGTTGTTCAAATCAAAGACAATACAGGATCTCGTAACCAATAAAAACTTTGTCAATGCGGTGACAAAAATCATGGCAACCAAAGAAGAGGCCAAAAAAGTGATCAGCAAGCAGGTCAAGACAATCTTTGACGTGATGGATGTTCCTACAAAGGCAGAGCTAAAAAAAATTGCATCCAAGATTGGTGGCCTCGAAAAAATCATCGATACAGTGGGCCGAAAAAAAATTGCGGTCAGTGTCTTAAAAAAGTCAAAAAAAGTTTCAAGGTCTGTCAAAAAGAGGCCGCAAAAAAAAGCACATTGATGGTCAACAAGTTACTAACTTGACTGTGACGCGGTTGAATGCCTCCATTTTGCGAGATAGGCACCCGCGCTCTGTCGACTTTGAAATTCCTATGCATTTAAATAGTGTCTGTCGGGAAACGCCGCTTTTCGTCATTGCGAGGAGTAAAACGACGAAGCAATCTCTCGCAACCAATTGATTTCAGGAGATCGCCACGCTTCGCTCGCAATGACGATTCGCTCGTTTTAC
>JADGCS010000146.1 GCA_015228875.1 Deltaproteobacteria bacterium | reverse complement strand
TGGCCTCTTTTGTCCCCATGCCCGTGTTTTTTTTGCTGTGTGTTTCACTGGCCGAGACACCCATGCAGAACATGTCAACACCTGATACCATTCCGCGCTCAAGCCCTTTTTCGTTAAGGACAAGGGCCGAGAAGGTGATGTCCCTGGGGTGATTTGCGGGTTTGTTAAAGTGTTCAAAGAGGGCGTCGGTATCGGCCATCTGCGGGACCTTCTCAGGGTGAACAAACGAGCCCAACTGGATGACCTTGACACCGGCCTGGATCAGCTCGTTGACCCACGCAATCTTCTGCGCAGTAGGGACCGTTGTTTTTTCGATCTGCAGGCCGTCTCTTAAACCGACCTCGTGGATGATGGGATTCATAGATTACAATTTTAAAGCCACTGCCTCTGCCATCTGTGAGGTGGTATGGCTTCCTCCCATGTCGTAGGTTCTGACCTTGCCCTCTTTGATGACCAAGGCGATGGCGGCTTCGAGCCGGTTTGCTTTTTCCTTCTCTCCCAGATAATCCAGCATGAGCTTTGCGGTTAACAGTGTGGCAATCGGGTTGACCTTGTTTTGACCCGCGTATTTGGGGGCGCTGCCATGCGTGGGTTCGAAGACAGCGTAATGATCCCCGATGTTGCCGCTTGATGCAAAACCGAGTCCACCCACAAGTTGGGCGGCTAAATCCGAGATGATGTCTCCAAACATATTCTCTGCAACCAGAACCCCGTACTGCTCCGGATTTTTTACAAGCCACATGCACATGGCGTCGATGTTGGTCTCCCAGAGTTCGATCCCCGCAAACTCTTTGGCAACGGCCCTTGCGCATTGGGTCATCAGCCCGCCAGTCTCTCTGAGTACATTTGGTTTTTCAACAAGGGTCACGGTTTTGTAATTGTATTTTGCCGCGTATTCAAAGGCTGCCCTGCAGATGTTGGTGCAACCGGTTTTGGTCATGATGCGGGTTGAGAGGGCAATCTCGTTTAGGGGTACGTCCTTAAATTTTTTCATCTTGGGGTGGGTTTCGTTGAACACATCAAAGACTTTTTGAGGAAGCGGGTGGTATTCGATACCGGCATAAAGCCCCTCGGTGTTCTCCCTAAAGATCACAAGATCGATGTTGTCTTTGTAGTTGAGAGGGTTGCCTGCAAAGGACTTGCAGGGACGCATGTTGGTTCTTAAGTTAAAGAGTTGTCTTAGTTTTACGATCGGCGAAAAGTAATCAAGCCCTTTGTTTTGTAGCGAGGGTACCAGTTCTTTTTGTGCGGCGTCCTTTGGTTTGGATGTGATGGCCCCAAAGAGGCAGACGTCCGTGCTTTTTAACACCTTGATTGTTCTTTCTGGCAGGGGATCTCCCTCTGCCTTCCAGAATTCCCAACCGATATCGCCGTGAATGTAATCGGCATCGAGATTGAGTTTGTCCAAAACCAGACGGGCGGCATCCATGACATCAACACCAACACCGTCACCGGGGAGCCATGCGATTTTGTATTTTGCCATAAAGCATCCTTTGCTTATCTAAGTTTTTTAAACACACAATCAAGGATGTCAATACAACAGTCAATTTCATCCTTGCTTGCACACAGAGCGGGGCAAAGCGCACCGAGTTTGGTCCGCACCCCAGTATAATCAGCCCCTGATAAAAGGCCCGATCGACAATCAGGTCTCTTTTTTCGGGGTCGATATTTTTTGTTTTTCTGTCGGTCACGATTTCCATGCCGACCATGAGTCCCTTGCCACGGATGTCACCAATGAATGCGTATTTTGCGGCAAGTTTTTTTAGTTTTAATAAGAGGTACCGCCCCATTTTTTCGGAGTTCGCGATAAGTTCTCTTTCGAGAATATCGAGGGTCTTGAGTGCCGCCGCGCACGCAATGGGGTTGCCACCAAAGGTGGATGCGTGAGAACCAGGGGGCCAGGTCATGACATCTGCGTTTGAGATAATCGCGCCCAGCGGCATGCCCGAGGCAATCCCTTTGGCTATGCAGATGATGTCGGGTTCGAGATTAAAGTGTTCGCAACAGAACATCTTGCCGGTCCTTCCGAGTCCCGATTGGATCTCGTCGGCCACAAGCAGGATGCCGTGTTTTTTGGCAAGCCTCTGCAATCTGCTTAAATACTCATCGGGCGGGACGATATAACCCCCTTCGCCCTGAATGGGTTCGACAAAGATAGCAGCCACCTCTTTGGGCGGGACGGTCTTTTTAAAAATCACTTTTTCGACGTATTCGAAACATTCGAGATTGCATGAACCGTATTTTTTGCCGAACTGACAGCGGTAGCAGTAGGGGTAGGGGATGTGCTCCACCCCTTGAAGGAGGGGGGAGAATCCCTGCTTTTGTATGATTTTGCTGCCTGTGAGCGAGAGGGCACCAACGGTTCTGCCATGAAAAGCGCCGACAAAGGCCATGAGCCGCGGCCTGCCTGTTTTATAGCGGGCGAGCTTGATCGCTGCCTCGATGGCCTCGGCGCCCGAGTTGGTAAAAAAGACACGCTTCTTTTTTTTGCCTGGGCTTAATTGACTGAGCCGCTTTGCCAGCCTTGCCTGCACTTCGTAATAAAAATCGGTGCCGGACATGTGAATGAGTTTTTCGGCCTGATCCTTGATGGCCTTGACAACCTCAGGGTGGCAGTGTCCCGTTGAACACACCGCGATGCCAGCGCAGAAGTCGAGAAACTCATTGCCGTCGATGTCGATGAGTTTTAAGCCAATGCCTCTCTCAGCGACGCAGGGATAACCGCGTGTGTAAGACGGGGAGACAAATTGTTCATCGGTCTTAATGATTTTGGCCGCCTTAGGCCCCGGGAGCTTTGTCTTGATATTGGGGTAATTGTATTTTTTCATGGGACTCCAGATGTATCAGGTTGGGCATCTGCGGGCAGATCACACCGGGGCGAAAAAATTAAATCAGGGTGATCCGTGATCTGTCAGCAGGTTTTGTGTCAATCAAATTTTATTCCCTGCGCAAGGGCCGTGGTCTCGCTCCAGTTAAGGGTATTGGTCTGTCTGCGCATGTAGACCTTCCATGCATCGGAGCCAGACTCGCGCCCGCCGCCTGTTTCTTTTTCGCCGCCAAAGGCAAGACCAATCTCGGCACCGCTCGTCCCCGCGTTGACATTGGCGATCCCGCAGTCGGACCCGGCATGACTTAAGAACTGCTCTGATTCGATGAGATTGTTTGTAAAAATTGCCGAGCTTAATCCCTGGGGCACATCATTTTGTATCTTGATGGCGCTCTCGACATCTCCTTTGTACTTAACAAGATAAAGTATCGGGGCAAAGGTTTCTTCTTGAACAATGGCCAGGTTGTTTGTGACCTCTGCAATGGCAGGGATGACATAACAGCCACCGGGGTACTTGTCCTCGGGGAGTCGTTCGCCGCCGTAAATTATTTTTCCGCCCTGAGACCTAATGGCATCAAGGGCCTTCATCATTGTGTCTACGGCCTGAGTGTCAACAAGCGGGCCCATCAGAGAGCCCTCACTTAAGGGGTTACCAATCGTGATTTTTTTGTAATAGGACAGCAGGAGTTCTGTAAACTGCGCGTAGACAGATTCTGCGATGATCACACGCCTTGTCGAGGTACAGCGCTGACCCGATGTCCCCACGGCCCCGAAGAGGATATTTTTTGCAGCAAGCGTGACATCGGCATTTTTTGTGACGATGATGGCGTTGTTGCCGCCGAGTTCCAGGATGGTCTTACCCAGTCTTTCTGCCACGACTTTGGAGATATGAATCCCCGACTTTGTAGAACCCGTGTAGCTGATGAGCGGGATGCGCCTGTCCAGATTGAGGCGCTCGCCGATCTCCGAGCCCTTGCCGGTGATAAGACAGGCGATCCCTGCCGGAAGGCCATTGGCCTTGAGAACTTTTTCGATAATCTTTTGACAGGCAATAGCTGTCAAAGGCGTTGCACTCGCGGGTTTCCAGACGCAGACATCTCCGCAGATTAATGCAATGCAGAGATTCCAGCTCCAGACCGCAACGGGGAAGTTAAAGGCCGAGATAATACCCACAATACCCAGGGGGTGCCACTGTTCAAACATGCGGTGGCGGGCCCTTTCGCTGTGTGTCTGCACACCGTAGAGCATACGGGATTGTCCACAGGCGTAGTCGCAGATGTCGATCATTTCTTGAACCTCGCCCAGCCCCTCCTGAATAGACTTGCCCATTTCAATGGTGACAAGTTTTCCCAGGGCCTCTTTGTTTTTTCTAAGCTCTTCGCCGAGTTGTCTGACTATTTCTCCCCGCTGTGGGGCAGGGACCATGCGCCAGGTGTTAAACGCGGCGGCTGCCTTTGCGATGATCTGTTCGTAATCGTCGGCATTGGCCTGTTTGACACTGGCTAGTCTGGAACCATCGATGGGGGTTAAGACATCCACGGTCTTGCCATGACCAAGCCATTGCTGGCCGTCCGAGGCCCCGAGATTAATATTCTCCAAGCCGAGTTGTTGAAGGACCTCATTGTAATTATATTGGTTTAACATAGAGTCTCCTGTGTCGTGTATACTGTCTTAATCGACAGCATCTTTTGCCTCTGCATGCAATTTTTATCGCCGTCTTAAAAGCAGAATCATAAAGTGTTGTGACGAGTCTCCCCCCTATTGTAAAAGGGTTTCGAAATCAAATTATCGTGTATTTTTTTTAGCGTGATTTTTTAAGCAAAGAGGCCACACACAGCGGGTATAATAATCGCGTAATATTCTTGATGTATAGGAATGTATAGGAATTTCAAAGTCGACAGAGCGCGGGCCATGTTCCGTACGGCACATGGCCCGCGCTGTGTCGACTTTGCTCTCCCCGACACCTCACCTTAATAATCGATTAAGGGAGCGAATTTTTTGCCAGAGTTCGGCCTTGGTTTGGTGCACGGCCAGGACTTTAATACATTGTTCCAGCCAACCCGTGCGTTCCTGCATACGCATCAGGCATTTTTTTAAATCTCTCTTAATGGCTGCACCATATGCAGATTCTGCCTTGGCAACGGCCTTTCGGTATGCGGCCAAAGGGATATTGATCATGGCAAGGTCAATAATGTCTCGATTGAAGGTGCTGTCGTCTGCAAAGCGATCAGAGTTTGCCAGTAATTTGCTTGTTGCCATATCGATGGGTGTTAATGTGGTGATACCACAAATTTTGTCGCCAGGGCCGGGCGTCATCAGTTTTATTCTGCCTTCATGCACGATTTCGAACTTGATGATCTGATCAACAATGTGAATGCGTGATCGGATACCGTATTGGTCTGCCTTAATTTGTTGCATGGCCACCAGAGATTCGTGTTCAGGTCGGATCAGCGATTTGATGCCCCGCAGGCCCGTTAAAATCTCGCGTAATTTTCGATAACCTGCAAGGTCAGAAACTAAAAAATCAACATCTAACGATTCTCTATATTCACCAAACCGCATAACGATTGCGGTGCCGCCCCCAAAATAACAATGATGACTCTGCAACATGTCTGCACGCAGGGCTTTAAGCACATGGGCGATTCTCTGATGATGTGGGCGATTAAACATTTTTTAATATTCCTTCAAAGGCAAGATAGAGTGCCTTGATCAGGTTTTTTTCTTTTTGAGAAAGGTTGGCTGCGTTGAGGTGGCGCATGTTTCTGTCGTAAATTTCAAATACCTCACCAGGTTTAAGATGCTCCGCGCCTTTTGCGTGCCAGGCCAGTAATTTTAATTCGGGATAATCCTGCAAACGAATTTGTGCGGGGACAACAAGATCGGCCTTGGCCCTGTCCACAGAGGCCTCAAAGGTGCTGGCAACCTGACAAGTCAAACCTAGAGCAGACAAAGCCTTTATAAAAACACCCACGGCAACCGTGGGCCTGCCCTTTTCCATGCGCTCTAATGTGAGACGAGAAACCTGAATCGATTCTGCCATGGCCTGGGCGCTCACCTTGCGTTTTTTGCGTTCGGCACGAAGACGTTTACCCAAAGAGAGGAGCAGGTCATTTTCGGTAACAGATACATTCATGTATTATATAGTATACAAAATATAATAAATATCAACTATAATATACAAAATAATTATTATCAGGGCGGCGCATGACTGGTTTGGGGACAGGGTATGTGGCATTGTTTTGCTTGTTTTTTTTTGCTGCGTCTTGTTATCTGTCACTTATTATTTTTGTTAAGAAACGGGGGCCTCCCATGACAAATTTTTTTCAAGACCCAGAATTTACGCAGTTGCTTGACGAGCAGCTCCAGCGTCAGGTTGATGTCCCTTGGCCGGAGGAGGCAGAGTGTCTGCAAGGACACGGCATGCAAGCCGCCTGTCGTGTTCTCGATGTGGGAACGGGCAATGGATATTTTCTCTGCCGTCTGGCAAAACAGTATCCCGACAAACTGTTTGTGGGCATCGATCAAAGCGAACAGTTGATTCAAGCCGCAGAAAAATGGAAGCAGAGACTCGGTGTCTGCAACGTCGAGTTTATGACCTGTCATTGTCCAAACCTGGAGATGAGCGATTTATTTGATTTTGCGTTCGCCCGTTTCTGCATTTATTGCGCGCCGAATCGCAGGGACGTACTCTCTTGGGCATTGGGCAGACTCAAGCCGGGTGCACGCTTTTGCGTGATAGATGTCGATGTTGATGCCGATTATACCGATCCTCCCGAACCTGCCTGGAGTGATATGATCGACGCAGGTAGAAGGGCGATGCTCTCTGGAGGGTCTGATCGCACGATCGGAAAAAAACTCCCGGCGCTCCTTTATCGTGCCGGGTTTGTCGATATACGGCTCGAGCAGCGCTTCTGGTATTCATCCTTTGCCCGCACGCGCGCGGAGTTTGTCGGGTATTGGAGGTCAACGGGTGTGATCATGCGCCGGCTCTTTGCAGATATTTACACGCAGGAGATGTGCGATGCCTTTTTGGCATTCATGGATCGTTTCGAAAAGGGCGTCGATACCGTGATCACAAATCCCATCCATGTGATCAGCGGAAAAAAACAGGTTTAAAGGTGAATACAGATATATTTATGTCCAGGAATTTCAAAGTCGACAGAGCGCGGGTGCATTCCTCGCAAAATGAAGGAATTCAACCGCGTCCCCCAAGGGGATTTCCTTCGGGCATCAAAGTCAAGTTAGTAACTTGGAACAGCAGACATATCAAGTTGCCTTGTGTGGGCTGCGTAGTTCGAGGCGTTTTTTTATGCGAGCTCTCGTGTCTTGCTTTTTTGTCTTGTTGTTTATAGTGGTCAAAAATCAATGCTCAATGAAACCAGAACAGTCTTGACCCTCCCCGAGTCTTTCACAAGGATACTTTTAAAATACCTTAAGACAAGATACCTCAACAAAAAAAACATTTCGCCCCGTTGGGACGACAGGGATACGGATTATTTTGCGCGGGGTATTCTGGAACTCAACCGCGGCTTCACCGGCAACAGGGCCGGGCGGTATTTTGATTATTTCAGTAATCCTGTCATGCGATCCGGCTACCTTGCCTATTTTCTCCCGGTTAACGCGATGAAATTTGCAGGCATCTTTGCAAAACATGATCCAGACACCAAACCCGGCGAAATTTTTATTGCCGATATCGGGGCCGGGCCCTTAACCGCAAGCCTTGGTTTTCTTTTTTCACTGTCGCGATTTGAACGGGCTGATGACTTGATACAAAACAGGATCACAGGGATCACGATTGACGCGTATGAACTCAACCGCAGCATCCTCAATGACGGGATTAATCTTGTTTACGAGTACATCAAAGAAGCGGGTCTCGAAAAAAAAATAAAAATAAAAATCAACCCCGTGACAGGAAACATCTTTAGAAAAAAAATGCCTAACCCGCATAAAGTTGAAAACACTACGCGGGCGGACACCATGCAAAAATTGATGCCGAAACGCGTAGAAAAAACCTTCCAAGGTTCCAAAAAACGCTACGACTACATCCTGATGGGCAATTTTTTAAATGAGTTTGCGATGAGGGATGTTCAGACAGGTCTTGTCATGAACATCCTTAAAAACCACTCCTTTCAGGGGACAAAGGTCCTGATGCTGGAGCCCGGCTCAAAAAAAATTGCAAGGGATCTGCAGTTTATTCGTGACGAGGTGGTTTGTAACACACAGCACAGGGTGCTTGCCCCTTGTCTGCACCAGCTCTCCTGCCCGTTAAACCTGACAGCAAAGTCAGACTGGTGCAATTTTACCCAGAGGTGGCAGGCGCCGGAATTTATAAGGGCCTTTGATGCGGTGACCAATTTAAAAAAAATGTACCTTCTTTATTCGTATCTGTTTTTAATCAACGACAAAAACTTTACTGCCCCCAAAAGGCCGCGTGATTTTATTGCGATCAGCGATCCCATGTCCGAAAAAGGGCGGCTTTCGCTGGTTGGGTGCGGTGCATCTGGCAGGATCAGGTTTATCAGGTCAAACAGGGATACCTCGCCCCAAAATGATAAACTTGCGCTGCTGCATCGTGGTGACTATTTCAGCGTGCCCGATCTTACCCCCCCGGATTGTTTTGAACTCAACATGAATGTCGGGATCAAAAAAGGCGACCGGGTCACATAAACCTGAAGACACAAATTGAACCGCCCATTATTTAGAGTCTGTCGGGAAACCTTCGATTTGAACAACAAAAGAGGATC
>JADGCS010000145.1 GCA_015228875.1 Deltaproteobacteria bacterium | reverse complement strand
GCATGATTCTTCCAAAAAAAACACCCCAATTTACGGATTGCCTACCACAAGGCAAAACATTTGGCCAGTTTTTAATTGAATTTAAATGAATGTAGCGAGTTATGGTCCCGAACTACGAAGCCCTGCCCCCCTTCCCCCTTAACTTGATTCCAATGCCCTTAATATGGTATAGATTAATTTATGAGCTATCCCATATTAAAAAAATCTTATCTCGATTCGCAAATGACTGCACGAATAGAAGCAAAGCTTGAAAGGCTTAACAAGCTGCGCCCACTACCTGCCCCGCTCGTTAAAAAAATTCACGATCACTTCAAGATCGAAATGACCTACAACTCAAATGGCATCGAAGGCAATAGCCTCACCTGCAAAGAAACCTATCTTGTCATCAACGAAGGGATCACCATAAAAGGCAAGCCTCTCAAGGACCACCTTGAAGCTACAAATCACTACGAAGCCCTCAATTATCTTTCTGATCTTGTGCAAAAAGACAAGAAACACACTTTTTCGGAAGTGCTTATTATTCAATTACATCGCATGATCCTCCAACACATTGAAAGAGAATGGGGAGGACGCTATCGCAACAGTCAGGTCCTGATCGGCGGTTCCTCTCACAAACCGCCGCCATCAAAACTTGTTCCGCATGAAATGCAAAGACTTGTAAACTGGGTCATTGATCACCGCAATACCCACCAAGTCATAGAATTAGCGGCCATCATTCACCACCGCCTTGTTTTTATCCATCCCTTTTTTGATGGCAACGGCAGGACTGCGCGGCTTGTCATGAATACTCTCTTAATGCAAAATGGATACCCTCTGGTCAGTGTCCTTAAAAACGACAGAAAAAAATATTACCGCACACTTTCCCTGGCAGACCATGGAGATATAAAACCCTTTGTCCGTTTTATAGCCCAATGCGTTGAAAGATCCCTCGATCTATACCTCAAGGCCATCATGCCAGATACAATAAAACAGGAAAAACACCTTTTGCTCTCACAGATTGCAAAACAAACGCGATTTTCGGCAAAGTATCTCAATCTCCTCATCCGCAAGGGAAAGCTCGAGGCCCACAAGGAGGGCCGCAATTGGAAGACCAGCATCGATGCGGTCAAAAGATATCTCAATGCACGAAAGAGAAAATCTTAGTCAAGAGGGTCAGTATCACCTGTTAATTCAAGACCCCCAATTACTTTTCTATGTTGGTTCATATGAAACACTTGCCTAACGCGGCCCACGCCGCAACCAAACGGGACTTCACAAAATCGAAGTTATGCAACTTTGATGAATTGCTTTCAGCACTCAGCCAGACAAAAAAAGCTGAACGCTGATAGCTGACAGCTGATAGCATTTCGCATTACATTACAGGGGGATGCGAAATTATCTCGTCATTTTACAAAGAAGTTTGGATGGAAGAATCTAAGTAGAACCTTGGAAGGTTTTTTCTACGCGTTTCGTCATCAATTTTTGCATGGTGTCCGCCCGCGTAGGATCTGGCGCACAGCGCCAAACAGGCAATCTTTCATGATTGATCGTCATGCATTCTGCGTATATGCGGACATGAACCAAAAAATTTAGCAACTTCCCAAAATACCGATGCGATAGAAACCATAAGAGAAAAAGGAAATTCATATTATGGTCTACGGCCCGATTGCAACATGGATAAGGGGATTGGAAACAGGTGCCGTCTCCCCTGCGGTCAGGCTCACAACCGCAGATCGTCAGGGTCTTACCGTGCGCACGTGGTGCGACACACAGGATTCCCGCGATGCAGGCGCGTGGCTGGCCTGTCTTGAACGCAGCGGTCCATCAATAAAGCACCGTGCTCTTTTTGGAAGCACCGATCATCTGCAAAACCTTCGTCAAATTGCCTGTCGTCCCTTGGAGCAACCCGCGCACTCCGGACAATGCTTTGAACTCACATCCCCAGGGGGCGCGCCCGTCAAACTGTTTTTTATGACAGAAGACACCTTTTTTGATATTGGCGGGCGGGGAGTCCTCGTCTACCCACAGGAGTTTGAGGCGCAGATTGCCCTGCAGGGTGCCTATCAGTTTTGCTGCAACGAAGCACGACTTGCATTTAATCCGGCATGGGCCACAGTTGAAAATGCCTCGCGTATGCTGGACGCACTGCGCGTCGCGATAGACCGCGGCGCCCCTGTCACGGAACACATCACAAGGTTGGTGGCCATGTGGTACGAGAGCGGGGCAGACACCGCCTTAAACAACTTTCTGACACACAATTACGCCCGTCAAATCATCCCGCTGGTTGAAAAACTCGGGCAAAGCGCCCTTAATAACCCACTGCACAGAAAAGAGTTTCTTAAACTGCTGAGTTTTGGGCCACCGCGTATCCGCATTATTGCCATCGCGGTGTGTGCAAGGCTTCATGGTCCCGAATGCGTGGCAAGGTGCTGGAAACTCTTTCGTGACGCCCATCGGGCCAGTCTCTTGTCAGAACATCCTTTAATTGTTCGTGAGACCGTAACCGAACTGCGGTATCTTGCCCTTCACGGCATCAGTGAGGCAACGGGGATGCTGCAAAGATTGACAAACTCGGCACCACAACCCACAGACCGGCTCGGTAGTCAAAAAATGCAGTGGGCCAAGGCCCAGTGGGCAAGGCTCTCTGAACAAATAACGCTCATCAGACAGACAAGGATTCCAGACGCGACCCGCACCGATCCCATTCTCGGTTATCTCTTCAACCAGGATTTTGCTCCAGAGACGCAGACAGTCGACGCGCAGACACAACAACACCCGCAACCAGTGGCCCCGCAACCGTCGGCAGACGAAACGGTGGCGTTTCAAAGAGATGACTACGAACTCCCTGCAGCACAGGTGTCTACCGAAGATGGCATTGACCTTCCGGTTATTGCGGATGGAGAGTTCGAAATCGAAGTGCTTTAGACGCTGAACCTTTGTGCGGTTTCTGCGTCCCAAGAATTTGGCACCCCAATTGATGTTATCGAAAACACACTCGCCTCAGTTTTTGAACACAACAAACAGGCCCTGACTGATTGAGAAGCCATACCTGACCGTGAATCACGTGTTGCCGAGATTGCGGTGTTGACAGATGAGGTGATTAAACAACAAATGTATGGAGAATCTTATGACGTCTCAAAAAAACAAAAGGCCCTTGAGGAATGGCACGGAGCAGGCTGATGGGTTTAATGAGGCAATGCACTGCCCAAAATTGGGCTTTACATTGCCCAAGTTTGGGCTGTATAATTAACTCATGGATAATTTTGATATTTTTTGGGAAAAAAGGGGATGGGAAACATCTGATATTCATCTTAACAAACTTAAGGCAATGCCGTTTTGCCGTGATTTTCCTTTTATCCCCCAAAAAAACGGGTTGTATATCATCAGAGGGCCAAGGCAGATCGGAAAAAGTTCGTGGTTAAAGACAATACTCAGTCAGTATTCAAAGGTTGATGCAAAAAAATGTTTTTATTTCAGCTGTGAAAACATCAGAGACCATCTGGATCTCGAACAATTGTTAAAATCCACCAATACTAAAAAATTAATCCTTCTTGATGAAATCAGTTTTGTCAGAGATTGGTCGAGGGCTATCAAACACTATGTCGATCAGGGGCATCCAAACGTTCTGGTGATTACCGGTTCGGATGCCCACGATTTACGCAAAGGGGCAGATCGCATGCCTGGTCGCTTTGGCAAAGGGGGAGAGTTTTCTTTACTGCCAATGGATTTTTTTGAATTTTTAAAAATGAAAAAAATTGCAGGTTGGAAACTTAAATCAAAGACAGAAGAACTCCTGCGTTATTTTAAAACAGGGGGGTTTCCACCGGCGGTGGCAGAAGCGGGACCGGATGCAAAAAAGCCCGTCTATGCCATAGAGACCTACTGGAAGTGGCTGTCCGGGGATTTTGCGAGACGAGGCAAACAGGAGATTTATCTGCGAGAAGTATTATCTCAACTCGCTCTTACCCTGGGCTCGAGTATCAGTCTTCAAGGACTCGCTGCAAAGACCCAAATAGGATCTCATCACACGGTGCAGGAGTACCTTTCACTCCTCGAAGACTCTTTTGCGCTTCGCACACTTTATTCCATAGAACCCAATACGGGGGCCTATCAGTTTAAAAAAGAAAAAAAATTTTATTTTACCGATCCCCTGCTGTTCTGGCTTGCCCTTGATCTTGTCAACAGAAACGATGTTACAGATTTGGAGCCAAGGCTTGCAGAGATGTGCGCCTGCGAGTTTTTATCAAGAAAATATTCCCGATTTGGTTACTACGGGGTCAAAAAAGGCGAGATTGATTTTTTTGCAAAGGATCGCTGGGCCATTGAGGTCAAATGGTCGGAGGTTGTTCACAACGTATCAGAGATTTTTAAAAATTTAAAAATTCCACACAAGGTTATCTGGTATAAGGGAAACTTTTTTGAGGATCTGCCGGCGGGACAAAATGATTCGCGATCGGGGTCTGTAAAACTGTCGCTCGCGTAAACATGAAAGCCTGAATGTTTCCAGCTCTACGCGGGCGGACACCATGCAAAAATTATTGCCAAAACGCGTCCCCCAAGGGGATTTCCTTCGGGGCATAGAAAAAACCTCCTCAATTTTAGGATCCAAGTACTGCTTCGCTCGCCCAATTTGCCCTTCAGTCAAATCGGGGCCCCAACCTCGCTGTTGAACCAAGCGCCTCTGGCGTTAAACACAACAACAACAAACAATAGACAACAATGACCGCAAGCACAACAATGGCAACACCAAATAAGAATAACAATAGACAAAACACTAAAGCTTCATGCTTGTATGACCGATAAGACGTTATGGGTCAAAAGCCACTGCACCTGCATCACATCTTTCAGTCGGGATTTTCCTTGGAGTCTCTGCAGTCCTCTTTAACCGAAATGGAAAAAAGTGACCGCGCCCTCACAACAGAAAGACGTGAAGAGATCAGTCAGCACCTTGATAAAATTGCCGACCTCTATCAGTCCAAAAAACTTGATACGGCCGCCGCCCAATCATGGCTTAACACACTCGATCAATACGTGCGCAGCGGACTGACCCTCAATGACGCTGAGATGGCCCACATCCGCTCTCAAAACAATTGTGTGACCGCCCCCCTGTTCGACCAAAAGAGATTTTTAAACAACGTCTCTCCCTTTGCCCTCAAATTAACCGATAAGGAGGCCCAAAAAATCGAACCATGGTTAAAAGACATAGATTTTTTTGGCGGAGATCTCCCCGACCTCCCGCAGGAAATCGCAGCCAATGCATCACCCGATCTTCTTAGTGACTACGCCGCCGGAAAAAAGCTGCTTGACGGGCTTCTTATTGACTATCAGGCCCGATACAATTTTACTCTGAGCGGAGAACAAACCCCTTCTTATGAGCACCCACAGCTCAGGTCCAGCTTAAGCGAGTCTCTGGTGACGCTGACCAGAAAAAACTATTACCGCCAAACGCTCGCACGGGCCCTAAGTCCAAATGCCCACGAAACCGAGCTTGTAGTGCTGTGCGATCAGGCTGCGAGGTCGCAGAATCCCGAGGCCGGTATTTTTTTGATAGCAAATTTCCCGTTTGTATTTCGAAACGAAACGAGTGCATCAGGCCTTGCTGTGCCGCTGCGTGAGTATCACACGACCATGCTTGGCAAGATAGATGAATGGCGCTCGTTTGCCAGACAGTGGGTATCCTCAAATTGTGGAGGCATGGGCGGCTATGCCCATTTCTGTCAATTTGACATCCTCGACCTGTCACAACTGGTATCGTGGCCGGATATTATAGACGATGCGCTCCGCGGTCTTGCGAATCAAGACACAGGCTCACCAGAGGGTATCGACCTCTTTCTCAACACCCTTTGTGCCGCCGCCCAGACCATTTCAGACTTTAGAAGCACGGGGATAGAAGAGAGATTTGAGGCCGAACTTCAAAAATTGCCGCTCACAAAACAGCTCGAAGAAATCGCAGCCCTTGGGGATCATGAAAAACTCCTCTCTTATGTTTTAAGTATCGATTTTGCGCTTAAAAGGCAGAGCATCATCCTCGGTAAAATCGCTTGGTCATTAATTGGTGGTGAATTTAACGAATTTGCACAGGCATGGTTTAAATCAAGCGCAGATGTTCTTAAAACCCACGGGCTGACCGACACATACAAGAGGCGTGTTAAAGACAAGGTCCGGCACACCCCCGACGAAGCCGGCACTGCGGTCATGCTGGAGCGCATGCCCCCTGCCGATGTCAAATATCATGAGGTAAATGTAAGCTATCTCGAAAACGGCTTCACGGCAACCTGCAAGGATAGTGACATCAAGATGACCGTCATTCTGGGAAAAAAACTCGCGGTCAAGGGAAACAAAAAAGACTTTACACTGACACTCCCACACCTTGATCCGATCTCGCAGGCAAAACAGCTTAAACGCGACCTGTATTCTGTCCCATTCTTTAAAAAACTGCCCAAGACCCTGAGGGACCTGCTCGAAAATCACATCATCAAGGATTACCTGCTCGAAGATTACAAAAGATGTGTGCCAGGCATGGGTGCCGGCTTTCAGTATACCGAGGATAACAACCTTAATCAAAGACTGGCAGAGGTAGAACAAAACCTCACCGACGAGTTCAATACTATCAACGCAGAAAATTATCAGGCAAAAACATGGGCCATCTGGACACTCGTCAAAAATGCCGATATCAGAAAGGCAAGCCTCAACCCCCTTAAAACAGTAGAAAAGCCAGACTTTATAGGTAAAATAACACAATACTGCAAAGACAGTGTCGCGGCAATCGATCGTGTCGGCTCGCCCGCATACATCAGTTACATGCGTTTTTTGTGCGGCTGGGTCAACATCACACGCTCCCTGCCCGTCAAAGTGAGACAGGTCCCGTTTGAGCCCTATCTTGCAAAGTTCCCCGCCCCCCTGCTCACAAAGGATAATATCTATCACGCGGGAGAGGTCTTAGCCCTGCTCAAGCCCATCGGTGGGAATCTTTACGGTGATTACATCGATGGCATTGCCGCGGCCCTGATAAACAAATATCTGAAACCGGTCACTGTTGACGGGCTCGCAGAGGCGACTCTCCTCCTTGATGAGCTGTACGCCTACTGCGGCAACGATTATGCATCGAATAATTTTAAGACATTCTCAAACAGGGAACAAAAGGACAGCAGTTTTAACGATGTCAAAACACGAAGCAATCCCATGATCGAGCTCAGCGGCCTTGTCCAGATCCATGCCAAGGACGGTCCCAACTGCTTTGACAGCCTGTTTGAGCATTTAAGGACGCTTGTTCAGGAGACCATTGCCCCCATCACCACATCATACAAAGAGAGGGAGGCATTCTTAAAGGGATTGACAGATGACGACGAACCACGCGCCGAGCTTCTTTTTAATCAATACAGGATGACCCTCACCACAGAGTTAGACGAAGAAAGCGGCCTCGCAGACGACATCAGGGACGTTGCAGATCTTGCAAAAGGCACAGACTGGGGCAGCATAAGCAGCATCACAGATTCTGCAGGGGTCCTTGCGGGCTCTGTGGCCAGAAAAGGTGCCAATGTCTGGAACGCATTCTTTGGCGCCAACGAGGCTTGGCGCAGGGAGATGTTTGAAGGTCAGGTGGCAACACCGGTTAAAACGGGCGTGATACGCGGCAATATCCCGCGCTACCAGTTTGCGCTTAAGGACGGCACAGCACTCGGGGTCATGTACGAGATCGACATGTCCACAAAAAAATTTAAGGCCGAGATGCTGGGTGACTGTCCCGGAGAAGAACACTGGTCAACAGAAAGGGTCATTCAGGAAAGACCAAACATGGCCATTGAAACAGTGGGTGTTTATGCCGACAATAAGACCGAGGGCCCCGCATGGGCAATGGGCCTCACCACCAAAAAAGGGGAACACAAGGTCTTAAGCTCGTTTTGGAACAGCAACATCAATGGTGTGCTTATTTTAACAGATGATCTTCACTCGTTTGATATCCGCCACCGCAGGGAAGTTGTCGGGGGGTTTGATCAGCGGACACGGTTTATGGAGCGTTTTCAATCTGGAGAGATCGACAACTACGCTCAGGCGCAGCTTCTTATCTATAATGGCGGCAACGAATACAACGGCAGGCCTATCGTGACACCGGATAATACTTATCAGGATAAAAAAAGTATCCTTGGAGTAAGCAAAGACAGAAAAAAACTGTACGTCATCAAGATCACCGAGAGTGTAACCTTCTATGAGGCACACGCCATCCTGGCACAGCTTGGCATTGATGCGGCCGTCAATCTTGATAAATGGGGCGGGCTGCACGATCACACCGTCGATGCAGCCGGAAAACACCAGCTCGAAGGGAGTGGAGACAACGGCTTTTCGCGATTTGTGGTGTCAGTTGATTAGGAAGGGCGGCGGTAAAGCCATCTGGACTCTCAAATGGTCTTTTTACCCCCCCTCCAAAATCACAAATCATCCTCTGATATTAAATACCTGCAAACAAAGGTCAACCTTGATTCCGCGACTCAAAACCACAAAAATCAGAGCAAACGCAGGACTGGTGCTCGTTTAAGGCAATTGCTCGACCTGCTGTTTGTTCACCAGTTTTAAAATGGTGATTTTGATGTACATGTGA
>JADGCS010000144.1 GCA_015228875.1 Deltaproteobacteria bacterium | reverse complement strand
ATTCTGCTTTGCAAAAAAACAGGAGACCCTTGATCTGGCCTTAAAAAATCTGCGGGATGTTTAGAGCGTGTCTTTTGGCAACTACTTTTTGGAAGCCCCCTATCCTGCGCTGCCCTCTCACAAAATCACAGATCCGTGCCCATATTACCGCTTGATCTTACTTGGTGCCCGCCCTACAACGCCCAGTCATGAAACCAAAAACAAAAAAAGTTACCCTTGGCATCTGCGGTGGTATTGCGGCCTACAAGGCGTGTGAACTGACAAGGCTCCTTGTTAAAAAAAATATTGATGTCCGCGTGATGATGACTCAATCGGCCCAGCAGTTTGTCACGCCGCTCACCCTGCAGACCTTGTCAAATAACCCCGTAGTCACCGACATGTTTCTTCTCTCAAAAGACTCGCACATTCAGCATGTGGGACTTGCCGATACTGCCGATATTGTTGTCATTGCGCCGGCGACTGCCAATATTATTGCCAAGGCGGCCCACGGTATTTGTGACAACATTGTATCAACCGTCATCAATGCGGCCACGGCCCCGATTCTCTTTGTGCCTGGAATGAACGTCCACATGTATAACAACCCCGCTACGGTCGAAAACATCCAAAAACTCACAAACTGGGGAAGACATTTTATTGGACCCGACCAAGGCGACCTCGCCTGCGGTTACAAAGGCAGGGGAAGAATGGCCGAACCAACGGCAATCCTTAACGCAATTTTAACACTCCTCAAATTAAAAAAATAACCCAAGCGATAACAACAAACAGCCGATTTGTTCTTATGCGAACAGGTGTGCGCCTCCAAAATAACCTTTGTCGTTTTTTGATTTGCTCCTGCCGCTATTTTACTAATTATTACACAGAAACCATCCTTTTTCCACAGGCCAGGTGTTGACAGGTCGCGTTTCCGTGTGGAGTCCCCCAGAGGAAACCCCCAACTTAGTATCCTATTATCATTCTCAAAAATCGTCTTAGACAAATTATGCACCCTTTGTTTAACTCTTTTTATCCACACTCTGTGGATAAATGAGCAAATCCCCGCCTGATGCGGTTTTGTAAAAATAACATGTTTTTTTTTACCCCCCAAAAACACCCCTCAGAACCCAGCTTGTTCGCATAAAAAAATGAGTCGTGGGGTAATTTTGTTTCCTCCGTCTTGGGGATTTTTACGGCTGTTGACTAATATCTTTATAACGAATAAAGCCCCTTCCCTGTTCTAACGACAGACAAACACATCAACCCACGAATGGAAAGGATCACTGCATGGGCAGAGGAGATAAGAAAACAAAAAAAGGTAAAGTCAAGGCAGCATCGTATGGCAACAAAAGATCACATGCCAAACCAAAACCAAAGTTTCGCACAAAAATAGACTTCAAATCTCTCGGAAGTCAAATCCCAAAAACAGATCAGGATGAAACCACCGAAATAACACAGGAGCCACTTGATACGCAACCAGGCGAGACACCATCCGAAGCGCCTCAAGTCAAAACAGCGACCGAGAAAAAACCTGCAAAGCAAAAAAATGCAAAAAAAACAGATGCCGCAACATTAGAAACAGCCGCAGCTGTCAATGACTCCGGTAAAGCTGAAGCTGCAGATACAAAAACTATCGATGCAGAAGAAACCGTTGCCCTTTAACAAAAGCGGCTCTTTTCCCTTAAAAAAAATAACGGTTCATCATTAACGGTTCATCATAAATGGATGCGAGCCTCCTCAAATCAATCCTTAGGTGTGTTCAGAAACCCGCACAGTATGCCGGCGGAGAGGTCAATGCCACTCATAAAGATTTTGACCACTGCCGGGTGAGGGTTGTGCTTGTCTTTCCCGATGCCTACGAGATCGGGATGTCACACACCGGATTAAAAATCCTCTACGACATCCTTAACAAAGAAAATCATATTGTCGCCGAGCGTTGTTTTGCCCCGTTTCCCGACATGGAAGAGCAACTCCGCGCCCAAAATATTCCCCTGTTCTCCCTCGAATCCAAAACACCACTTTGTGACTTCGACCTGATCGGCATCACGCTCCCCTTCGAACTTGTCTACACAAATGTTTTAAACATCATCGATCTTGCAAAAATACCGCTCAAACAAAACGAGCGCAAAGATCATCACCCCATCATTCTCGGAGGCGGCACGCAGTGTTACAACCCCGAACCCCTCGCCGATTTTTTTGATGCGTTTGCCATCGGCGACGGAGAGGAACTCATCCTTGATGTTGTCCACAAAATTCTCCACTGGAAAAACAGGGAACAAATTGACCGGATGTCACACAACACACGGGCGGGCTCAAGAGATGCACTGATCAACGATCTCACAGAAATCGAGGGGATCTACGTTCCAAAATATTTTGAGACAGACTCACATGGCGACGGGACCATTAAAGAGACAAAGGCCCTCAATAAAAATTATCCTTCAATAAAAAAACGCATCGTCAAAGACTTGAATCTCGCCCCCGCGCCTGTCACCCCCATCATCCCCAATATCAGGTTGATCCACGACAGGATTGGCATCGAAATCCAGAGGGGTTGTTCCCGCATGTGCCGCTTTTGTCAGGCGGGTGTCATAGAGCGCCCTGTACGGCAAAGGGACCCCCTTAAGGTCATTGACCTGACCACGCAGTCTGTCCACAACTCCGGTCTCGAAGAAATATCCCTGCTCTCCCTTTCTGCGGGGGATTATCAAACCATCATCCCCACATTAAAAATATTAAACCACCATCACCAGGACAACAAGATTGCAATCTCCGTCCCGGCCACCCGCACAGAAACGCTCAACGCCGCACTGGTGAGCGAAATAAAAAAAGTGCGCAAGACGGGATTCACCATCGCCCCCGAAGCAGGATCGGAGCGCATGAGGCGCGTGATCAATAAAGGCAACAGGACAGAAGACCTGCTTATGGCCTGTGAAAACGCGTTTTCGCAGGGATACAGACTCATCAAACTCTATTACATGTGCGGACTCCCCTTTGAAACAGACGAAGACCTCATCTGCATCGCCACAGAAGCCAATGAGTGTTTAAAAATCGGAAAAAAATATTCTTCATCCGCACAGATCAACTTGAGTCTGTCCACATTTATTCCAAAACCGTTCACACCCTTTCAGTGGGAATCCCAGATTACCATCACCGAAACCAGACGCAGACAAAATCTGATCAAGCATCATCTCAAAAGCCGCTCCATCAACTTTAAATACCACGCCGCCGAAACAAGCTGGCTCGAAGGCCTGTTTGCCCGGGGAGACAGACGCCTTGGCAGGACCATCGAACACGCGTTTAAACTGGGGTGCCGTTTTGACCAGTGGACAGAATATTTTGATTTTACAAAATGGCAAAAGTCCATTGAAGACACCCATGTTGATCCCTGTTTTTACATTGACCGCAAACGCAGCCCCAACGAAATTTTTCCATTTGATCACCTCTATTCACAAATGAAACGCAGCTGGCTCTGGCAGGAGTACCAAAAGGCAGAGCAGGAGTCTGACACGCAAGACTGCTCAATCGGAAAATGTGCTGCCAACTGCGGTGTCTGCAACTTTAAGGATATCAAAAACAAAATCTACGTTATCGACAAGAAAACTGTAGCCCAAAAAAAGGGGAACAGGGAGTGGTATGGAAGATTTGGCGAAGACTGCCCGATCAACCATAACCCGTATAAAGCGGAAAATACTACGCGGGCGGACACCATGCAAAAATTGATGCCGAAACGCGTAGAAAAAACCTTCCAAGGTTTTAAACCCTGCACCACAAAACCCGAATCCAATCATACAAGCCCGGCCCAATATCGTCTCAGGGTCAAGTTTGAAAAAACAGACTTCGCCAGTTTTTTTGGACACCTTGAGCTGATGAGCATCATCAAGAGGGCCATGCAGCGAAGCCAGATCAAGCTCTGCTACACACAGGGGTTTCACCCGCAGATCAAACTCTCGATGGGTCCCGCCCTCTCTTCGGGGATAGAAAGTGACTGTGAATATTTTGATGTGTACCTCCAAGAAGACATCCAATCATTTGAATTTATTAACAAAAACAACGCATACCTCCCCCAAGGCCTGCGCTTCCTGTCTGCCGAATATATTGACTTAAAGTGCCCTTCGCTCTATTTGGCTATAGAAGTTATCGATTTTAAAATAATTTTGAGCGATTTTGTATCAAGGGAAAAAACAGACAGTCTCCACACAAATTTGCACAGCTTAAAACGGGGTGTGGTTTTTGATATCATAAAAAACAAACCCCAGGGCAAGACAGAGACTGTTCATATTAACGACTATCTGGTTTTAGACAGGCTTGGTCTGGATCAAAAACAGATTTTATTACCCATACTGTGTACTGACAGGGGAAGCATCAAACCCTTGGAGATTGTAGCGGCCCTGTCAGGGTTCACAGATAAAGAATTAAAAACTATCAACGTAAGAAAGGTCGCGGTGACACTGAGGTAAATAACGGCGGAGATCCAAAAGGCAAGGTTTTGCAACCGCGCCAGCCCCTCGCCGCCTGTTGTTTATGCCAAGAATTTTTAATGGTTTATTTTAAAACGGTTTGATGAATGAGCATTAACCCGCAAAGGGTTTAAATAAGGGCGCTTGCTGGTTGTCAACTTGCAACGCATCACGACATCAAGAGCAGTGCGCCACCCCGGCTGGCATGTGAAGCAGCCGCCGTTCATGCACCGTCTTTTTGGGTTGGTCATGAGCTTTTGTATTTTACGACGTGTTGATGTTGCAATGGGGCCATGACACAAAATCTGCCGTTCAATCATTAAAAATCACCCGTCCCGCCGCCTTTCTCAACAGGTTCTTCTAAGGATTTTTAAAATGGCCAACGAACTCATCATGAACGTCACGCCCGGCGAAACACGAATAGCCAGGCTTGAAGACGGTATATTATCAGAGCTCTCCATCGAGAGGGATTCGGAACTTCAGGTTGCCGGCAATATTTATCACGGTAGAATCAATCGGGTTCTCCCCGGCATGCAGGCAGCCTTTGTAGATATTGGTCTTGAGAAGGCCGCGTTTTTGTATGTGGCAGATGTTGTTTCCGATCTCTTTAGCGGGATGTACGACGACGATGTAGACGAGATTGGCAAAAACGGGGATAACAGTAATTCCCAGGGCGAAGAAGACACAAACGAAGAAGCCGACACCGAGACCGAGGCCACCGACCCCAAAACATCAGGAAACAAAGACGCCCGATACCCCCATAACAACAGATTCCGCAACCAGAGACAACCAAGACACCGCAGACCGCCACTCCCGCGCATCGAAGACGTTGTTAAAGAGGGGCAGAGCATTGTCGTTCAGGTAGCAAAAGAACCCATCAGGACAAAAGGGGCCAGGGTCACCTGTCATATTTCGCTGCCCGGACGCTATCTTGTCTACATGCCCACGGTCAATCATGTCGGTGTTTCAAGAAGAATCAACTCCTACGAAGAAAGAACCCGGCTCAAAGAAGTCCTGCGAAAAAACAAACCCGCCGCAGGCGGTTTTATCGCTCGCACAAGCTGTGTGGGGGCAAGCGAAGAAAAACTTGTGGCCGATATGCAGGACCTCAAAGACACCTGGCAAAAAATTTACGAAAAACAAGAAAAAACAAAGCCACCAAGCCTTTTGCATGCCGACCTCGATATCGTCCTGCGCGCCGCCCGGGACAACCTCTCCGGAGAAATAGAACGCCTCGTTATCGATTCCAAGGAACACCATCACGATACAAAAAAATTTATCAGCGAATTCATGCCAGACCTTGCCAACCGTGTCGAATTTTACAACAGGGACACCCCCATCTTCGATGCCTACGGGATCGAATCAGAAATCAACCGTGCTCTCGGAAAAAAAATCTGGCTTAAGTCGGGGGGGTATCTCATTATCGATTCATCAGAGGCCCTCACCTCCATCGACATCAACACAGGACGTTTTGTAGGAAAAAAAGACTTCGAAGAAACAGTCCTCACAACAAATCTCGAAGCAGTCGAAGAAATCTCCTATCAACTCAAGCTGCGCTCTATCGGGGGAATTATCATCATCGATTTTATCGACATGAACCGTTACGCGCACCGCATGAGGGTGTATCACACCCTTAAAGAGGCTTTAAGAAGAGACAGGGTCAAAACCACCATCTCAAAAATATCGGACCTTGGTCTTGTCGAGATGACCCGCAAGAGGACCAGGGACTCGCTCACGCAGATGCTCTCAACAACCTGCGAACACTGTCAGGGCACGGGTTTTGTCAAGACACCCATCACAGTAGCCTTTGAGACATTCAGAGAAATCAAACGTGTGTTTGGCAGTATCACATCACGCTCCCTGCTGCTGCGCACAAATCCAAAGGTTGCCAAAATTTTATTTAACGAAGGACGAAACCGGCTCGAACAGATCGAACGCCAGATTGGCAAGCGCATCGTCATCGAATCCGACGAAAAGTTTCACCTGGAACAATACGAAATCAGGGGAAGAAACATATAATGTCTATCGCGCAGCACATCCTGGCCTCGCTTGATGGTCCCACGGTGACACCCCTAGTAAAAAAACTGATCACCGATCACAAAATCTTTGGATTTATTCTCTTTAAAAGAAACATCGAAAACACCGAACACCTCATCGCACTCAACAACGAACTCAAACAAATCGCCAGAGAGGTCCACTACGAGATTGTTATCGCTGTGGATCAGGAAGGTGGCAGGGTCGCAAGACTCACCCGTCCCGATTTTTCAGCCGTCCCGCCCATGCGGGCGTGGGGCGACCGCTACAACAGCGACCTTGATCTCAATATTTTCTACAACCTCGGTCAGATTCTCGCATCCGAAGTCAAGCTCGCGGGCTTTAATCTTAATTTTGCGCCCACTGTCGATGTGGACATCAATCCTCAAAGCCCTGTCATTGGCGACCGCTCTTTCTCGGGACAGCCGGGCACTGTCTACAAAATTGCCGCCGAGTTTATCAAGGGTCACAAGGACCAGCATGTCATTCCCTGCCTCAAGCATTTTCCGGGTCACGGGGCCACAACCAAAGACAGCCACCTCGAACTCCCGCACGATTTTAGAAACAAGACCGAGATTAAAAACACAGATCTCCTTGTTTACGAAAAACTCATGAGACGGGGACAAGCCCCATCCATCATGACAGCGCATGTGATCTACCCAGACTTCGACAAAGAATACCCCGCAACGCTGTCACAAATCATCATCGAAAAACTCCTCAGGGAAGAAATGGATTTCAAGGGCGTGATCTTCTCGGATGACCTGATGATGCGGGCCATTGCGGATCACTATCCCCTGCTTGATGCCGCCATCAGATTTTTTCTCATTGGTGGAGACATAGCCATCCTGGGAAAAAACACAGAAAAGGCATTTGAAATTATCGATGAGCTGGACACCCTATTGTCCGGCGCCCATAACCTTGACAAGCTCGCTGACCTTAAAGAAAAGCTGGCCCGTTCCATCAAAAGAATCACCACACTCAAAAATGAGTTCAGCGAACCCTGCAGGGACAGCACAGGTCTGGACTTTAAAAAAACTATCGCAAGGAATCAAAAATACATTAACCAACTGTTTGGGATAGCATAGCCTGCAAAGATCGGCCCGCCCGCATCTCCTGTCTTCCGGTGCGTTTTTATTTTATGGTTGTTTATGATTTCGTTAGTACATTCAATTGTTACAACCATAAGTAATTTCTAACTTTTGCCAAGCACTGCTGTACTTGGCAAAAGTTTAATTACTATAGAATGCAGATTCTCAACAGAGAAAAAACTCTTCATGATTTTTACGCCACAAAAACCAGATCAGCGCATTTATAACCTGGCAAAAAAAATCACCCACTACGCGCACATGCCCTGGGTCACGCCTTTTTTTCTGATCATTTTTTTTCTGGACAGTTTTTTAATGTTTATCCCGGCCGACAGCCTTTTAGCTGTCAGTGTGCTCTTTGCCAAAGACAAAAAAAAGAAATGGTATCTCACGGCCATGACAGGCGCCTTTCTGGGCTTTCTGCTCTTTCTTTATCTCACAGAATCCCAGTTTCGATCGATCACGGTGGCCTTTATACAAGATCACGACCCGCATGATTTATTTGGGCACATCACCTCACACGCCTCAAAGTACGGTTATTTCGATTTAAGCCTCGCAGTGTTTACAGTTGTCCCGTCTGTCTTCTGTCTTGTCGGTGGGATCATCATCAACCTCAACCCCTCCATTGTTTTTGCAATCGTCTGCGCCTCCAAGGCCTTCAGGGTGTGGCTCGTCATGTACCTGACCGCCAAGGCCTACGGCACAGCGGTTCTCATCAAAAATAAAATTAAAACAAGAAAAGAGCAGGGCAAACACGCCAAGGATGCGCACTTGTGAATCGGGTGCCAGAATCGGGTGCCAGGTACTTTTTTGAGGTATTTTTGTATTTTTTTTGAGGTACTTTTTTTGGGCACCACCACATACCCATCGCCATCACAGTCCCAAAAATGAGACTCAGGCGGGACTATAAGTGAGACTTTTCAAATAATTTTCTTACCAGAAATTCTACTCGCCTAATATTACAACATTTTTTTATTTTTTTTTTGGCATCCTTATTGCTTATCTGTTTGATATGCCTCGAATCAACAGATCAAATATTTTGGCAGATGACATGCTCTATCACGTTCGCATCCAGATCAATAATAGCGAGTTTAAATTCTTAACAGCCGTACACTTTAAACTCTGGCAAAAAATCGCCACACTTTATCTAAAAAAATATCCCACCATTAAGCTCAACGACTATATCTGGATGAACAGCCATGCCCACATGATCATACATGCA
>JADGCS010000143.1 GCA_015228875.1 Deltaproteobacteria bacterium | reverse complement strand
AACGACGGGTCGCTTGATGGCGCTGACAATTGTCCTGCAACAGAAAACACTGACCAGATTGATACAGATGGCGACGGGTTGGGGGATGTTTGTGATCCTGATAAAGACGGTGATGGGCTGACCAATACCCAAGAGGCACAAAAGGGGACAAACGAACTTAAGCAGGACACCGATGGTGATGCGAGTCTTGATGGTGATGATATTTTTCCAAACAATGAAGGTGAGTGCAAAGACAATGACGGGGATGGCGTTGGTGATAACGCGGATGCGGACGATGATAATGACGGGATTAATGACTCAACTGAGATTGGGCAGGGGACCAACCCCTTGTCACCAGACACCGATGACGATGGCATAAAAGACAGGGTTGATAATTGCCAGATACTTGCCAATGCGGGGCAGGCAGACAACGATGGCGATAACTTGGGTGATGATTGTGATTCAGACGATGACAATGATGGTGTGGCTGATACCGAAGAAGAAGTTATAGGAGATGACGGCTTTATTACCAATCGTCTGCTCTCTGATACCGATGGTGATGGCTTTGATGACTCAAAGGATAACTGCGGCACCCTGTACAATGTTGCTCAAACAGACAGCGATGGTGATGGTTTTGGCGACGTCTGCGATTGCGGGCCAACCGATTTAAGCATCAACCAGCTAAGCCCCGATCTGCCTGACCCGCAGGTGATAGATTCAAACTGCGACGGCATTGACGGCAACAGATATCAAGCGGTCTTTGTCTCTGCATCGGGAACAGCACCGGCCACGGCAACAGACATCGACGATCCAACGGCCGATCTTAAGGGCGCGCTGACTGTAGCAGGGGGCAGGGGGCAGAGTGTTTATGTATCAGAGGGCGATTATAATGTGTCGGGGCTTGGGCTTGTGGATGGTGTCTCGCTCTATGGTGGTTTTGCCTTGGGATTTTTAAATCGTGATATTACGGGCGAGGTTTATGTAACACGATTTATCCAAAATGACCCCGAACCAGTGTTAAATATTCAGGGCATGACGGTACCTGTAACCATTGCGGGGTTTGTTTTTGAAAACAACCATGAATTATTTGAAGACGCCCTTGTCAATGTTGCGGATTCGTCTGCAAGCTTTGAAAACAATACCTTTGCGGGGCAAGATTGCGACAGCGAAACGTTGTTGCTTGCAAGTGACACCAGTCTCACTCTGGGTGAAAACAGGTTTTTTGGAGGGGCAAGATACAACGCCACAGGGGTTGCGCTGATAGACTCGGACGCCGTTCTGACAAACAATTTGTTTGTTATGGGTGGGGCCGAGCACACACGGGGCATAGAGGCAGTTGGCGGGTCACTTGTGGTCACCAACAACACCATTGATGGGGGGAGTCATGCCATTGGCTCGACCTACGGCGTTGTCTTTAACAATACCACCGCGCGGTTTATCAATAATATCTTTATCACACAAAACGATTACAATCAGGCAAGTCTTTACTGTGTGGGCCATGAGGTTGACACTGTTGAGATTACCAATAACCTGTTCATGCGTTACAATAGCAACGGGTATGTGTTTGCGGCACTCATTGCCTGTAATGGCAGGCAGGCCACAACCAGCGCCGAGTTTGACCTGATTGATACCGTGTCTGCAGACGACAATCTGTTTAGTGCAACTGTTGCTGATCGCGACGCCATCCTTGATGCTGATAATCTTTACCAGCTTGCTCTGGGTTCGATAGCCATTGATGCCGGAACAGATGCCGATAACAAGGGTGATGGGGCTGTGACCTTTGACATCCTTGGTACCAAACGAACACTTAACGCCTATGACATGGGCGCTTACGAAAGATGAGGGTTATGAATATGAAAACACACTGGATCATTGTACTCACAATTATTTTGTTAGCCGCATTTAACGCACAAGCCTCTGTGACACAGGTGCCCGACATCATGTCGGCCCCTGTTGTCCTTTATGACGAGGGCAACAATCTTCTTGGAGACGGGGACTACACGGTTACCATAGCCCTTAAGGATAAAAATGGGACTTATTTGTATTCTGAAGAACAAAACATCAGTGTTAAAAATGGTGTGGCCCACCTTGTATTGGGAACCGGTTATGCGGTGGGGTCCGCCTTTGCCTCGCCGGCAGGCGGTCTGTCTTATGATGTTTTTAACGTGGATGGCGATGTCTCCGTAGAGGTGTTGGTCGAAGGGCAGGCAAGCCCGCAGGAGATCACGATCCTCTCAAGTCACCCTTATTCTTTTATAAGCCAGTACGCTGTTACCGTGGCCAACGATGCCGTCACGTCCAACAAGATCAAGGACGGGACAATCAATTCAGAAGATTTGGATCAGCAGTTTTTATCAACATTGCTGTCTCAAAAAAATTCAGGGGTCCCCTTATCTAACGATGATGACCCCAACAACGCCCTTGATGGGACCATATCGGCAAGAGATGTGGCCGTATCAAGCGATATAGGTCTTAACAACGCCGGCGGCGACACCGTTTACAAGGTGTTTCAGGGGCTCGATAGCGCCATAGACACCTTGCGCGAGGTTGATATTAAACAAACCGTTTTAAAATTAATGACCAACACAGATGACAGCATTGCAAAACTTAACAACGATGTTTCGGCCACAATGGTAAATTTATCTGGCGATATTAATCAAGTGAGTAACAAGGTTACCATTCACTCATCAACAACGTCGGACGTTCATGGTATCAAGGGTGTGGTTGTTGGCACAGAAGGCTCGCAGACATTGACAAACAAGACATTGGGGGCGGGGACCGAAATCACCGACAATGTATCGGTAAGTTCTGGTATCAAGATTGACGGCGTAGATATCAGTGAAATGAAGACGAACACAGATAACAGCATCACCTCCATCAATGGGAGCCTGTCAGCGATCAATACAAGTCTTTCTACGCAGGTAACCAGCATTAACAACAGCATTGGTGTTACCAACGCAAATGTCTCTGCCGTTCAGACCATCAGTCCCTTTGCCTTTGGACAGTTTACAATCCTTGGTGGCGGGGCCTGTTCGGGTTATAACATCGACACAACAAGAATACTTCATTACACAAAAGGTAGTGACTTTAGTTATGGCTGTTATTTTAGCACGGACGCAGGTAGTACCAATTATTATGTTATGATCACCTATTATGCAGAGGGATCTTCTTCTCCCGTTGCCATATTTCATATACACCACAAGCAAAGCGATGGGTTTTCGGTGATGGCGCTTTCGTCGGGGGGGAATGTCTTTTATCCTTCCAGATACGATTTTGTTGTCTTTAAACAACCATAAAAAGGGTACCTATGAAAATCTGCATCGTTATTATTTTAATTGCAATCACTTCTGCCTGCGCATCCAGCAGGCAGGCGGTCCGCCATTCGTCTGTTAAAGCGGCCATGTTACCAGACGAGATCCACTACCGCTTTGACAGCGATGCGGTGCTTGCAAAGTATCAATCGGTATTAAACACGGTTGCAGAATACCTTAACAATCACCCTGATCGGTTGATTGTCGTTGAGGGTCATACCGACAAGATCGGCACCAAAGATTACAACATGGACCTTGGCGACAGGCGGGCGCTCAACGCCAAGGCCCTGCTTGTCAAACAGGGTGTTGCCGAGGACCGCATTATCTCGGTGACCTTTGGCGAGGATCAACAGGCATATCCCAAGGCAAGGCAAAATCGTCGCGTCATATTAAGGGACGCGGCCCTTAAAGAACGCGCGGGGGACAGGTGATATGGCAAGACCAACCATCGAACTGATTGATCAAAACAATCAGCTCATATTTGCAGACACACTCGATGGCCGGACCATCAGCCTGGGCAGGGACAGGGAGGGCAACGATATTCTGGTCCCGTGTGCAAGCGCCTCGCGACTGCATGGCCGTATTGTTGGCAACGAAAAGCAGGGATATTATTATGAGGACTGCTCTTCAAACGGGAGCACCTTTGGGCAACAGGTGATCAAGGCCCAAAAGGTGCGTCTGACCCATGGCTCGGTGATCGGGATAGGGACATACCGTCTTGTTTATACCCACAGCACCAGCAACAATGCCGATCTGGTCAGGGTGCAAAAGACAGTCGCCACCGCAATCACCCTCAATCAAACTGCGGGCTTTGAATTATCCTTTAAGGCAAAAAATCAAAAGAGCGGCATTGCCAAAACAATTCATGTCAAAAAAGAGTATTTTACCATTGGCTCTGACAGCGACAGTCATGCGGTTCTGGATCAGTTTTATCCGCAAATTGTGATCAAGATCATCAACAACCGCGCCTTTATTGAGGCCAAGGGGCAGGGGGTGCGTATTAATGGGTGGGAGATGGAGGCGTATCCGGTTCAACTGGATCATCAAGACTGCATTGCTGCCAATGACTGGATATTGACAACTGATCTTGTTTGTGGCGCAGACATCAAGGGGCATCCCTACAAGATCATCACACAAAACAAAAAAATGAAGGGTCTTGTTAGCAAGATCAGCACATACAGTAGCTTTGATGAGCCCGTCATGATTTTGGGAGAAACGGGGACCGGTAAGGAACTCTTTGCCAACGCCATTCATCAGGCATCGGGTCGCAAAGACAAACCCTTTGTGGTGATTAACACGGCAACCATCGAAAAAACCCTTGCCACATCCATTTTATTTGGCCACGACAAAAACTCTTTTACCGGCTCCGGCTCAGGAAAATCAGGGCTTGTTGTGTCTGCCGATGGGGGGACACTCTTTCTTGACGAGATTGCAGAGTTAACGCCCGAGATACAGGCCATGCTTTTGAGGACCGTGCAATACGGCGAGGTGAGGCCCGTGGGAAGCAATCTCGTTAAACACGTCAATGTGAGACTCATCTCGGCCACCAATAAACAGATCAATCGGGTTTTGTGTCGTGACAACAGCGGCTTTCGTGACGATCTCTTTTATCGTCTTGCAGTCAAGGTCATCGAACTCCCGCCACTCAGATCAAGGGTAGAGGATATTTGCTGTCTGATGGATCATTTTATGCAACTTGCCAGGGCCAAGTACACTTTTTTGCCCAAAGACCTGTGTTATGCAGAAAAGGCCTATCAAGAGGCCAAAAACTATTCATGGCCCGGAAATGTGCGAGAACTCTCAAACGCCTGCATGTCGGCGATTATGGACACAAACCAAAAACAGGTCACAGGGATCATCACCCCCGCCATCAAGGCCTTTTTAAATCAGAGCACCACAATTCCCGAGCACCTGCACAGATTTTACGAAAAAACAAAGGCAAAGCATGACATCGATGTTGTGTGCTCCGAACTCGGCATCTCACGAGCGACGTATTACAGGTATAGGCGGGAGGTGGGGGAGGAGTGAACAACTTGACGTCATGTTTTTATAATTTTATTTTTTCTGTGAGTGGCTTGGTGTGATTGTGTTAACAAAAGTCTATTTTTGGTTTCATCAGATAGTCCGGCAGTTACGTTTTTTAGAATTATGCCAAAAATTTTAACCGCATGACTCGCCCAAGAATTTCTAGTAAGATAAGATTCAATCTTGTTATTTGCAAAAACATATATATACTTATTTGTTGCGACATTTTTGTCGTATTTAATTATCATGAGTTTAAATAAATCAGTTAGAATTTTTTTTCTTTGACCAGGCCCAAGATTTCCCTGATGAGAGTATATTTCCACGAAAATATTATTATTGTTGTCTACACCGTCAACAACAACACTTGTACCATCTGTTAAATTAATTTTTTTAGATTTAATTTCACCATAATATTTCTTAAGCAAGGTTCTAAATTCACTTTCTACTAATGTTTGAACTGTAGAATGCCCTGATGTGTCTTTTGATCTCATGCTTCTCCTTTCTTTGTGGTTGAAAATCGTTTATTAGTGACTCCTTCATCTATAGCACACAGCAAACCATTATGTCTAGGGGGTGGGGGCCGGTAGCCTCCTTAAAATTTGTGTTAAGCTCTTGTGATTATTAATGACGGAGCGTGTTAAAACATTTTTGGAAGTAATCTTTTTGTGAGGACAACGTCCATACTGTATTTGCGAGAGATTCATGCCAAACTGTTATCAAAGTCGTGACAATTCCATGAAGCATTATTTCCCCACGTCATGCATAAACCCCGCACGTCATCGATGCCGTCTGCGCCGCACTCGGCATCTCGCGGGTGAGGTTTGTTGATACATGTAAAATTTTCACCCCTTCTTACGGTCTGTGGCACCACGATTTTACACATGATGCCAAGCACCGGTATATACAATTCAGAGTAGCCGCGCAGTAGGGATTTATTGGCATGTTTGTTTTACTATGTAGAGTCCTGGCGCCACACTGACACCATTTTCATTTAACATTGATCAGAGAACTTGTTTTCAGTATTGATAGGATAGCGGGCTTCCTTATCATCAAAGATTGGAGTTTAGATATGAAGTACCTCAGAGTTGTTTTGTTGCTGTTTTTAATGATGTTTGTTTGTGAGGCGTCTCAAGGTGGCTCATGGTCTAAAAAATCAACTGGACAGAAAGATGTCACAGATGAATCAACTGAAGAAAACAAACTTACGCATCTTCAAAAAAAACAGGCGCGGGAGACTTTAAAAAAAGTATATTTTATTAAAGACTCAGATTTGGGAGAATTTAAAGAAGCTTACGAACGAAACGATTTGAAGGTTGTTGAGTTATTTTTGCAATCAAACGGGAAAGATATAATGAATGTAGGTTTTTTTAGATACGGCGGCGGCAAAGATTTTTTGGAATACGTCGTTGAACACGAACAGTGGGCAATGTTAAAAATGATTGCTAAGTATATCTCCCTTGAGAGCTACGAAGTAGGGCGTATTTTAAAAAGATTTCTTTATAAAACTTCCTCAGACATACAAAAATTGACAACAGACTGCGAACTTCAAGAAAAGGTTCTTAAAAGTTTATATTATCAAAGTGAAGAAATAATAACATTTTGTAAGGGTTTCTGGGAAAATTACACACCCACATTTTATAAATACGAGATACATACAATGTTTACTGCTCTGCTATCGGCATTGCAAATGTGCTATGGTGATCGTGACTGCATTATGGATCACCAACATTTTTGGGATCAAAAAAATCAGGACTACATACAGGGAGTAATTGCGCTGGTGAAGGCTCGTAATGATGAAATGTGCCAAAAGGGCCGTTTAGATAACTGTAGACTTAGTAAAATTTATGAAGATGAATATATACCTTTATTTGCTAAAAAGAAATCTGAGCATTTTGAAAGGTTAGCACAGGAAATGCAAAACAAAATCAAATCAGGGGCGAATATGCGATTTTTAAATTCGCCACAATCAATTGTCAGTCAGTGGTGTAATGCCATGGAAATGCTTACAACGTCACAAAACATACTTGAAAATGAGCGAAGAATAAGTGAGAGTGCGGGTGTTGTTAACCAACAGAGATTATATCAAGCGGGGCAATTACAGGTGTGGGCCAAAGACAGCATAAAAGAATTAGTTTACAAATATAAAAAGAAAACGGGCAAGGATCTGAATTCTGAGCAGTGCCCCCCTTGACAGGCAATTATGAAATATTCTTCGGAGTAGCTTGTTTGCATACAGTGGTGCAAGTTACATGCGGGGGTGTTTTATGATGAAAATAAAAACAGTCAATTTAATAAATGTTATAGGTGGTAAAATTGGTCAGGGTATAGCGTGGGGTAACAATGCTGCATGGCACTGTTCTAAGTGTGATCAACTTCTTGGTGGCCGCACGGCAGATCCAGACTATGTTGTCATGTGTATTTGCGGTGCCCAATATGAAATATTGCGCTCTCCAAATAAAAGTGGAAAACTAAACCTTGGGCCAGCAACTGGTATTAAAAAAATTTGATGTTGACTGATGAAGGATAAAATCGTGGCTTAAAAATTATTTCATTTTTGGTGTTGACAATCGGCGTCGTCACGAGATTTGTAATTCAATCTTTTCTAATGTTGGCGGAGAAACAAAGGGGGTAATCATGGATAAGGGCAGGGATGCAACATTTGTTGATTTTCTAAATGAGCTAGAGAAATTTGCTCAAAAAATTTTAGAACAAAGCGATGGCTGGATTGATGCCAATAATAGAGAATTTCCTGACTTTTTAAATAAATACAAAGATGGGGGCTATAGTGTAGCAAAAGAAATAGAGGATCATATCCCTTGTAAACTGCCAGATTCCATGTTGTCTTTTGATGCTCATGATTTAATTGATTATGTAAAATCGGCCCGACAATGGCTTAAAAAAAAAGAGCGTGAATTTGTTGAGGAATTAAAAAAAATACGCGGTTAACAATAGCACGGTCTTAACACTCGGTTTTGAAGGGGAGGGGTCAAGGTTAGATGATGACACAAGTCAAGTTAAAATTATCCTGAATATTCATACAATTCACAGTCTCTTAATCAGTCTCATTTGGTAAAACGATATTTTGTACCGTATAATTCACACTATCAAATTTTGTTACAGGCTTTTTATCGGAGCCATCAAGGTTCATGCTCCAAAGATTGGACAAACCATTGGTTGTTAATTTGTTGTCAGAGCCGTCAAGTGCTCCATTAGAGGTGTAAAATATTTTGGAATCAATAAATTTATTAAAATACACTGAAACATTTGTATTTGTATAATTAGTAAGTGGTGTTACATTACTACCGTCAAGATTCATGCTCCATAAGTTTCTGTCGCCATAAAATAATAACTTAGAGTTAACGTGAACAACAAAATATTTATTTGTCGGGGTTGTTAATCCAAACAGCTTTGTTGGGTTGGATCCATCAGAATCTATCACACAAAGATTGAGTGTGTCAGAAAAATAGATTTTAGATCCATCGTGTCCTTCCGGTGACCCTGCGTGAATCATGAATAAAAAGTTGCTATGCCTCCGGTTATGACAAAAACACGGAGGTCAAGATGGCAAAAAATAAAACAACGACACTCGCTCACGTAGAAAAGAGGTT
>JADGCS010000142.1 GCA_015228875.1 Deltaproteobacteria bacterium | reverse complement strand
CAAGGGCGCAGATGCAAGCGGAACTTTTGTGTATGAGCGAGCATTTCAGAGTGTCAAAAAAAAAGGCGATAAAACCTCAAGGGTGTAGTGTTTTCTGTTGACAGGTTATACTAATGGGTGACCCCTTTCTCACCCAAAAGGTTTTGTTTGGGAAAAATCTGGCAGGTATTCCTTGTGACTCGAAAGTTCCTGAATAAAGGCGTTTTCAAGTCCAAGGTTAAGGGCGTGTTCTGTGATTTCATCGTATTCATCTTTTAAGAGCGGGGCGCTGATCTTTGCATAAGAAGGGGCAAGGTGTCTCGGGGCGTACTGTGACATCAGGCTGACACAGGTGTTGATAGAGAGATCTGCAATGACCTCAAGGCATTTTTTGCTGTTGGTGATGTGATGAGGCAGAACAAGGTGTCTGACAAGAAGACCTCTGACAGCCATACCGTTCGCATCGAGCTTAAGATCGCCAACCTGTTTAAACATCTCGTTAAGGACTGCGGGGATTATATCGGGGTAATTCTCTGCGGATGAGTATTCCTTGGCGACATGATGCTCCATGTATTTGATGTCGGGAAGATAGATGTCGATCAGGCCTTTTATCTCTCGCAGCATATCCACCGCGTCATAACCATTGGAGTTGTAAACAATAGGGATCACGAGACCCTTGTCCCGGGCGAGTTTTATGGCGTCTGCCACTTGAAAAACTACGTGTGTGGGAGAAACAAGATTGATATTGTGCGCGCCTTGATCCTGCAGGGTAAGCATTTTTGCCGCGAGTTCCTGACAGGACAGGGTTTGATAAGAACCATCTTTAAAATGCTGACTGATTTGATAATTTTGGCAGAACACGCATTTTAAGTTGCACCCGCAGAAAAAAATGGTCCCCGAGCCGCAAAAACCAGATATGGGCGGTTCCTCCCCAAAGTGCAGCCCCGCATGACTCACAGGCACCAGGCAGTGCTTTTCAACGCGTTTCGGCATCAGTGTCTGCATGGTGTCCGCCCGCGTAGGATTTGCCGTTTGATGCGGGTTATGGATGCCGGATGCCACACCGCAAAAACCTGTTTGACCCTCAAGGCGGTTGACCCCGCACCCCCTGGGACAGCAAAGACAATGGGTTATTTTTTGTTGGTGGTTCATGTGAAGAATACAAAGATCAAATTAGTAGATGCGATTTTGTAAAACAAGCCCCGAGTGTATAGAAGAAAAATTTATTGACCGATCAGGCCCATCGCGTGGGCAAGACGGTGAACGGCGACACGGGTATGAAGGTCCGGGATTTGATCGCTATCCCTTAAAAGATTTTTTAGCGAAACAAATGTCAGGTCCTTTGGGGGATGAGATGCATCCAACTGGACTGCAAAGGGTGTGACCCTTTCGGGGCTCTGCGAATTTGTGGGAAAATACCCCTCTCCAAGTGGTGTGAGATTAAGGGCGCGCATGTTAAAATCAGTCTCCATTTTTTTTCCAATAAAATGACCGGCCTCTGTCCTGTTTTTAATCCCCTTTGGCAGTCGCCAGGCAGGAACCACGGCCTGTGTCGCGCCAAACCCTCTTGTTTCAAAGGCGGGAAGCTCTCTTGTCTCAAGCCCCACATATATCTCACCGTTGCTCTGCACGTAGGGAATGACAGACTGTGTATCAAGTGAGTGCTGGTTTGGTGTGACGACATCGTGCGTTTCCATATGTTTTGTCCCATCCGCAAAACCTTCGCTGACTTCAAGACTTGTGATCCCTGCATAACCGGCACCCCTTGTGGCCTCTTCATAAAGAGGATCGTTGTTCAGCGGTCTCAGCGCAGCATACCCCTCTGCAGCGGTGAGCCAGGGCGTCTGTTGTTCTTCTCTTGGCAGAGCACCGTCAAACCACATATTTAAAGAAAGACCAAGCCTGGCAGCGAGGGCGTAGGCCGCCGACTCGAGCCTGGCATCGGGGATGGAGCCAACATGAGCGGCTCCAATGAGCTGTTTAAGTTCAAGCCTGATGACATGAGCATCGTCTAATGCCTCTGGATCAAGCCCCCCCACGGGCACAAATTGGGTACGGGTCGTCTCGTTTGAGATCCCCGGGATTGGCAAATAAGGGCTTCCTTCTATTGTCTGCAGATCATCTCCCTCTGACTTAATGGAGGCACTGATCAGAGGGGGGAGTGCTGTCTTGATCCGTTCTGGTAATGATATATCATCGCCATTTCCGCTAATCTCCGTGCTGAAGGGAGCAACTGTGTAACCGCTGTAGTGGAGGGTCTCGTGTGTGTGCGCAGCATAATAGGCAAGTGCCGGTCTCATGACCTGTTTTTTTACAAACAGATACACGTTGCCGTCTCGATCAACCTGATACGGGATGTACTGCTCTGTTGGAGTTGTTTCGATCAAATCGTAGGTGATGCCCTTTGTGTCCTTACGTGCGTAAGATTTAATGGACAATTCGTCAGACCCCTGTTCTTGTCTTTCTGCTGTAATCTGGAGGTCTGTCGGATCAGAGGCCCCGGGCTTAACGGCCAGAAAAAGACCGTTGGTTGGAGGGAGATCAATGTCGTTCCCGTCAGTGTCGGTGACATGAAGCCTTGACCGCCACCAATGGTTATAAATCCAGGAGCTGTGGATCTCGGTGGCCGCGTCCACTCTTAACCCCGCGGCCTGCAGGGCCCTGATTCTTTCCAGAAAACCCAGGGGGAGATAATCTTCCTTAAGCTCTGCCTCCCAGTCTTTGCGGTATTCCATTCTTAAAATAAAATTATGGGCACATCGCCCGTCAACCTCAAAACAGGCAAAGCCCTGTCTGGATGACGGTAACTCAGAATAGGGGACGCCGTTGGGATATTTTTCTGTTCTAAAGTCCCTTGCAAAAATTTTAAAAAGTTCTGCCCTCGAATACGCACCATGCGCACCCTCGCCTGTTTCTCTTTTCGTTGGAAGATAAACACGCACTCTTGCCGGCCAGCGTGCGGCGGTAAAGTCCCTGCAGCCAAAGGTCCCGCCCCCATTGAGAACCCCATGAGCTGTGCGGTAGTATGCGGTGAGACTGTTCACATCATATCCCCCGCCTGCAAAGCTGAAAAAATGATGTTCTGTCGAAGACGATGTGACAGCACTCACAGCGGCATGCGGCAGACCGGGGGTGAGGGCGTTACCCTGACAAAATACCAAATTGGGTGTATTAAAGCGCGCCCTGGCAAAGGCAATGGCGTTGCCAGATAAATCAACGCCCATTGTCGTGATCCCGGGAAAAAAAACAGCGTAGGCATAACTCTGATCACCGCTTCCGCACCCCATGTCAAGGACAACGCCGTGGTTGGGGATCAGAGGCAAAAGTTGTGCAATCTTTGGCGGCATCGAGGCCTGCATTTCCTTGAGGTAACGATCCCAGTCACGGCCGTCTTTTTCTATGGTAACACCATCATCAAGGGACAGATACAATTCAGGATGAGTACGGATAAATAATGCCAGCTCATGCGGGTCTGCCCCGTTGTCAAAGAGCATCTTGATAAGCTGTTTGTAAGGCGCAATCTCGGCCTGTCTTTTTTCTGTTCGCGGGTCAAACGGTGTGATCCAGCTTTTGGACAAATCAAGTTTATGATCTTCACCCACACAAAAAACAACCTGCAGCAGATCATCGTAAGTCAAATGTTTTATTTCATACATTGCAGGGGTTAAGGCCGTGACACCCAGTTCTTTTAAAATCTGCAGGCGGTGTCTGCCGTCACGTACGAAAATCCTCCCGTCTTCAAAGGCCATCAGCTTCAGCGGTGTCTTAAGATCATTGCGGGCAATATCGGCCTTAAGCGCTGCCATTTCATCCGGGGAGTGTCTCAGTGTGGATTGAATCACATCGATCCTGTCGATGCTTATAGTTTCATTTGTGGGATGCACACGGGCCGGCAAAGGACCCTGAAGGCGTGCGGCAAATGCTTTGTTTACATCAATCTGCGGCGGAGAGGGAACAACTGCCGATGGAACGGCAACAACATCGCGAGGACTTGCCCTGTTTAATTGAGACGCAGGGCCATTGACAGCAACCCCAGTTTCTACAGCACTTGTAGAAGAATCAACACCCCTGACAACCAGGGGCGGTCTTGATGCGGGGACAGCAATAATCATGTTTCTCATCCCTGTTCTTCCAGATATTTTTTTTTCGCAGACGCAATAGCATTAAGAAGTTTATCGTGCATCACCCCGTTTGATGCCAGAATCCCCTTTTGAGGGATCATCCTGCCGGCCTTTAAATCGACAGGGTCGCCAAACATGTCGGTCACCCTGCCCCCTGCTTCCTGCACCATAAAGACACCGGCCGCGTGATCCCAGAGTGGCAGTGTCCAATGTGAAGGGCTCACCAGCGCATCACCAATCCCCATGCCCAGAGACCTGTAGCGGTCAAGCAGCCCCATAAACAGGTGCTGTTCTTCGGGGGGAAGGGTCTGGCAGAGTCCTTTAAGAAGGGCAATGTCGTAAGCCGACATTTTATCCCATTCAAAAAGCCCCTTGGGGCTTAAAAAACGGGCCTGGCGGGGATCTGTGACCGCGCTCACCTTTATTCTTTGAGCAAGACTCAAGTTACTCACTTGACTATGACGCGGTTGAATTCCTCCATTTTGCGATGTATGCACCCGCGCTCTGTCGACTTTAAAATTCCCGGACATTAAATCATCGTTAAAATCGATGGGCAGATAATAGGCGCCGTAATCTTTGATGGCAAGGATCATGACCCCTGCATTTGACGGGGGGTAGCCGGGGATTTGCTTAAGATTGGGATAGGCGATCAGGGCAAGTTCTATCTCCCCCTTATTAAAAAAAGAAAGATTAATGGCATAAATGCCGCCGCTGATAAAAGCATGGGTTTTGTCTATCGGATCAAGGACCCATGTTCTGTTTGATAATGTTTCTGTCTCCCCTTTTTTTACCCTGCTCACGACATCAGATGGCGTCAAGCCGTGATGGTTTATTTGTAAAAATTGAGCCACAACCCCCGCCATTTGTGGATCTTTGTCAAAGCAGTCGGCGCTTTCTTCGGAGAGGACGGTGTCCGAGGGAAATGCTCTTTCAACCCGCCCGATAAAATCTGCATCAACAGCGATATCTGCTGTGGTCACGATCGAGTGATCCGATTTTTGAATCTGCCGTATGGCACCCGCTCTTCTTATATCCTCCGCCAATCGCGCAAGAGAAGGCATGGTACTCAAGGCAAAACTAGCCTCTGCCTGAAGTGATGAGGGGATTGATTGAAGACAAAACGTCATGAAGGGATTATCGGCAGGTGAGGTTGATTTGTTGCTGGGTATTTTGGCCCCTTTTTCACCTGGTTTATATCAAAGCACGTGTTGCGCGGTTGAGTTTCTTCGTCATGCGTGGACCGCACCCGCCATGTTCCGTACGGCACATGGCCCGCGCTCTGTCGATTCCGAAATTCCTAGACACTAAATTATTCTTGTTTTAACCCGCTTTGACCTGCTAATCATTCCCAAGAGAATGTCATGAACAACCATTTACACAAATTAATCTCGGTGGTTATCCCGGTATATCACGAAGAAAAAATTGTTGATGAGATGGTCCGAAGATTAACACAGGCGTTAAAGCCGGTTTTAAGCAGGTACAACTACGAGCTGATATTTATCAACGATGGCAGCACAGACGCATCGCTCTCCCTGCTGGTTGCACACGCAAAACAGGACAGCCGCATTGTCATTCTCGATCTCTCCAGAAACTTTGGACACCAGTTTGCCATCTCTGCGGGTCTTGACTATGCCAGCGGTGACGCCGTTGTTGTGATTGACGGCGATTTGCAGGACCCCCCCGAGATTATTCTGGACATGATCAAAAAATGGGAGGGGGGTGTGCATGTTGCTTACGGTCAGCGATTGCACAGAACGGGGGAGGGCCTGTTTAAACGCCTTACAGCAAAGTTGTTTTATCGTGTTCTTAAAGGCCTCGCTGATGTCGACATTCCGGTGGATACCGGCGATTTTCGTCTCATGGATCGCAAGGTGGTTGACCAGCTTAAAAAACTGCCGGAGCGTAATCGGTATATTCGCGGTCTGGTCAAATGGGTTGGTTTCTCCCACGAGGCGGTGTTTTACGAAAGGGACCCGCGTCACGAGGGAAAAACAAAATACACATTTAATAAAATGCTCAAGTTTGCGCTTGATGGTTTAACCGGTTTTTCCAACAGGCCGCTTTATCTCGCCGCGTATGTTGGGATTCTGTTTGCTGTCTTGTCGATACTATCGGCTGCATGGGTGGTCTATGGCTATTTGACAAACAAGGCGGGGCTGGTCACCGGATGGGCCTCCATGATGACTATCATGTTTGTTTTGGGCTCTGTGCAGTTGATCAGTCTGTCCATCTCGGGTCAGTATATCGCCCGCATATACACCGAGTGCCGCGAGAGACCTCTTTATATTATCAAGGATGTTGTAAACTTTAAAGATACCCCGCCCACACCCTGACCACTGGTGACCTTGATGTATAGAACCTTGGAAGGTTTTTTCTACGCGTTTCGGCATTAATTTTTGCATGGTGCCAGCCCGCGTAGTGTCTGGCGCATAGCGCCAAACATGAAACCCTTCATGTTTGATCGCAATGCACTCCGCTTTATGCGGGTTATGAATTTCAAAGTCGACAGAGCGCGGGTGCGTTCCTTGCATAACGGAGGAACTCAATCGCGTCCCCCAAGGGGATTTCCTTCGGGGCATCAAAGTCAAGTTGGTAACTTGTATTCTGTCACGGGTCATGCCAGCCTCTGTTGGACAATGCTTAATAACAGGGCTTTTCCCGGCCAACCACACATGAACCCCTCATCAGGCATACAGTCTGAAAACCATCACCCGCAACATCACATTGATACAGCATCTGATCTGTCCGATGAGCGCATCGACGCCTGTCACATAACCAGGGTTTTCCTTTGCGGTCAGCTTGATAAACTGTATGAACTCTTTAAGCTGCCGTCGCCCGATTTGAGATGACCATGAGTTGGGAGAAATGCGAAAAGAGCAAAGGGGCTCCTTGATGACGTAGAGGTCTTTTCTTGCCAGGATGCGTACCCAATAATCGACATCTATCGCATAAGAACCTTGGAAGGTTTTTTCTACGCGTTTCGGCATCAATTTTTGCATGGTGTCCGCCCGCGTAGTATCTGGCGCATAGCGCCAAACATGAAACCCTTCATGTTTGATCGCAATGCACTCCGCTTTATGCGGGTTATGAGAAGTGGTCCGGTAATACCCGATCTCATCACGCATCGACGCACGAAAAAGTCCTGCCAGGGGCTCTCCGACAGGATTGGTTCCGCTGCGAATGATTTCTTTGATGGCAGTCCTCCCGTTAACGCGACCGCTTTTTCTGCCAAAAGCGCGGGTCATGATGATCCTGCTGCTGCTGTTAATAATGTGGCGTGAGCAACTGACAAGCCCGATGTCCCGATGCTGGGTGTCATCCAGAATGGCGACCTGTTTCTCAATGCACGCGGGGTGAAGCAGATCGTCACAGCCCATCATTTTTATATATGCGCCGCATGCCTCCTTGAGGGTTTTGTTCCAGTTTTCTTCGGCGCCCGTGTTTGCCGGATTTCTGATCAGCCTGATGCGGGGATCCTTGAAACTGTTCACCACCGCTACGGAGTTGTCTGTAGAGTCGTTATCGCTGATGACCACTTCGAGGTTTTTGTATGTCTGGTTGAGTATCGATGTGAGCGCGTGCTTGATATAACGCTCTCCGTTATAAAGCGGGACAAGGATGGAAACCAGTTTTTCACCCATCATGTGCTCCGTTCATAAAAGCGGCAGACCGCGATAAAAAATTCATAATCCCATTTGTGATCCCAGGGGACGACCCGATGGTATGCGGGCCTGTCAAAAAACATGTTCATTAATTTGTAAACCTGATTAATTCTTAGCGCGAAGTGAAAAGGCGTGTGTGCACCAATGGCATTGAGCAGGGATGTCTTTTTTATTGAATTGGGATTTAACCCGTGCCATTCGATGAGGGGAAAGCTGCGGCTGAGCAGACCGGCGAATTCTTTGTGATCATACTCGCGCACATGATATCGGTTCCATGGTTTGTCATCGAGTGTTTTGCCCGGATTGGAAACCCTGCGATTTGGGGTGGAGCAGATAAACACCCCGTCATCTTTTAATACCCTTTTAGCCTCTGATAGATATGAATCCACTTCGTTGATGTGTTCGATTGTCTCAAGGGAAATATAAACATCAACAGACCGATCTTTAACGGGCAGGTGTGTCGCATCACCTTTTTTAAATGTACAATTGAAGGGGGTTGTGCGTTGCCGGGCCTGCTCCAGTGCCGCGTCGCTGACATCGACGCCAATGATTTCTTTTGCCCCCTCTTTTGCAAAGATCTCGGTCCCCACCCCCGCGCCGCAGGCACAATCCAGCAGAATTTTATCTTTAACAAATTGGGCGGCAAAATGATAGCGGGCCAGGTGATCGTACCAGGTCCAGTTTGGAATGAGGCTGTTTTCGCCCAGTCTCTCTTTGGCTATTGCCATGGCAAGCAGCATTAGTGCTGTTGAAAGGCAGAATCAAGGAGCGAGTTTGGGATGATCCCCCTGTTGCACCTGTGTGAAAACTGGTCATCCTCCCGATAATGGCGGTAGGCGCAACATGCCTATGCATTACAAAAAAGGCACACGAGCCGACCATGTTTTACAAATATTGTTTTTTTATGCGCACACCGCACACACCCACAAATCGTAAGTGCTGTATATAATATAAAACAGAGATGGGCGGCCTTGGTTAGTTAAATAATTACATGATGTTAGTGGATCGCTTTTTCATGGGAGATTGGCCCCTCGTTTGCTTATATCCCCTTTAGGTACGGGTTAGAAGAGGCTATCGAATAGCCTCAGAAAAAGGGGGGGTATATGAGAAGGGCAATCCTGATATCTCTGTTTTCAATTTTGTTTATGCTGTTATTTTCTAGCGAGGCCTTTGCGTCTCTTGTTAAGGATGCGGGCGGTATTTCGCGCGAGATGTCCATCATTACCACCTCGATAACAACAACAGGTCAGAATCAGGTCATTGCGAAAG
>JADGCS010000141.1 GCA_015228875.1 Deltaproteobacteria bacterium | reverse complement strand
GCCATCCAAGCGCACCTTCGCAAGTCTCAATGTTACCAGAACAAGCACCTTGCTGATTAGCTGCAAGCCTGCTTATGAGCCCATCATCAACACCACCGGCACAGTCATTATCTAAACCATCGCATACCTCAGACACAGGAACATAGTTAGATTCAGCTGTAACAAATTCACCAGCCACACAAACCTTTATATTAGAGGCGCAGAGCCCGTTAGTGTTATCAGCAGGAATACTCGCAACACCATCATCCACAACACCAGAACAGTCGTTATCTACATTGTCGCAGGTTGTATCAGACGCATCGGGATTGATAAGCGCATCATTATCATCACAATCAGTCCCACCAGCGAGAACAGAATCAAACCCATCACCGTCCACGTCGACAAGATCACCATCAACGCAGTCATTGTCTTTACCGTCGTAAGGAATCTCATCAGCTCCAACAAACACATCATCATCATTATCATTACAATCAGTGCCACCATCGCGAATTGAATTTTCCCCATCGCCATCACAATCTTCGTAGCGATAATCTCTGTGACCTAAATAAATTCTGCCGTGAATTTGATCCCATAAATACTGTTTGTAGTTGCAGGGTTTTCTAAAAGGGACAACGACGGGTTTGGTTCTGCCAGCCCAGGGAAAGGTGTTTGTAATAATTGGTTTAGATTTTTTAATTTGTTTTGCACGCGCGGCAAAAGTATCGACCGATACAGATAAGATGATAGATAAAACGATTGTAGTGAGTAAAATTCTTTTCATTATCGACCCGAGATAAGTTGTTTTTTAGATACTTTAACCCCTTTTGAGTATCAATGAGGTTATCGTCATATTTATAGGATTGTTGCGCATTTTTTATAGAGAATCAGGCTTATTTTTTATCTGATTTCAACGGGTTGCGGTGCGAAGCACCGCCTTTTGAATCTGTGCCGCCGTTTAGGCGGCTTGGGTGTTTGATTAGGCTCAAAACTTACGATTAATTGCGAGCTCGTTAAAAGGGCGTAATTTGTGTGCCATAAAAATTAACATAAGACCTTATGTTAAAGTGGGAGCGAAGGGACTGTGGTTTGGCGTGGTTGTTGTAGCGCAACAACCATGACAAAGCCAGCACGTTGCATAAGGGCGCGCTTATGCGATGTGCTGAGTGGGAACGGTTTTTATGGCACAATTTGATACCCCTGTTGTCTGCCGTGAGGCAGACCCCTGTAAAAGCCTTTTTAACGGGCGTTGTTTGGGACGGCGCGGAGGTTGTGTTAAGACGGGTGGGTGGGGTCTTGGAGGCCTTTGTAGCCGAATGGCAATTTGACGAATCAACTGGGTTTTACTTAATGGGATGTTGCGTGCAGAATAAAGAACCAATCACAGCATCCAACTTTAATAATGTCCTCCGATTTAAAATCAATGAGCTGGTGAATCAAGAATGCTCGATTACAGAAATCACCGATCATATTTTTAAGATGATTGAAGATCATCTCGCTATTGCACAAAAACTCAGACTCCCAACAGATCGTGAGAGCATTGAGAAGTTTGTTGTGGTTCCTTATGTTCGTGATATTTACAGTGTGCTTGGGTTGGAGTGGCCTGAAGATTAATCTGATTTATGCCTTCTTAAGCTGAATGGTCCCTCTGAGATATGTGTCTATTGTGTGCAGCAGGTTTTGTTGTTGTTTTGGATTTAGTTTTTCAATCTGTTCTAATCTTCTAAAAATCTTGCGGTTGCCTTTTTGTTTATCCGCTGCCTTTTGTTTTTTTAATCCTAAAATCTCGTCGACTGAAATCTCAAGAACCTTTGCAATCTGCAAAAGGATCTCTGCGGTTATTCTTGTCCTGCCTCTCTCGTAGTCGGAAACAACAACCTGCAATACGCCAAGTTTCTCAGCCAACTCTATTTGAGTGAATCCTTTTTCTTTTCTGATTTGAGCTAGACTTTTTCCGATTTGCTCGATTTCAGATGTCATTGTCTTTGAACTTGTCGATCTTTTTTTCATGATAAAAAGCATAACACACCTTTTTGATTTCACAGAAATTACCCCTTGCATAATATAACTATTAGTTATATTTAAAAGTCGTCTTTTAGGTATACCTAAAATGAGCGTATTAACTCTTGACAGCATTTAGACTTGACTCGATTTTTTTACTTGTTTTGAGTGATTTGGTTTTTAAAAAAGGGCCATCAAGTATCCACCACGATCCATTGATGGCCCTCGAAAGGAGTTCTTTCTTTTGGGAAAGAACGTAGCGTCTCCTTTCTGCCACAATTCTCAAACCAAGATCAAGCATGCAGCAAAACAAATCCTGGGGATGGTCCCCACAAATAGGGTTACACTACTATACCATCGAAGAAGATCTGGATTCCGTGATTGGCTTTGAGTGGACCGGTCATGATTATGACTGGCGCAAGTATCATACAGGCAACTGTTTTCCATCCGAACAGGCAGCTAACAAGGTGCTTAAACGTATTCGCGCTATTGTTGTTGATGCCCACAGCAGAATTCAGGGAGGTCAATATGTCAATTGATCCTCAAGTTATAGAGCAGTTAAAAATAAAAACTGATTTATCATCATATATTCAATCTCGCGGAATTCCGTTAAATAAAGTGGGCCACAATTACAAAGGGTTCTGTCCCTTTCATAACGAGACCACGCCATCCTTTACAGTCAATCCTAAAGATAATCTCTGGCAGTGTTTTGGTTGCGGTATTGGTGGTGATGTATTCAGCTTTGTGGAGCGTTTTGATAAAGTTGGATTTTCTAAAGCCGTACAGATCGTCGCCAAAAATCAAGGTAGCTCTCTAAAAGAACCTCCACAACAAAAGGAAGTACAATCACAGGATTCAGTCAGACAAATAAAACTCTTAAACCACGTTGTTAAATTTTATCAGCAGGAACTCGTTAACGACAAACGGGGATTAGATTACCTCAAACAACGTGCCATCACTGATAAGCAAAGCATTCTGGACTTTGGCACAGGATTCTGTGCCGGTAATCTTGGCAACATCCTTCCAAGCGATGAAGACACATTAAATCAGTTAAAACAAATCGGACTCTTAAATAAAAACGGTCACGAGATGTTTTATGGCTGTGTGGTATTTCCATTAACTGATTTTGACGGTACTGTTTTAGGTCTTTATGGCAGACGTGTTGAGGAAGATCAGGTCTCACACCTCTATTTGCCGGGCCCTCGCAAAGGGCTCATGAACTGGCAGGCAGCTAAACGCAGCCGCAATCTTATTTTTGTCGAATCGATTATAGATGCACTCACCTTATACTCTCATGGCTTTAAAAATGTAATCCCTGTCTATGGGACAAATGGATTTACAAACTGGCACGTAGAACTCTTTAAACGCTATCCCATTGAGCAGGTCTTTATCTGCTTTGATAATGACGATGCTGGTAGATCTGGAGCCTTCTCGGTCAGGGCAAGGATAAAAGAGTTTAAGCCCACAGGCAAACGGGTCAAAGTCGATATTATCAATCTCTACTGCAAAGACATAAACGAGTATTTCTGCAAGGGTCATTCGGCTGATGATTTTAAAGACCTGTTAAAATCGACATCTAAAAAAATCCCTGATGAAGTCATCCAACCCGTCAAAACAGAACGATTCTATGAGATCACCGAGCATGGTTTTAAAATCTCTTATGGTCAAAGAGAATACGAGGTTAAGGGCATATCCAGACAAGGGACACAACTCAAAGCCACCATCAAGGCGAGTTCAGATTTAACCGGTGAACGTTTTCAAATCACAACGCTGGACTTCTACTCGTTAAGATCCAGAGAGTGGTTTGCCAAGGTCTTAAAAGATCTGTTTAACGAACGCCTTGAAATTGTTTTTGAAGATTTAAACCGCATACTAACCAAGATTGAGCAATACGAACCGCCCAAAGAAAAGGCGTCGCAGATTAAACGCATGACCAAGGCAGAGCGTGAAGAAGCACTCATATTTTTACAAAAAAAAGACCTGTTAAATGAAATCTTGAGTGACCTTGAGTTTTTGGGGTTCACCGGTGAAGAGACCAATAAACTCACCGCCTATCTGGTAGCGACCTCAAGAAAGATGGAAGAACCTTTATCGCTTCTTGTTCAATCAAGATCAGCAGCAGGCAAATCAACCCTGCAGGATGCAGTCTTAAATCTTTTACCGGACGAGGATAAAATCAAATACACACGCCTCACCGATCAGGCCCTGTTTTATAAAGATGAAAACAGTCTTGTGCATAAGGTATTAGCTATTGAAGAAGCCGAAGGCGTTGGCGGTTCTGCTTATTCTATCAGGGCGCTTCAATCAGCAAAAGAGCTCACCGTTGCCACAACCAGCAAAGATCCAGCGACAGGCAGGTTGAGGACCGAAGAATACAGGGTCAATGGTCCACTCTCAATCATGATGACAACCACAGCCGTTGACTTAGATCACGAGATGGAGACACGTTTTTTATCGGTGTCGGTCGATGAGACACAAGGCATGACGGAGAAGATACACAACAAGCAACGCGAATCTGAAACCTTAGAGGGTTATCTGTCAAAAAAACGCATTGAGCAGGCAAGGACCAAGCACCACAATGCGCAACGGCTCTTAAAACCTTTGGTTGTGATTAATCCCTATGCGCCGCAATTAAAATTCCCCTCAGACAATTTAAGGAGTCGCAGAGACCATAAAAAATATCTGGGTCTCATCAAGACTGTGGCTTTTTTACACCAGTATCAAAGACCGGTTAAATCCTACACTCAAGATGGGAACAGTGAAAAAAAGTTTGAATACATTGAGGTCACACTGGACGACATCAAGACAGCCAACAAACTCGCAAGCGAAGTACTTGGACGCTCGTTAGACGAACTCACAGCCCCATCAAGGACGCTCTTGGGACTGATTCAAAACATGGTGAGAGAAGCGGTTAAAAAACAAAATAAAAAAGAAACAGATCTCACAATTAAAAGACCTTTTATTTTTAACCGCAAAATGATCCGCGATTATGCCAAGTGGAGCGATTGGCAGGTTAAGACGCACATCACAGAACTGGAAGAGCTTGGTTATATTTACTCGCATATTGGTTCAAAGGGTAAAGAGTATATTTACGAACTCAAACTCACTGATGACAAAGCCCCCACCGAAAAGATCTATTTGGATCTGACTGATGTCACCAACTTGGAGGGTCAAAAACCCTACTTGGTGGCCTGAAAAACAACTTGGAGGGTACTTGGTGGTGGTGCCACCACCAAGTTCTAGCCCATGACTACAAAGGGTTTAAGTTGTTTTTAGACCCACTTGGTGGTGGTTTTTGGAGAACATATTAGGGGGGGGGAGGTGCTTTGAACATAGATGTCGCAATCGAAAAATATCTCGGCATATTAAAAGGCAAAGCCCTAAGCTCAAGGACAATCCATTCACGAAAATACCGATTGGAGTTTTTCGTCACCTATTTAAACACGATTGAAAAAAAAGATGTAAGATCAGTGTTACCAAAAGACATCTTGGAATTTGAAGAATTTATTCACAAAAAACCCTGGCGACAGCACACCGTTTTTGGAGTTTTAGAGGCGGTACAAAATTTGTTTAACAGGCTTCATCGAGAAGGTTATCTATTTATCAATCCCGTAGAAAAAATCCTTAAACCAGTTAAGCCAAGTCCCCAGCTGCACAAGATTTTAACAATTGCAGAAATGAAGCAGCTTTTAAACAGTCCATTTGATCGGTTTGTCAAAACAGGTTTAAGGGACAAGGCTATCATAGAACTGCTTTATTCAACCGGCATACGACTCTCAGAGCTGCGCAATCTAAAAAAATCAAATATAGACTTTAAAGACAGTGTTGTTTTTATCGAACGTGGCAAGGGGCGCAAAGACCGCGTTGTGCCCCTTGGCAAACACGCCAGGTGCGCCATTGAATCTTATCAAAGAAACTTGCGGCCAAGGCTCATTCATAAAAAAACAGAGATTTTATTTTTAAACAAAAATGGAACGAAGATGGATATTAACATGCCATCAATCGTTTTAAAAAAGTATGCAAGATTGAATGGTCTTGAAAAGAGAATTTATCCGCACCTTTTGCGCCATACAATGGCAAGCCACTTTTTAGAAGCTGGTGCAAAAGTCAGCATCGTTCAACATGTTTTAGGGCACGCATCCCCTGAAACGACGCAGATCTATACGCAGATGCGTCCCCATGAACTAAGAGTCTGCTATCTGCAATTTCATCCGCTTGAAAAAAACAGATTCTTTCAAAGGCTCTACAATCACAATTTATTTTTTAGATCTGGTGGTGAGTCATGAAAATGAAAACAGTCGATTATATAGAATTGTTTTTGCAGCACGAAAAAGCAAAAGAACGCAGGTCTTTATCATCCATGCGTGTCTATTTAATAAAACATTTTTTAGCTTATCTTGAAGAGCAGGAAAAACATTTTATAGAAGACATCACGCCAAATCTTTTGCAGGACTTTCAATTGTCATTGGCGTTTAAAAGAAAAAGCAACAATGAGTTTTATACAATCGCAACACGTCACAGAATTGTATCTTTTTTGAACGTCTTTTGCCGGTGGCTGGTCGATGAGGATTACCTTGTGATTAATCCTGCGAGAAAGCTCGAAAACGTAAAAGTCCCCGAACGCCTGCCTCGTCATGTTCTGACTGAAAAAGAAATGTGTCAGTTGCTTGAATCCATAGACACAAGCACAACACTGGGATTTAGAGACAGAGTGATTATGGAAATATTTTATGGCACGGCGATGCGCAAAAACGAACTTAGAAATCTAAAATTGAGTGATGTGGACCTTGAGAATGGTTATATCTTTATTGAGCAGGGCAAAGGACGTAAAGATAGAGTTGTGCCCATAGGAACGGGGTTAAAGAAGCTCATCAAAGAGTATATCTTATGTGTAAGACCCAAGCTCAACACCTACGGTGATAATCCCTATTTGGTTATCACCTACAAAAAAAAAGGTCCTGTCTGTCCTTCGGTTATTGCCCAAAGATTCAGGATTGTCTCAGAAAAATCGTTGCTCAATAAAAAAATATATCCTCATTTGTTCAGGCATGCCTGCGCAACGCACATGATTAGACGGGGAGCCCCACTTAGACATGTGCAGGAACTCTTAGGACATCGAAGTGTCAGATCGACTCAGGTTTACACACACATCACAATAAACGATCTAAAAAAAGCGCACAAAAAATATCATCCAAGGGAGCAGATGAAACTGAACACTCAGTCATAACGACGTACGACCCACCCACCCGTCATTTTGCAACCTCCGCGCCGCAACCAGCAACGCCCGTTAAAAGGGCTTTTCAGGGGTCTGCCTAACGGCAGACAACAAGGGTATCAAAGGCGGCAGAAAAACCGCTACGCTCGGCACATCGCATAACACCGGTATTATGCAACGTGCCGCGACTGTCATGGTTGTTGCAGCACTTCGACTTCGCTCAGTGCAAGCAACAACCACGCCAGCCTCGGTCCCCTCGCTCCCGCTTTACCATAAGTCCTTATGGTAATTTTTCTGCCGCAACAAATTGAAAGCCCTTTTAACGAGCTTGAGGTTTATCGTTACTAAACAGCATTAGCGAGCAGCCCAAGCCGCCTTGCGGCGGCACAAATCCCAAGGCGGCGCGTTGCGCCGCTACCCTTTTTTAAAAAGTGCACATATTGGGGAGAGGCCATAACCAAATTCTCGTGCAACGTAATGTGTTTTACAATGCGGGCGCGCAGACGGATACCAGGTTAATTGGTGAAAGTGTTTATACTGTTACAGATGGCAAAGCTGTAAAACTCGCCTACAACGAGACTGATGAGCGTTGGGGTGTTAGTGGTCATTATGATGCGGGCTATCGGGCCTTTGATGCTCATGGGACTAAGCTTGCTTATAGTGATAATGATGCGTTGATTGGAGTGATGGGCGACACAGGCGTTGAGTTGTTTGATGTGGGTGCTGATGGGGTTGTTTCTAATACAGATCAAACTGGATGTGTGGCTAGTGATTTGAGAAAGCCTGTTTTGATGAAATCTCTTGGTGGTGTGATTTATTGTGGGATGGAGGAGAAGGTTGCGGTGAATGAGGCGGTTTTGGAATTTGCAACGACTGTAGAAAAAGATGATGAGAGAAGGCATAAACGTATTAAAATCATTGCCCCCGAAGATGGGCTTCAACTTGTGAAGGTGTTGGGGTTTGATAGTCGGGAGATTGATGGGGTGCCGTGGACTGTTGTTGCGTTTAGTGATGGGAAGGATGTGAGGATTAGAGCCATTGAAGATGATGGTTTTCATTTGCTTACATCTGGAGTTAGGTTGGGTGGAAATGTCTGGAAATCTAATGCAGATATAGATCTCAAAGATATTTCATTTTATCATGGCCAAAAGGATGAAACAGAAGATTCACAATTTGCAATCTTAGATTCAAAAAACAATAAAGTCTGGTTAGGTAAAGTTGATGCAAATGTGGATACTGGTAATGTTGATACGGACGATGCAAAATCGATAAATGTTGGAGCAAATCCACAGGCAATGCAGTTCAGCGAAAAGAGTGGCAACTTGTATGTCTTAAATCGAGGCGACAAAAACATTTCGGTGATCCCTCTTATGTCTGATACAAAAACTGCTATTAAAGAACCAAAGGTGACTAAAACAATAGATATTGCAGCATCAGTACCAGGTAAAACAATAGACTTCGCACCGAATAGTTTTGCGATGAATAACAAAGAACTTTTTGTAGCAGATGAAACAACAAAGGCGTTGATATTAGTTGATTTGACTGAACAGGAAATTGCATTACCAGAATACCAAAAACCAGAGCCAGAAGAACCAACCATTACCGATGTTGACCAAGATGGTTTTGATTCTAACGTGGATTGCAATGACAATGATGCAACTATAAACCCAAACGCTGTAGAAATTTGCGGAGATAGTATCGACCAAAACTGTGACGGTGTTGATGAAGAATGTCCAACAACTCGTGGCGGTCGTTAAAGGCGATTGCCAAAAATAAAGTAGGCAGATCCAGACTGACCACCACCTTTTGTATTCGATGGGTCACCAATACCGATCTCAAGTCTGCCATCCCCATCAATATCACCTAGAAACTTTGTAGAACGGCCAGCCGAACCAAAACCTTCACTGTTAAATATTTGGCTGTAATTTGTCATAATGTTTACAACACCAGAAACAGGTCCTTTAAACAAATATGCTCGCCCGCCTGTTGAAGCCCCCAACAACAAATCCACCCCCCCATCCCCATCCTGATCCGCAGCATCAATGGCATAAGATGAATCACCAAGCTC
>JADGCS010000140.1 GCA_015228875.1 Deltaproteobacteria bacterium | reverse complement strand
GCACACTACAACCCATACCTGATCGAGGTTTTAAGAAGCGAGTGCAATTTTGTTGCCGAGCAGGTCGTTTGTCTACACGATGTCATCACCACAGAGAACGGCACTCTCAGAAAAGAGGTAAATAGTCGCTTCGACACCGTCGAGGCTGTTCTTGCCTACCACACACAACTCTTTAAAGAAAACGAGAAGGACCACCACCGCATCGAGGCTGTCCTTGCGCACCACACACAACTCTTTAAAGAAAACGAGAAGGACCACCACCGCATCGAGGCTGTCCTTGCGCACCACACACAACTCTTTAAAGAAAGCGAGAAAGACCACCAACGCGTCGAGTCCAAGTCCGACACCATCGCCGAAAAGCTTGTGCAACACGACCACGACATCCAGCACATCAAGTCTGTCATCAAGGTGGCTTAAGGACTCATGGGGCCGCATGCGCGTGTTGTATAACAGGAACAAGTTACTAACTTGACTTTGACGCGGTTGAATTCCTCCATTTTGCGAGGAATGCGCCCGCGCTCTGTCGACTTTGAAATTCCTATACATTAAAATAATTGGTTGCCATCGCTGGTGTAAGATTGTAAAATCAAGTTACTAACTTGACTTTGACGCGGTTGAATCCCTCCATTTTGCGAGGAATGCAACCGCGCGCTGTCGACTTTGAAATTCCTATAATGTACTCAGAGTATTAAACTTTTACGGGGGGCATCATGTTAAAATCAATTATTATCGCTGGTGGCGTTCTGGCTGTTGCCGGGGGCATTTACTACATCCACAAAAAAACCGGTCTCTTCAAGGATACCGCGGGTAAAATAAAAAATGCGGGCAATTGGGCCAAAGATTCCTTTAAAGAGGGGTATTATTCCGCCTCTGCAGTAGCCCCCGCCAAGTAAAAATACTCCCTGTTTTTTTTGTTAATTTTTTATCATCAAGGCCGGCACAAAAGTGCCGGTCTTTTTTTTGGGTTTGTTACACGATGTCTCCCGCCCAAAGCATTTTACAAAAGACCTGCCAAGGAAAGATGTGAATTCCTTCGGTGGTGAGTCTTTGGGCCTTTTCTTGACAAACCACAATGGCCTTTTTGGGGCGATACTCCTCCTTGAACAAGGTGAGCCCTTTCAAGTCTGCCGGCCGTGGCCTGTCTGTGCCCTTTACCTCAATAGCAACCTCTGCATTGCCAAGGACAAAATCAACCTCGGACCCCCCTTTTGTGCGCCAAAAGCTGATCGCATAGTCCTTTTCGGTGTAAGATCGGTGGGCCAGAAGTTCCATGAGAATAAAGTTTTCAAACGCCCTGCCAAACTCTGTGCCCTTGTTCGTTAGCAGAGACCGTTTCATCAGTCCGCCGGCAACCCCCGCGTCAAACAGATAAAACTTGGGCGTTTGCACAAGGTCCTTGCGTTTTTTGTTTTTTCGATAGGGCTCGACAAAAACGCCGATCAGCGTATCAACAAGGATTTGGTAATATGCGGCAACTGTCTTGGCATCAACACCACAGTCAGAAGCGATGTTTGAATAATTGACGAGCTCGCCGCACGAGAACGGGACGGCATCGAGAAACCTTGCAAAGGCCGGAAGGTTGCGCGTGAGTCCCTCGTCCCTGATCTCTTCCTTGAGGTAATTGTTGATGTAGGCCTTAAGGGTGCGTCCGCTGTTTTCATCCCGATAATGGCTGGGAATCAACCCGCGGTTAAGGGCCTTGAGGAGATTAAAATCGCCACCCAATTCGTGGGTTGTGAGGGGGAACATCTCTGATTTCCACGCACGCCCCCCCAAAAGATTGGCATGCGTGCGTTTTAATTTTCGGGCGCTGGACCCGCAGAGAACAAATGATATTTTGTGTTTTTCGATAAGGAGATGAATTTCGTCCATGAGTGAAGGGACCTTTTGCACTTCGTCGATGATCACAGGTTCCACAAGCCCGCCGGTGTTTTTAAGACTGATCACCTCCTCCCTGAAAAGATGGGGTTCCTTGGATAATTTTAACAGGAGGTCCGTTTCGAGCATGTCGAAGCGCGTGCTTTGGGGATAATGCTGAACGAGATAAGTTGTTTTTCCTGTTTTTCTGGGGCCCCACAGAAAAGTGGACTGTCCCTTGGGCAGCCGTATATTTAATGTTCTGGTGATGTTTACTAATTCGGAACTCATTCCGGATTAGTAGCACTAATCCGGAGGAGTGTCCAGAATAAATCAGTCGCGCCGTGACAAACCTGTCAATATTCCGCCCCAATCGCCACGCCCACCACAAACGGGTTGGGATCTGCCTGTGAGTCCCTGAGCGCCTTGGTGGTGAGGATCACGTACTGCAGATGCGGTTTAACATAAAACCACGACCACGGCCTTGCGGTAAGACTGACCGCGGCAGAGACGTAGTCTGATCCCCCTGTGCTCACACCGTAATAACCGTTGTTCCACTTTGCAGTGGCAAAGGCCGTGCTGATAAACCCGTCAAACGAAAACGTGTCGCTCAAGTCCTTTGTATATCCCGCACCCAGCGACCCGAAGTAGCCGCCCTTATACTGCCTGATATCTACGGCCTGAAGTGCGGCGATATAAAAATCTCCCAGCGCGTAAGAGCAATCGAGGGTCAGCTCCCCTGTTGAAGGAACCCCCGTGTTGGGATAAAAATACCACGCGAATGATGGTTTAATGGTGAGCTTGTCAAAAAATGTGCGCTCGTAAGAAAGCGTGGGGTCGATCTCGCTAAACCTGCCCCTGTAGAGTTCGTTGGTCAGGTTCATCGTGGTCCACACCCCTGCAGAGAGCCCCCATTTTGAGATAAAGACCGACGGCTGCCAGGCCGCTCCCTGACTGTAATACACGCCCCTCCAGAGATAACGCGAGTTAAAATCAAACTCCGCCGTAAGAGAAAGGGGGCGTGTTTTCTCTGGCAGCGTCGCAGTATTTGCGTTTGCATCTGTGGTGTCTTCCGCCCGTGCAGTGGCAAAGATTGAGACCAAAATTGCCAATGTAAATAAAAAAAGTGCCGTTGTTTTTTTCATGTGTCTCCCTGTTTAAATTGTGGTTGATTGTTTTTCCTTTCGCACCAGTAAACAATTTTTTCCCTCAGCACCGCCGCGTCAACGGGTTTGGTGAGGTAGTCGTTCATCCCCGCGTTCAGCGCGTCCTCCTTGTCCTCTCTTGTAGAGGCTGCCGTCAAGGCAACGATGGGAACCGTGCTCTTGATCTCGTTTCTTATCACGCGTGTCGCCTCAACCCCGCCCATCTCGGGCATCTGCAAGTCCATCAACACAAGGTCAAAGCTGTTCTCTCTGACCTTGTCGCAGGCCTCCCTGCCGTCTCGGGCAATCTCGATCCGGCACCCCATCTTTTCGAGCAGGCGTTGCATGAGCTTGACGTTGACCGCGTTGTCCTCGACTACAAGGATCTGTTTGCCGTTAAGAGGGACTGCAACCATGTCCTTGGCCGGCTGTTCTTTTTTGGAGAGGGGTGTGCCCAAAGATTCACGCTGTGATTCCTCGTACGACTTATTGAGCGGCAGGGTCACCGTAAAGGTTGTGCCCTTGCCCTCCCTTGAAACAACGGCAATCTGCCCGCCCATCAGGCTGACAAGCGATTTGGTAATGGAGAGTCCAAGCCCTGTCCCCCCGTATTTGCGTGTTGTGGAAGCGTCTGCCTGTTCAAACGGTTTGAAGATGGTTTTAAGTTTGTCCTCGGGGATCCCTATGCCGGTGTCTCGCACAGTAATTTGAATGATCTCGGTGTCGCCTGGCTGGCCCATACCCGGGCCAACGGGCAGTTTTGAGACACAGACCTCGATTTCTCCCTCCTGCGTAAACTTGATCGCATTACTCACGAGGTTGAGGACAATCTGCATGACCCTCGTGGCGTCTCCGTAATAGTGGCGGTGGCAGTCGTCCTTGATCCCACAAATGGCATGAATACCCTTGGCCCATTGACGATGGGTTGCCACTTTAACAGATTCTTCGACAACATGGGCAAGGTCAAAGTGGGCACTCTCTATCCGCAACCGCCCCGCCTCGATCTTGGAGACGTCGAGAATATCGTTGATAAGCGCAATAAGCGCCCTGCCACTGGTTTGAATGATTCCCAGATATTCCCTTTGTGTCTCATCGAGCGCTGTCCCGCCCAAGAGATCCGTAAAGCCAATCACCGCGTTCATGGGTGTGCGGATCTCGTGCGACATGTTGGCCAAAAAGCGGCTCTTAAACACGCTGGCCTCTTCGGCGTGTTTTTTTGCCGCCATCAGTGCCTGCTCCGCCTCGTGCCGTGCGGTGATGTCTGTGATGACACCCCTGTAGCCTGCAAGATTGCCCGCGGCATCAAAGAAGGGCGCGCCGGATACAGAGCACACAATGTTTTTTCCACTGGCATGCACATGGGCACGAACAATGTCTTTAAAAGGCTGTTTACCAACAACAAGACCAAGTTGTCTGTGCTTGCGGGCCTCCCTCTCTTCCGGCAGGTAAAAATCGTAAAAATGTTTTTTCCCCACGATGTCGTCCGGTTTTAATCCATAAATGCGTTCACTCATCGCACTCATGTAGGTATACAGCCCCTGTGGGTTTACCTCGTAGATGAGTTCTTCGGCCGCCTCGGCGACCATTTTAAAACGATCTTCGGATTCCCTGCGCCTGCGTATCTCGGCCCTTAGGGAAAGATAAACAGCCACGCCAAATAAAATACCGAACACCGGCATGAAGGTTAAAAAATAAATAAATGTTGTCTTGCCGTACGAAAAAATTTCACGCGGCATGGTGTTTTTTAATATCAGGGCCGGCCTTTCGGAAAGGTCAAAGACCTGAGTGAAGCCACTTAAATAATCAGGGCCGGATTCCAGTATAAATAGCTTTTCGCCGCGGGCAAAGGCCGCCCTTGCCTGTTTAAAATCTGCGGGGACATTTTGTGCATCAAGCCGCGATATTTCGAGTGTGGCCTGCACAATCTCTCCCATTTTTGTCAAGTCGTCCTGGGTCAGATAGCTTGCAAAAATAATGGTCCCCCGCGCTGGCCCTGTTGATGAGCTTGTGAGAATAGCCCTGGCCCCCAGCATGATCACACCCCCACTGGTCAGGATGAGACCGCTCACGACCTGTTTTGAATCGGATAAATCAAATGATTTATGATTGCCTTTTACAAACTGGATGAAGTCTTCGGGGACAGGGATCTCTTTCGCTGTTTTTTTATCAAGGCCAAAGGAATGAAACATCCCCCCTTTCTTGTCTACAAAAATAATAAAGTCGATCCCTGTTGAAACAATGGACTCGGGCACAAGATTTCCCTTAATGTAGTCCTCGTTCTTGTCCTGCATAAAATCGTACGTGTCACCCCAGTAGGCCCAGTCCGCAACCTTGTTGCCCAAACTCACCGCTCTGTCCTTGAGGGCATTCTGCGACCGCAGGATGTTGCGCTCGCAAAACATCCTTTCAAGCGTGGCAAACCTGCCCACCACAACGTACCACGAGACAGAACCAATAATTAAAAAGGACGCAACAGCCCACGTAAAAACCAACAGCGCTGTTTTTTCGTGAATGGAAATTTTGAGTTTCATGACCCACCTCTGCGACAAGAAAAATGCCCCCTCTACACCACCCTTATTTTTTCAAGTTCCCGTGAAAGCATACCCACAAGCTCCGCGGCCTTATCGATATTGATTTGTTTGCCGGCTTTTTCGATCTCGAACGCGATCTCGCGCATGGTCTTTGCCCCTATGTTTGCCGAGGCACCCTTGATGGCGTGCGCAGAACGCGCCACCTGCGCCGCGGCCCCCTCCTTGAGCGCCGTTTGTATCTCGCCAATCAAGCGCGGGACGTCTTTAAGGTACTCGTCTAAAATTTCGCGCGCCATGACCTCATCGCCCATAAACAGGTTGGTGAGATAGGAAAGATCAAAGGCCCCCTCCGCAGCAAATGTGGTTTTGATTTCTTCGAGCTCCACACCTCCCTCTGCGATTGCCTTTTGGGGTACAAACTTTGCAAGGACCTTTGACAGCGCGTCCTTGTCGATCGGCTTTGTAAGGTAATCGTTGATCCCGCAGGCCATAAACCTGTCGCGGTCGTGCCTGGTGGCGTGCGCCGTCATAAAGACAACGGGGATTTTGTGGTTTAAGACCCGCGAACCCTCGTCTCGGATCACTTTAACGGCCTCCACACCATCCATCACAGGCATTTGAATATCCATCAACACAAGGGGATAGTTTTTTTGAGCAAGCAGGTCGACCGCCTCCCGACCGTTATCCGAGATGTCAACACCGTACCCCAATTTTTCCAAAATGCCTTTGGCCACCCTTTGATTGACGATGTTGTCGTCGACCAGAAGAATCACGGGCCTGTTGTCCGGTTCGGTCTGTGTTGTTTTGTTTTCAATCCCCTGCGACCCTGCCCCGGCTTTCCCCACCCTTTCTGCAATCACCTGCATCAGGAACTTGTACAGTTCTCCCTTGCGAATGGGTTTGTTAATAACCGCCTTGAGCCCCGCCTGATAGGCCTCACTGACCCCCGCCCTTTTGCCTGCCGAGGTCATCATCATAAGTCGTGTGTCACCTATTTGAGGATCGCCGCTGATGAGCCTTGCAAGTGTAAGCCCGTCTGTCACGGGCATCTGCATGTCTAACACGGCGATGTGAAAGGGGCTCCCCATGGCCTTGGCATCACGCAGTGCTGCAAGGGCCTCTTGTGCGCCCGCGACCTCCTGATGCAGACACCCCCACGTCTCCAGCATGAGCTGCATGATCCTGCGGTTTGTGGCGTTGTCGTCGACAACCAGAATCTTTTTGCCCTTAAGGTCTGCAGTGATATCTTCATGCGGGGGTTGATCTGCAGACACCTTAAACCGCAACCTGGACCAGAAGACAGAACCCCTTCCCTCTTCGCTCGTAAAACCCACATCTCCACCCATCATCTCTGAGAGTTTTTTTACAATGACCAGACCAAGGCCTGTCCCGCCGTACTCCCGCTTGATGGTGCCATCTGCCTGTGTGAACGATGTAAAAATTTTGCCAAGACAATTTTTTGGAACACCTACACCCGTATCCAACACCGCAAACTTGATGGCCATCTGCCCGGCCTCTCTGGATTCAACAGAGGCACACAGACACACCTCACCCTTATGAGTAAACTTGACGGCGTTTCCCAGCAGGTTGATCAGCACCTGTTTAAGGCGATCGGGATCGCCGAGCACTCGCCGCGGGATATCGGGGTCGATAAGACAGAGAAGCTCCAGCCCCTTTTCCTGCGCCCCAAAGACCACGGCATCGACGGCCGCTTCGAGAACCTGGTGCAGATCAAACGCTGCTGTTTCAATAACCATCTTGCCGGCCTCCAACTTGCTAAAATCGAGGATGTCGTTGATGATGGTGAGCAGAAGATCGGAACTCGACTTGATAACATGGACGTATTCGCGCTGCTCTTCGGTGAGCTTGGTTTCGAGCAGAAGGTCGGTCATGCCGAACACCCCGTTCATCGGGGTGCGTATCTCGTGCGACATGTTGGCCAAAAATTCGCTCTTTGCCTGGCTTGCCTCTTCGGCAACGGCGGTTGCCGTTATAAGGTTTTCTTTTGTACGCAGCAGTTCCTCGGTTTTTTCTTCGAACTCTGCCATGAGAATCGCACTGCGCGCGTTGGCGCTGGCAAGGGCCTCGGACTGCAGGGCCATGGCGATCCGGTCTTTTTTTAATGACTCAATTTCTGCCTTGAGGGCATGAATAACCTGTTGAAGGTCCATAAAAGAAATCCGCCCTGCCGACTCTTGACGCCCGGATTGACGGTCAGACAAACAGATTAAGATCAGACGCCGAGGCCGCTTCGAGGTAGGCGGCCACACCGCCAATCTTGACTCCGTCTATGAGTTCTTCGAGTTTAAGGCCCATCATGTCGAGGCTCATCTGACAGGCTACAAACTGAACCCCTGACTCTTGTGCCGTGTGCATGAGCTCCGGCAAAAGGGCCACCTGCCTTTGTTTCATGATTTTTTTCATCATCCACGTGCCGATCCCCAGAAAGTTCATTTTGGAGAGTTTAAGAGCCTCCGTACCCACGGGAAGCATCCACCCGAAAACCCTGTCAATAAAGGATTTGCCGGTCACTCTTAAATTTTTTCTGCGCAACACAGAGAGCCCCCAGAACGTAAAATACAGCGTGACCTCAAACCCCATCGATGCGGCTCCCACTGCAATATTAAACGCGGCGAGCACGCGATCAAGATCGGAGCTGAACACAATAATGGTCTTGTTGTTTTTTGCCTGCGATGACATGATTATTTTTTGGTGATCTGCGCCGTAAAGACCCCGCCCGCTTCTGTGACGGCGGTGAGTGTGTTTCCCGTCATGTTGCAGAAGGCCTTGACGTCTTCTTTAAATGCGGGGTCGTCTGATGTGACAAAGAGCACATCTCCGACACTCATGAGTTTAATGCCCTTGGAGATTTTGACAATGGGCATCGGACACTTGAGACCCTGGGCATTTATTTTTATTTCTGCCATAACAAGTTACCAACTTGCCTGTGACGCGGTTGAATGCCTCCATTTTGCGAGACATGCACCCGCGCTCTGTCAACTTTGCAATTCCCATCCGTAAACTTGATACAATTAAAATGTCACACACCCCTGACCCGTTCTCACCGTCTTGACGGCATAGGCAAGGCCCGCTGTAAGGGTCCCGTGTCTCAAAGACCCACTGCATCCCTCTGCGGCGCTTGCATCGCTACACGCACAACCATGAAGACAGGTGGCACACACCACCATTTTACCACCCATTTTAATAAACTCGTCCAAGAGCAACTCGAGGGGTTCAAAACCCTGAAGGTGAATGCCATCGGCACCCCCACTATACGCCCACACGCTGCCAAGGCCTGTCATATATATGGTGGTTTCAATCCCCTGTGCCATCGAGGCGAGTGCCATGGAGACCCCCAGCGTCGCCCGGTGGCCCCCGTCTTCTTTTCCGGTGGTCATGATAACAACAAAGGGGCGCCCCGTGTCCTGTTGCCCTGTGTCTGGTTGATCTTTCATGGAGAGAGTCCCTACCTTATTCCGCAATTTTTCACAACCGGCAAAATGCGCTGCTCACATCCCTGTTGAAAAAAAAACGCGGCAGGGCTATAGGTACAATCACAATAGCGAGAGGTTTTTAAATGACCAACACCACTTTAGTAGCAACGGCCCTCCCCAAAATTCTGCTTGTCGACGACACATCAGTCAATCTCAAATTTATGAAGGCCGTCCTTAAGGACAGCGGGGCTGATATTTTTCTGGCAAGCTCAGGCCCTGAGGCGATAGAACTCTGCGCCCAGCACG
>JADGCS010000013.1 GCA_015228875.1 Deltaproteobacteria bacterium | reverse complement strand
AAAACAACAACCTTACGCTTGATCCGGTTTTTGATCAGGGTATTGACTTCATCAAAAGAATACGTTGGGTGTTCGTAGAGAGGTTCGACAATTTTTGAGACATCGACTTCTGACTCTGACTGGGCACCAATCAAAAAACTGGTGAGCCCCCGGCCCAGCGACTCCATATGGGCCACGGTAATTTTTTTGAGCCCCATTTGTTCGCAAAAAATACGGGCGGCAATCACCCCCGTTTCATTTTTGGCAACCGGCAGAACAAACTGAAGTCTGATGCCACCATCACCCTCTCTGCTGCCAAAGGCCTTTATTTTACCCGTATGCCCCCTCCCGGCAGTATCGTCCCTCCCACCGGTTTGTTCTCCCCTTTTTTCGTACTTTTCTCTTCTCATCATGATTTTATCTCCGGGCGTGTGTCGGTGCCGTTAATTCCAGGAAAGGATTGTAGTACTGTCTGGATTTTTCAAAGACTCCCTGATAGCCCCTTCCCCCATCCCTCGACCTTGGCCTGTCCACGATAAGGCCTTCCTCAAGTGCCCCAAAAAAAGATTTCTCGCTGATTCTTTTGAGCAGTTTGTGAGAGTTGTCCAGGATTTGTCTTGCCTGCCGCATGACCTTGCCGTTTGAAGAAAAAATAAGTTCATCCAGCACCGAGCGGCAACCGTCAAAAATATAAGCCGCATTTTTTAATGCGTGATGGCGGTCATGCACCGTTGCCAAAGAGGAAAATACCTGCGCGTTATCACCCAGACACTGAATATTCTGGCCCGTCATAATGCCTGTCAGGTTAAACATGGCATCCAGAGTATCTGCATATGCGGCATCGTCCTGTTTACAACGGGTGGGAGGCATGTATTTGATGGGGTTGCGAAAGAAAACCTCACGCGTGAGTTCGGCCCTTGCCATTTCGAGGACAATACTGTCTTCTATCTGCGGGTCAATCTCGCAGGCGTGCGAAAGACCGATCTGGTCGTCACGCACTCCCGCCCTCCTCGCAAGGCATTCGTTGATAAACTGACTGGCCATCACCTGATGATGATTTAAATGTGTGCCCGTCATTTTAAAAATGTTTTCCTCCCCCGTGTGCAGGATCATCCCTGCACGCGCAATCACCATCCTTGAAAAATGCTGATCGATCACGGCGCGTTTGGGATTGATGTCCCTGAATAAGATGCTGGAGAGGGGATCGTTGACCAGATAATCCAGCCCTTCAGCAGCGCCGATCACCGCAAGCTCCGGCATACACAGACCCAAAGAACAATGACCAAGACTCACATAACGCCCCAACTCGTATGAGAGACGGTTGATGCGCTCACTCATCAGCCTTAAGTTTTCCTGTGTGGCAAATGTCCCTCCAAAACCCTCTGTGGTGACACCTTCGGGCACATAATCCAGAAGACTCTGGGCTGTTGAACGGTTGACAGTAATAATATCTGCGCCCTGCCTGACGGCCATCTCGGCATAGTCGACATCTTCGTAAACATGACCAGAGCCAACCTCCACGGACTTGAGTGGCGGGTGTCTGTTGCCAAACTTGTAACGCTTTTCTTCTTTTTTGTGGCGCATTCTGTCTATCTGACGAATGGCGGAGTCGATCCAGGGTTTGATGATCTCTCGCATTTTTTCGTGCGGGATGTCTTCGAGCCTCTCAAGGTCGACCTCTCCCTTGATGATCTTTTCTGCGATTTTCTGCTGATTCCACCGCGGATAACGTTTTTTTATCTGCGCCACAACCCCTGCAATGCCGTCTTTGAGCGCCTTTCTGCCCACCTTGTCGACAATCAGATTGGGCACCGGAAAGACCGCGCCATTTCTTTCATAACCGCCACTAAAACCCAGAAGTCTCAAGACCGCCCGCTCGATAGACACAGTCGAGTGTCTGTTGATGTAGACCAAGACAGGATGCACAATGGAATCCGCATATTCACGACAACGATCTGTGACCTCTCTATCCAAATTAAGTTTTACCATAAACCCCGCATTACCTTTCTGTTAAAAAATCATCTTTTGTCAAACGGCGGTTTCAGAGGAACTTGCCCGTCAACAATACAAACATGGCCTTGTACAATAGCTCCAAAAATGAAGCAAGAATCAAATATCTCATTGACTTACATTATGACATACTGCTAAGTGGCACCCTCTTTTTGAAATCATTCATAACAAGGAACACAAGATGGCAACACATAAATCAGCCATAAAAAGACACCGGCAGAGCCTCAAAAGAAACGCCAGAAACCGCGCCGTCAAGGCAGAAATTAAAACACTGACCAAACGGCTTGGCACAGCATCCAAAGAAGAAACACCTGCCCTGCTTAAAAAAGTGCAGAGCAAGCTCGCCAAGGCCGGACAGGCCCGCGTGATCCATAAAAAAAATGCGGGCAAGCGCATTTCCAATGCCGTTAAATTGGCCGCTGCCAGACAGTAAATCCCTTCATCCCTCGTATCGTCACTTCTTTGTAAATAGCGTCTGTCGGGAAACGCCGCTTTTCGTCATTGCGAGGAGTAAAACGACGAAGCAATCTCCCGCAACCAATTGATTTCAGGAGATCGCCACGTGGGCGCTCAGCGTTAGACATGACCCCGTCATGTCCACCGCAACGCACCGCTCGCGATGACGATTCGCTCGTTTTACGTCAAAACAGGGCGTTTCCCGACAGACACTAAATAAGAATATAATTTTTTCATCCGTCATGAGGTGTAGTGCCAGATGCTATCAGCGGTCACCAATCGGCAATCAGGTTTTTTTGTTTGGCTGATGGCGGTGTGGAGGTGGGCCTTAAGACTGCCTGCAGATTTCGTGCATCACGTAACAGACACAATCAGATTTTATAATACTCTTGTCCAGCGTGATCATGCCGGGGACAAAGGCTTTTCTCACAATAATTTTACCATCCCGATAGTCGAAATATTCGCTCTCTCTGTCGCGGCCGTCCTGATCCTTGAGAGACAGGCAGATCCCATTTTTACTGCGTCCAAAGACCGTGCCCACGGGTAAAATTTTAAAATTATGATTGTCGAAGTCTTTTTCGAAGACAATGTCCGCATCTTCATCACCAATCCCCACACTGCATGATTGGTTTATCTTGAGAGTCCCTTCGGCATTAAGAATCGTTAAGGCCCTCCCTGTTATAGGTTTCTCGGGGATATGATCGCCTGCAAGAAGTGTCTTAATAAGCTCATAAACACGATCGATCCCTTTTTCTTCGCGCGACTGCCCGGCCTCTATGGTGATGGCGGGACACAATCGTGACATATGATCTGTGATAGAACCCACAAACTCCTTAAAACACATAGACAGATCCGAGAACATGCCCGCGAGACGGAGATTTTTTTGGTCAAGGTTTCTTACGATTGAATACAGGGGATTTCTCCCTGTGTTGTTGTGAATATCGAGACTCGCAAATGGTTTTGCTGCAGCAAGCACTGAGATGATGTCAAGCGCCCTTGTGTTGCGTTTGTCATCACCCACTTTCCAGATCCTGTTGTAGTCGGGCTGATCATCAAGGTGTCTTTTATTTTGCGCAGCAGCCGTCATGTTGCCAAAGAGCCAGTAAACAGCCCTGGGCCAATCTTTTGTGCCGTACGTTTCCAGCAATTTTTTTAAGACATAAAAGCCGGAATGCTCATTGCCGTGCAGCATACAGGAAACAAAGAGTGGCCTTTGCCTTTTGCCGTTTATGTGGAGCAGGGTCAAATCAGGAAGGACCCGGTGAATCTCGGTTGCATCCATCGATAAAAGACCCTGAGGTACCGTTGTCATGATATCGGCCATTGCCGCGCCATAAAGCCAACCAATAGTAAAATCAAGCAGTTATGTTGGTTTTTTGGGGCACCCCTCCCTCCGACTCGTCTGGTCTGGCCTGGTCCGTCATACAGCGGGCGTCTGATGCAGCGGTATCCGTCATACAGCGGTTATAAAAAAACTCATTTTTCTGTTGCCTTCTTTATAAAAAACCCACACCATTTCTTTTAACTCCGCGACGTGCGGGATAACAACAATGCCTTGCGGCGAGGCGGTCTCCAATACAAGCAAATGAGGCTGCCTTTTTTAACGGGGTTTCTCAACAAATGCAGGCATTAAACACAACATCACCCCGCCCTCTCAGCACAACACCACAGGGGCTGTCTCAAGACCTCTGGCAGAGACTTTATCAACAGGCCGGTTTGGTCATTGATGCCCGCGCACCAAACACCTGCGAAGTAACAGCCCTTTGTGATCACAACAGGGATGTCTGTCAATCTGGCCAAGGACTCCCTGAACGCTGCACGGACAGGCCATTGGAGGGACAACCCGCCGTGCGCCTGTTTGCGGGATCGCCCACCCTGCTCACAAAGACCAGACTGGGATCCGTCAATCCCTCAAAACACCCCATTAAAAACGAAACAGAGGCAAAGGCGCTTTTTAGAAGCATGTATGATTATCAGGGAGGGCTGGGCGTCAAAGGCAACCTCAAAAAAGGTCTGGTTGTTTATCCTGTAGATGCCACAGGCCGTGTCATGGGTACGGGGCAAATGCTTTATGTGCGCGGGTCAGAGATCATCCCCCAAAAATATGTGGTTGATGGTGACAGGCTGCGAGTTGGTTCTGTCACCTTTGGGGCAAGGCCCGGTCTTGAACACACCGAATACTCATGGGCCTTGGCAGGAGATCCCGAACTCGATGTTGCGCTCAGGAATGCGTGGCAGGCCCTGATCGAAGGCACAGAAATAGAGGGATTATGGGGGTTCAACTACGTCGGTCACGAACCGGAATACTGGTGCGTTGATGAACAAGGCCTGGCAAGGCCAGCCCTGCACACAGAGGAGCTCTCCACCCATCTTTTGGAGACCCACCAGGAATCACCGGGTCTGTTTCATGACCCTGTCATGACCGTGCAAGGCCTTGCCAGAGAGTACCTCAATCTTCATAAACCAGAGCACACACATCCCGAGACATTTCTTGTGCCACTCGGCTGTGACCCGGGAACCCCCCTCTTTGAGGCAGATATCAACTGCGGTATCAATGATCACTTTGGCCTCTACATGGTAGCCCTCGAAAAAAGGCTGTCGGGTCTGGTCGGGGTCAGGAGCAAGGGGGATCTTTTCTACTGGACCCAGATCGCCCGCGCCTGTGGCTTTGAACGCGTCCGGTCACTGATCGACTCATTATTGTGCCCTCTTCTGGCCTTCAATGTTGCAGCATCACACCAAAGCGTGGGCCCCGGGACATTACCCAAGACATATGGCATCATCCCCGGATACAAGGCTGATCTCGACATGATGATTGCACAGTCCAACATCTACTCATCATCCCTCGGCGCTGTCCTGCAGATTGTATCATCAACGGGTCCTTTTGTTGCCGGTGCCGCCCTGATGAGTCCGGAGAACAAATACATATGGCACGCCAGAAATGTCGTCAGAAGGATTCTCGCCACTTCAGAAAAACAGACTTACCCCATAAAGGACGCAAAGACCCTGACGGAGATTATGATTGCCGGACTCACCCAGGGGATAAAGGGCGCAGATCGCCTTGCCAGGGCCGGTGTCGCTGTGACAACAATGGCCCGTGATGGCAGGCAAATCTTTAAAAAACAAATTGGCCACGGAGACGTGCGCATACGGCTCGAATGGTCTGTTGACACACAAGAGGGCGGGCTGACCGGCCAGCCAAAGATGCGGGTTGAATACACAGGTGCTGATGCCACAAATCTTGCAAACAAGGTGAGGGTCCAGACCCTCCTCCAGATGTTCGCCCTGGTTGCCTTAAAGGCGAGGGCGGAGAGGGCGGACGGGGACGTCCTTGCCGAGGCCGCAAAAATTATTGGAGAGGACCAACTCACGGCAAAGGATCTCTGGGGAGACACGCAGACCATTAACGATGATTACATGAGTGAAGGCCCTCATGCTGCACGGGTGACCACTGTCATCTCAAGGCTCAAAAAACTCCTCACAAACATGCCGGAGATCCCCGCCTATCAAGAGATAAAAAAAATCGCTCTGCGCTCCCTCGAGATCATCACAGAGACAGGGAGCGTGGATTTATTAGGCCGCGGTAAATGCACCGTGGCTGCAGCAATGGTGGATCTTGCCCAAAAGGGCTACAACGGCAGACAGGCAGCCCTCATCATGGGGCAGTTTGCGCTGCAAGAGGCCCTCTGGCTCGACGATGAGAGAAGAACAACAGAAGAGGTCATGGATTATCTTTTGGGAAAAGACAACGCAGGCTTTGAGTTTCTGTGGCCCAGGGTCGCACATCTTGCGAAGGCCCCTGTCACCACACCCTCCAACAGACCTGACAAAGGCATCAGGGTGCCGGCCTTCCTCTCCGCGATCTTAGCAAAAAAAATAAACAAACAATAACGCAGATCACTGCGGATAAAAGAAAGAGCCCTCCCGCAAAGTTTGCGATCTCCTGCCCACGGGAAAAATTAAAATGAAACGGCCTGAAACCCGCAAAGGCAAGGGCCTCATCCCTTTCGGCCAATGCAAAATGGTCTCCTGGCTCGCAGTGATTTTCTCTCGGGTACACATAACAGGCCGGATTTTTAATATTGAGAGCACCCCCCGACTCTAGCCACACTGGCCCCTCCGTCATTGTTTTAAAGGGTAGAAGTTCAAGCCTGTAGCCAAAGATGGGTTCGTAACACAGCATCTGCGATTTGCCTGCCGCGAGGCTGTTGTTGCGCGATCCGGGCATGACGGGTTGACCTGCTGCATTTTTAATCACGGTGATCTCGCTGATTACAGGCGGCCCCCCCCTGGCTTTCGCGGCCTCATACGCACCAAGAATATCCTCCGGGTTGTAGGGCTGTTGATGGTAATATTCCTTGCTGCTTAAGATATTGCTCCCCACAACAAACAAAAGACTTAAGACAACAATGGAAACGCGGTGTTTTGCAAACCATGAAGTCTTCTCTATGACAAGACAGGCCGCAATAATAAAAAACGGTATGTAAATTACAAACCACCTGACAAGGCTGCTGCTTGTCTTGATCAACGGAACTTGTTTTAAAAAAGCGTTCCATGCAGGGTGATACACATTAAGGGCGATGGGCACCAACAGTATCAAGAGAATCAAGATGACATGGAGTCTCCTTGGCAAATCCATTGTTTTCAAGCATCCGCGGCCCAAACATTTCTTTAACCAAAAGAGGGAACCCACCATCACGATCAACAAGGGAATCATCGTGATGCCAAATTCAAACTCATGCCGGTTAAGCCCCCATCGTTTGTTGACCAGAAACTCACGCGCCATTTCGTGTGCAGGATAAAAAAACAGTGATGTCAGTGAAACCTTTAACAGACCCCAGAGGCTGTTAAATCCGGGGAGGGGGTACATGACCCTCTCAAAGTGACCTAAAAAAGAAACTGCGGCATACAACAGGGGAAGTGATATCATCATCGCAACAAGACCGCTCACCATGAGTCGTAAAAAAAATCTCCCTGTGCCCATTTTTTTTTCCATGCATAAAGCGCAGAGACAATAAATCAGGACTATACAGAGCAGCACAGGCAAAATCCCATTAAGTCCCCCCGAATACACCATGTAAGTAAAGAGCAGCGCACAGAGGACAATATCAAGACAGGCCCGCCATTTTTTAAATCGGTATTCTGTGTTGGAAGAATGCAGCAGGAGAAAAGCCATCAACGGCACCAGCATAAATGAATGAAAAGGAAGATGCCCCACCACAAACCTGTAAGCATAATACCCGTTAAACAAAAATAATGTGGCACCGAGCAGCGCTGTCAGTCTCTGTGTAGAAAAAACGCTGCGAAGGAGAAAATAAAAACCGTAAAACCCAAGCCCCGAAAAAGTTGCAAACGTGATCTTGAGACTTGTCAGGGGATTAAAAATAAACGTCAAGAACTGCGGCAGAGAATAATAAATGCCCTGCGGGTTTGCAAGGCGCGGTAGACCGCCGCAGAAAGACGGTGTAAACCAGTGAGGAGAAAAAATACCGTTTGCGGTAAACCAGTAATACCCGTCAAGAAGTAAGGGCAGGATATAGCTGTAGTCATGACCCAGCAGGCCCTGCCTGTTTGGAAAAAACTGTTCAAAAATAAAAAAATGAACAGCAATCAATACCCATGACAGGGTCAAAATTGTTTTTTTTGAAATGAAATCTGCTTGCACCCTACCCCTTTTGAGCCGTCACCCACCCCTCTGCGACACATTAACCTGTTGTAATCATATTACTTATCTGGCCTAACGCCTACAGTACCTGTGTTTGCAAGGCAAGTCCATTTTTTTGGAACCTTACTATTGACACCATCACAAAAACACATAAGACTTTTATGATAACACACGGCGCTGGTTTGATGGTGTCGTGCGTTGTTTCTTGGTTTCGATTTATCAATGTACGCAAAAAAATTTTTGACACAGCAAATATTTTCTTTCCGTACATTGACTCAAGGCGACGCTGGTGCCGGGTCTTTTAACAACAATCTAAAAGATCATTGTTAAATCCTCATGGCACAAGATGATCAGCAGGCATGACTGTCAGACCGCTCTTCACGAGCACATACGCCCAAAGCCTTCCCGTCCTCGACCCGTTTGGTGTGAGCAACGGCACACATGAAACGGGAATCGCAGATGTTCTTGGTCCCGAACGAACAACAGAAATAGGGCTCCACCCTGTGCCCCCAGCCAAGGCACGCCTCTTGTATGTCAACTATAAATACGCAAAAGCAGCAGGGCTTCCCGTACCCCGATCACACACGATCACACCAGCACTTGAGAAGGCCGCTTTGCAACGCTATGCCTTGAGAACCGACGGCGACCACTCACAAAAACCACAGACCGTAACGGTCGATCACTATTCTGGCACGGAGGGCAACTACGGTTCCGGAAGAGGTGCCTTTGTAAAAGGCAACCTGTTCCTTAAAGGGATTGGCAAAACGCCGGCTGTTGGCAACCGTGCCGATCATTCACACTCTCACGGTCACGCCTTTGTACGCGGCATGGTCCTCGAATTTACCACGCTCCAGGTTCTTGATAATCTGATGGATACATCCCAAGGTCCTGTGCCTGTCCTTATTATTGGACTTGACACCTATCTCCGCACCAGCAAATGGCCGGGCCCCGAATATACGGCGATCGGCGTCAGGGCCGGCATGCATATCAGACCGGCACACGCCATTTCCCAGATTGTGTACAGTCGCTGCGCAGAGAATGACATCAAACACCTTCACAGAACGCACTCACCCAGCGTAAACATTACAAGAAGGGCCTCGCATCACTGGGACACGCATGAGTCACGAAGCGATGAGGGTTTTACCCCTGACAAGATTGACCCGTACCTCTTCTTTAGAATGGCACACGCAGAGGGGATGCTTGCGTTTAATCCCATAAACAACGTTGCCGACATCAAGGGAACACTGCAGAACATGATAAAGCAGCTTGGCAGAAGCTGCGCCGAACAAATGCGATGGGGCATTATTCACGGAACCCCCAGCGCCAGTAATTATGAGCTTAACGGGGCCATCCTGGACTCCCAGACAGCATCGTCAAACCCAAGACGCGGGAGATTTCGCGTGCTTTCCTACACCATGCCCTTTGGAGCGCCCGAATTTAGGGCAAGACTCTTCCATCTCCAGATGATACACGAATCCCTTAGACTCAATCTGACGGAATGGGAAAAACGGACATACAACTTTCCCGAAGCCTTTGACTTCGCAGTTCCTTATAACAAGGCCTACCTCGATGCCCTGGCTCTCGAATTTTTAAAGGCAATCGGTTTTAAACACAGCGTCGCCGAGACCCTGCGCAGACATCTACCCAATGTCACAGATGAGTTTCGTGATTGCCTCTACAAACTCGCGCAGCTTGAAAACCCGGGGTACCCTCCAATGGCCATCGGTCCTGACGGCAAACTCCATCACACCATCGAAGAGATCGAAGGCTTTGCCGTCGCTGACGTTTTTAATCTCTTAAGATACTTTCCCTCCCACTTCTTTAATAGAGACAGGCACACCCCAATCAATCTTTACACAGTTGTTGGCCTTTTAAAACCGATCTATAAAGACAATCCGAGCATGCAGGGGCCACAGGTCAAAAGACTCGCCAGAGATTTTATCAGATTATATGAGCTCATCATGGACACCGCCCTTGAGTATCATCATTCCCAATACGACGGCCGCGAGGCCATGAAAGATGCCATCGTACACAGGGCGTTTTTTGAAAACCGTCCTGTGGAAATGTACACATGGCTGAGAGACGAGGACAATGCCGTGATCTCTGCCCCGAATCACGAGACAGGCGAGAGAAAACCGCCGGGGCCAGAGTTGGTTACAAGGATGATCAACGAAGGATCGGTCCCCTCTTTTAGAAATGTAGGGGCCCTCTATCGTCAAGGTGAAATTGATACAGACGGCAACACACTCCACATAGAACGGCAGACTATTGATCATGTTTCTTATTCAATAGCGATTGATCTTAATACCGGTGAACACTCTCTTGAAATCAGCACCCCCATCGTGAGGACCAACGATGGCAAATACACAACAGCCGTATTTGATGATTTCTCGGTCACAGACCCCAATCAACTGACAGATGACATCTACCTTTCTTACGATCTGTATCGCTCCACCCGCGTAAAAGAAGCGGGTGCTGTTATTATCAACACGGGCACAAACAACCAGAGGTTGTCATTTAGAATACACTTGAGAAAATCTCAAAACGGCCTGTTTTATGGATCAATGCGCAGACGTTCCTCCCCCGACAACAACTTTGAAAAAGACCCCAAAGAAAGACTCAAAAGGCCACCCAAGAAAGGAGACCTTCACTACTATGCCTTTGCAGTGCCGGACAACAGGGACCTCTACGCTCTTGTTAAAAATGAAGTCGATGTGAAACAAAGAACAAACAGTCAGGTCGACAGAATCATCAGCGCCTTTTTTAAACTTGAGACCCTGCTCGGTTACGAATCGACTTAAGACGCCACACCCTACAGCACCTTGTCCATCCATTCGAGGATCACGCCTACAAGAAGTGCCACATAGTTTCCGGACAGGGTCCCGCAGAGGGCCGTCAAAAAACCAACCGACGCCAGTGACGGGTGAAAGGCCGATGCAACGATGGGCGTTGACGCCGTCCCCCCAATATTTGCCTGCGAGCCCACGGCTGCAAAAAAAACAGGGGCCTTGAGAAGACGCATGGCAATCACAATAAAGGTAATATGCACAAGCATCCAGAGTGCGCCCATCATCAGGAGCAGCGGGTACTGCAGGGCGCCTTTAAAATTTGCCCCAGATCCAATCACAGCAATGAGAATATAAATGAGCAGGGTGCCGATCTTTGAAGCCCCCACCCCGTCAAGTCTGCGTACCTTTGTTGTGGAGAGAAAAAGACCGATGGTGGTGCAGATGATGATGGTCCACGTCTGCGCGGTAATCACCTTTCCAATCGCCGGCATCAGACCACCAAGCCGCATACTGACATACCCCACCGAAAAGGCAATGGCTATAATCGCCGCGTAGTCAGATACCGTGGGTGTCCGCTGTGTCTCCCTCTGAAAAATGATCATCTTGTGTTTTAATTCTTCGATTGCGGATGTGTCGGCGCCTGTCATCTTGTCTATCGCCTTATGCTGTCCGGCACAATAAAACAGACAGGTCAGCCAGATGGACGGCAGGACAAGGTCCACAATCATCATGAGTCCCATGATGGAATCAGACGCCCCCACGGCAGTGCCTACGGCCATGAAGTTTCCAAGCCCCCCGATCCATGATGCAGACAGGGCCGTAAGACCGCGCCACGCATCGGGCGGCAGGTGATTGTGAAACACAACAAAGGTGAGAATCGCCCCGCAAAATACCCCCAGTGTCCCCGAAAAAAACATGACGATCAGTTTGGGCCCCAGTTTAAAAATGCCTTTGATATCTGCTGTCATCGTGAGCAGGACCATGGTGGGAGCAATGAGAGCAGATTTCATTTGACCGTAAAAAGGGTGTTCGGCCGGAATGATATGAAGGCCAACCATCAGGCTCGGAACAATACACAAAAAGGCAAGGGCCGGAATCACCTTAAACAATTTTTTAATCGGGGTTTTTTCCTCAAGCCAGAAAATAAGCGCCGGCACGCCAAAAAAAACCATCAAAAACCCCGTGGGATCATTTACAAGCGCCTGTGTTTCCATAACGCCTCCAAAAAGAACAACAGCTGCTCCCTGCTAAATAAGCAATGGGGGTCTGTCAAATGAATTGCACGGTTTTCTTTTTGGGAGTAAAAACCTTGATTCCGCGACTCAAAACCACAAAATAATACTAATATAATAATACTAATATGACGGAGGTCAAAATTTTACGTCATTGCGAGGAGCGCAAGCGACGCGGCATTCTCTCTGGCTCAAAGGGTATCAGGGGGATCGCCACGTGGGCGCACAGCGTTAGACATGACCCCGTCATGTCCACCGCAACGCACCGCTCGCGATGACGAAGCAAGTTATGACGTCATGTATCATATGACGGGGGTCGATATCCTTATTAATTTGAAAAAATCACCAACGCCACGCAACTTGCTCAGAAATAATCCGACAGAGTGACGTGCCCCTTGTAAGATTACCTTCATTTCTTCCCCCTGCTGATACGCTCATAGTAGATCCCCCCGTTGGGCCACCCGTAAATCAGTCTGCACACGAGGGAAATCGATCAACTTATGTTCTGTCCAATTCACCGTCCCCCAAAAACAAAAAACAACCATTTAAGCCGCACCTGGCCCTAAAACCACCGTCCAATTTATCCATCATATGGGGTATGATAAAAAATACATTAACGTCTCCGGATGACGACATAGTAAATGTAACGACGGGACGCCCCCCCGCATACGTTGTCCATGATCTTTTACACTTGCAAGATATCTTTGGCGATCATCTCGAGTTACTTCGAGGGCGTCGTGTGCTCGACATTGGATCGGGGACAACAGAAATGGCCAGATACCTTCATGAAGAGTATGGCATCTCAAGGGCCAAACAACTGGACTGGTGGTACGATGCCAACCGTCATAAGTTGAGAAGATTGGTTTGTGTAACCCACACAAAAAAAGACATATTGCACTGGATCAAGAAAAATACACGCTATCTGATTTCCGGAACAGTTAACGACACTACCGTAGGGGATTCTACACAGGATCTTGTAACAAGCTCACATCTCTTAAGACATTTTGAAAAAAGAGAAGAACTTGAAAAGGCCTTTTTAGAAATCTACAGAATACTCAAACCAGGCGGCATGGCCGTCATTGTCCCTATTCACAGGGGCAAAGTAAAATTGATCACTAGTTTGTTAGAGGCTTATCAAATCAACCACGAATGGATACCAATAACACCTGAGTACAAAATTGAGGGGAGACAGTTTAGACTCATCATCACGAAATAATGTCTTTAACCCGCCTATCCCCACACCAAACAGGCACAAATCTTGCCATTTAACCCTAATATGACAGAGGTCGATATCCTTAAGTCCCCAAGAATTAAATTAGTTGCCTCTCAGAAGGGTTGGGTCCCTATGCGGAATTGAGGTGTAAAAAAACACACAACATTAAGTACACCCTGCCGATAACAACAGCATGAACAAAAACCTTCTTAAATTTATACCCCTGCTCGCTCTTTTATCCTGTCTGCTGATTGTCCCCTTGCAGGTTAATGCGGGCGGTATTAATTTTTCCGCAAGCTACACCCCCAACTGGAACGGGCCCCCGCCATGGCAGGTTGACTACGTCTCCCCGGTTTTGTGGTGGAAATATTCTTCAAACAACACCTCGTATAATTACAACAGCTACAATCTCACCAGTTACAGGTATGGTTCATTCTGGGGCAGTGTGGGCCTTTGGCCGGGGCACAACAATTATTTCTTTCCGATTGTCCGCAGTCATTTCAAGTATCCCGTCCCAAACTATCTCAACAAAAAAAAGTGGAACACACGGCTTGCCGCATTAACAGAAAAAAAAATGGTCGCCTACTTTAAAGCAAAACAAGACCCATCCCTGCGCACAAATCAACAGGGACAAAAAAACAACACCATCCCGTCGATCAACATCAACGAACCTTCAGAGCTAAAAATCCCAAAGGAATCCAAAATCAGCCATGACGGCACTGTTGTGATGAACTTCTATTGACACGTTACAAACGTGACCTTAGACGCGGTTGCCTTGCGTCAAGATACCGGCCGCATCACCCGCGCTCTGTCGACGTTGGCGTTTTTATCATCCCAAGAACACACTTGAACCGCCCTCAGCGACAGGAGATACGGGATTTAATTGGGTTCGGAGAGTCAAAGTTGCGCAACAAGCATGTGAAGCACGGGAAGTCGCTTAAGACACCCAATTAAATCCCGTATCTCCTGTCGCTCTTCGTACTCTTCAACTGCCCAGTCCAGGATCACAAGTTTAAAGTTGAGTCCCAAACCCGCTCAATGTTAGTGTGGCCCATGCAGTACGAAGCCGTCATTGGGTTAGAGGTCCACGCTCAACTGCTCACCCAGTCCAAAATTTTCTGCGCCTGTTCAACAAAGTTTGGCTCAACGCCCAATCAAAACACCTGTCCCGTCTGCCTGGGGCTTCCCGGCGCCCTGCCTGTTCTTAATAAAAAAGCTGTGGAGTATGCCATCACCCTCGGTCTCGCGCTCAACTGTGATATCCAGAACAAATCAATCTGGGATCGCAAAAACTACTTCTACCCCGACCTCCCCAAGGGTTATCAGATCAGCCAGTTTACCCGCCCCCTGTGCCTTAATGGTTTTCTCAATATTGAGGTTGACGGCAGTTCAAAAAAGCTGGGCATCACACGCATCCACATGGAGGAAGACGCTGGCAAACTTATTCATGACGGTGTGGGCGGAATGTCTTCTCTTGTCGATCTCAACCGTGCAGGTGTCCCGTTGTGCGAGATTGTCAGCGAGCCCGACATGCGCACTCCGGAAGAAGCGGGTGCCTTTTTAAGAGGCCTGCGGGCCATCATCCAGTACACTGGTGTGGGCGATGGCAACATGGAAGAAGGCTCGTTAAGATGTGATGCAAATATTTCCATAAGACCATCCGGCCAGACCAGCCTCGGTACAAAAGTAGAAATAAAAAATCTCAACTCCATCAAGTTTGTCGAAAAGGCCCTTTATTACGAAATAGAAAGACAAAAGGCTCTTATGGCTGACGGACGTTCTATTATTCAGGAGACACGCCTTTTTGATTCTTCAAGCGGTATCACACAAAGCATGCGCATCAAGGAAGACTCTCACGACTACCGTTATTTTCCAGATCCCGATCTTGTGCCCCTTGTAGTGGACACACACTGGGTTGAAGATTTAAGAAAAAAAATCCCCGAACTGCCCGCGCAAAGGGCTACGCGCTTTATCAAAGAATATAAAATCCCCGATGACGCGGCCCTTGTCCTCACATCAGAAAAACCCCTTGCAGATTATTTTGAAAAAGCGGTCACGGCCTACAATAATCCTCAAAAAATTGCCAACTGGATCATGACAGACATTTTAAGGGAGTTAAAAAACAGCGATCAGGGTGTTGCATACTGTCCCGTCACACCAGAAAACCTCGCTCGTCTGACAGCACTGATTGACCAGGCGACCATTTCGGGTAAAATGGCCAAGGCAGTCTTTAAAGAAATGTACGAGACAAAAAAAGACCCCGATACAATCATAAAAGAAAAGGGGCTTGTTCAGGTGACGGATTCCTGTGTTATCGAAAAAATCGTCGATGATATCATCGCTCAAAACCCCGGGGAGCACGAACAATACAAAAATGGCAAGAGCAAACTCTTTGGTTTTTTTGTGGGTGAGGTTATGAAGGCCATGCGGGGCAAGGGCAACCCCGCCATTGTTAACGAGACCCTCAAACGAAAACTGTAGACTGCCTGCCCCCGCAAACACGGTAAACGGTATTTGTTGACCTGCCCTTCCGTACGGCACATGGCCCGCGCTCGATTGACTTTGAAATTCTTATGCATAAATGGTAAGACGCCCCTGACGGAAAAGATATGCCCTTTAATTATCCCAAGACATCCATTCACGGTCTGCCGTTATCGATCGACAGAAAAATAGAAAAGGGCCCTTCACCCGAAGAAATCCAAAAGAAAAAATTTGCAGAACAACACATCAATCCCCCGGCTTGGGCAGCCTCCATGAAATCCATCGATCTTGTCGCACTCCCTTTTTGCGATGTGCCCTTCGAACACGATTTTTACGAAAAAATTATCATCGAACTCTACAAAAGAAAACTCAGTTACATAAAAATATTTCTGCTCTGCCTTGTGGTTATCGGCCCCCTGTTCTGGAACTCGTTTTTCCCGTATGTCAAAAAAATCAAGGTCACCACTGTTCTCGCACGATGGCCCCTGTTGTTTGTGCTGCCTGCGGTTATCGTAATGGGCGTTTACTATATTCTGATCACCTTAAAATATGACCAGATTTTTCTGCCCGTAGCCGTCATTCTCGTTCCCGGATATTTTCTTATTTATTTTATCATGACCGTCGACACATTCATGACGTGGCATCGCGCATATTTTAAGTCTCGCAAATACATCAGGGAAAACATCTGCGCGCCAAAGAAAAAAAAGGGAAAGATAAAAAAGGTACCCGCCCCAAAGAATAAAAAGCAGGTAGAAAAGAAAAAGAAAAAATAAACCTAAAAACGGCAATTAACCGGCCCTAAGCGTCACCCCGTTTGATGCAAACGGGCTACTCAGCTTTTTTGTCCACAGTGCTCACTGTGTTTGCCAGTCTCAGCCACACCATGACACCGAGGCACAGCAGCATGACCCCACACACACCGGCATAATGCCCGTCTGTCCCGGAATTTGCTGACAGCGCACAGCTGATACCGCCGCCCTGCATGCGGTTGAGCCCAAGGCCCGCGCCAACCTGACCCGATGCCTGCTGATCGTCACTGGGATCGTTGGGGTCAAGACCTTCGTCGAGTTCGTCTTTGTCTCCCACCCCGCCAGAATCAGAATCAAACTTGTTGGGGTCGGTCTCGCCGTCCACAGGTTCGAATGCGCCATTTTGATTGTCATCCTCATCGCCGTCTAACAGTTCGTCGCCATCGGTATCGCTGATACTGGGGTTGGTGGGATTGGGCCCCGTCATCTCTACGCAATCACCAAGTTGATCACTGTCTGTGTCTGTCAGATTGGGATTGGCCTCCATGAAAACCGCATCGTAAGCGCCGTTCTGGTTGATGTCCTCAACCCCGTCAAAGCAACCGTCATTGTCTGTGTCTGGATCTTTGGGGTTTGTGGGATTAACGCCGTCTACCTCAATCCCATCCTTAAGACCGTCATCGTCTGTGTCGTCATCAAGGGGGTCTGTCCCCACCACATCAAGTTCTTCCCAGTCTTCTATGGCGTCTTCATCTTTGTCAAAGATTGCGTGGACTACTGCAACGCCAATGTTGGGAAGGTAATCATCACCAATCCCCGCATCGACAGTGCTGCCGGTAAAGATAAGGACCTGAACAAGATTAACAACCTCATCAAGACCATCCGCCGAGATTTGTTTGAAATCATGGATCGTAAATTCAAGATCCCTTATTGCAACCGAGGGATTGGCAAATACAGTCACCGGGGTCGAGAGGGCGCCGCCAAAACCAAGATAGGGATTGTTGACAGGGTCGTAGATACTCGCCACATCGTACACACCAAAACTTGCGATGGTCTTTGAATTGGAGACACCCACAAGGACATCAACCGTGGTGACATCAAACACAGAATCGATGCTGTCGCCATCAAGATCGAGTGCGAGAACAAAACTCTCACCCGCGCCAAGGTCTGGAGAATCAACAACTGCGCCTGACGAGGCGGAACCCGGATCACCGTCCCCATCGGCATCACCAAAGATCACTTGGCCTATGGTTCTCACACCGGCATAAAGCTCATCGGTCGCTCCATCGTAATAAAAGCAGACCTTTTCGAGATCCCATCCTGTGGCCGCCACACTTTTGGGAATGCCCACATCTTCGAGCCCATCATCAAAGAGACAAAAGGCCTCGTCAAAGTCGTCATCAACCTCGCCTGTGAGTGTGAATGCCGCATAAGAGTTTGTGGTGAATAATAAGAATACTGACAAACAAATGATTAAAAAACGCATGATGCCCCCTTTTTATAAGACATGACCAACTGCGCGCCCGTGCTAGTACATCAAAATTTCAAACAATTCAAGGGTTTAAAATCACAAAATAAAGGCGCCAAGTTTTTGTCGGGACAACTTACAGATGGCAAAAGAATCTTGCCTTCATTTTTTGTATTGCCTATCGGTTGAGTCCTAGGAGCCTGTCGGACAAAACAAAACAAACGAACCCATGGGAACAGGATCTGTCATCATCACCTCAAGGTCTGCAAAAAAAATCACAGAAGGGTACCCGTGGGTCTTTGAGAGAGATCTCTTAAGCCGCCGTTATCCCGAGGCCGGGATTGTGGCTGTTCATGACAAGCGCGGCGCTTTTGTCGGGCAGGCATTTTATTCTCCCACATCAAAAATTGTTCTGAGGTTTATCACACGCAGTAAAGCAAAAATCGAAAAACAATTCCTTGCCACCACTCTCAAAAATGCCCACGAAAAAAGAAAGGGGCTCACAAAGATCACCAACGCCTACCGTGTTGTTAACGCCGAGGGCGACGGGCTCCCCTCCGTCATCATCGATCGGTACAACGATGTCTTTGCCCTGCAGATCACATCGGCGGGGGCCGAAAAAATAAAAGAAGACATCGTTTCCTGCATCATTGCGGCATTTAAACCACGCGCCATTGTAGAAAAAAACAAAACCGAGACAAGAAAGCTCGAAGGCCTCCCCTTAACCGAGGGGCTGCTGCATGGCGCTGATGCTGCAACACGCATATTTGAAGGGACTCAGCAATTTGATGTTGATGTGCTGCATGGCCAGAAGACCGGCGCGTACCTTGATTACAGGGCGTTTAGACTCAAGGCCGCTGCGCTCTGTTCGGGGACCGCGCTTGACCTCTGCTGCTACGACGGCTGGTTTGCCTGTCAGATCGCACACAAAGCCATCGCTGTCACCGCCGTTGATGCGTCAGAGAGTGCCCTTAAACGAGCCGCGCACAACGCAGAGATCAACGGTCATAAAAACATCACGTGCATCAACAGCGACCTGTTTGAATTTTTAAAAACAGATGCGGCCCTGTACGACTTTATCCACGTTGACCCACCCCCGTTTGCCAGGGGCCGTGCACACCTTGACGCGGCTATTAAGGCCTACGAAAAAATCATCGCGACCGCGCTTAAAAAATTAAGACCCGGCGGCACACTGCTGACAAGCTCCTGCTCCCATCACATCTCGGAGCGCATCCTTGAAGGGATCGTTCACACCAGTGCAGAGGGGACCGGCATCCGGTACAACATCGTCTTCAGGGGCATTCAGGATCACGATCACCCGGTTCTAAAAAAATTTCCCGAGTCCCTCTACCTTAAGGCTGTTGCAATAAAAATTTTTTGACAGGTGATCTTACAAAAAGCCTCCCCTTGACCACAGTTTATTCTCGGCATAAGACGCATCATGGCCGAAAGCCCTCTCATGAAAATAATCAGGGACCGTGTCAGCATCCGGCGTTACAACCCCGATCAAAAAGTATCACGCGATCTTATTTACGAGGTCATAGAGGCCGCAAGGCTGGCGCCGAGTTCGCAGAACTCGCAAACATGGCGTTTTGTGGTGATTGATGAACCCGCACTTTTAAAAAACTTCATCGCTGCAATTTTTAAGGGGGCCGCAAAAAGCAACAACTGGATCAAAACCGCACCGGCCATCATCCTCGCGTGCTCCGACAAGAGGCTCTTTGCGGATCAAAAGGGATTTCTTCTAAGAAAATGGATCGGCAAGCTCGCCCCCGAGGACCTCAAATATTTTGAACTTGATGTTGCGATAGCCCTTGAACACGCAGTCTTAAGGGCCACCGAGCTGGGGCTTGGCACCTGCTGGGTCGGGTGGTTCGACAAAAAAGCAGCCGCCAAGGCGCTTCAACTTCCGGGCGGCATCAAACCCATCATCCTCACGCCCATAGGCTATCCTGCGGGCACTGGTCCTGATACCGTTGAAAAAATAATCCACGCCTTTGCCAAACCAAGGATACGCAAAAAAATTGAAGAGATTTTATTTTTTAATGGACAAGAGGGCAGACTTTGACAGGCTACGCATGCACCTAAAAAGCCGATTGCCCAAATTTCTTAAAATGGTTATAATACTAACCATAGGAGGTCTTTATTATGAAAAATATTAAAGCCACTGATGCCAAAAAACATCTACTCGAAATTCTCCGCGACGCCGACGAATCTTTCGAGCGCTATTGCATCACCAGAAACGGCGAACCCAAAGCCGTTTTGATGTCCGTTTATGACTACGAGGGCTGGATTGAAACCCTGGAGATATTAAGCAGCAAAGCAGCCGTTCAAGAAATTAAAAAAGCACGAAAAGAACTTGACGCCGGCAAATCAATCCCCTTCGAAAAAATATTGGAGAAACTTTGTGTCTAAATACAAAATTGTTTTTGCGCCGACCGCCGAAAAGCAGTTCATGCGGCTCACAAGATCAGTTCGTATAAGAGTGGCACAAGCCATTGCCAAGTTATCAGATGATCCTTTTTTGGGAAAACAGCTTAAAGGGGAACTTAAAGAATACCGTTCGTTTCGGGCTGGGGATTGGCGAATCGTGTATTTTATCAGACGACACCTGATACAGGTTGAAAGCATTCGGGTCGCTCATCGTCGTGAGGTTTACAGGCGGTAGTCTTGTGATCAAGCACAACAACGGGGCGGGCTAAAGAGGTCTGTTTCAAAAAAACAAATCGTGGGCAAGGGGTCAGGTTTTGACAGGTCCCCAGAAAACATGCGCTACGCACAGAAAAGGATATAAATCCCAAGACAGGCAAGCACGGCACTGAGGACGGTGCGCAGGGTGATTTTTTCTTTATAGACAAGGGCCGTCATGGGTAAAATGGCGAGCGGCATCGTCGCCATGAGGGTTGATGCAATCCCCACGGGGGCGTGTTTAAGGGCGACCATCGAGAGCCAGACGCCCACAGACGGGCCAACCACAGAACCCACCGCAATGGTCGCCATCACCCGCACATTTTGCAATTGCCGCAACACTGAGCGCAAACGCCCGCTGACAGCGCTTGTGATCCAGTAGGCCGCAAGACCGCACAGGGCGCGGATCAGGGTGGCGCTCAAGGAATCAACAGAATCCGGGCCTGTCAAAAAGGGTTTCGCTATTGTAAAGCTGATCCCCTGAAAAAAGGCAGCACCCAAGGCCATCAAGACGCCACGCCCGAAACGCGGGGGTCTGATGTCCGCGCCTTGCCCGCGTTTTTCCAAAAGCATCAGCGTGGTGCCTGTCATCGTGACAAACATCCCGGCCCAAGCCGTAAGAGAAAGGCGCTCGTCGAGAAAAAACCACGCAAGCACGGCCGAAGCAAAGGGATAAAAATTAAACAAGGTGATCCCGACACGCGGACCAGCATCAAGATAACACTGAAACAAAAAAATATCGCACAGAAAATAGCCAAAAAAACCGCTGATACCAAGCATCATCCAGACGTTAAAAGAAAACGTGACAGGGAGGACTGTGCCCCTGATGACAAACAAGGCCAGCATGATCATGGCGGTTCCAAAAACCATCCGGTAATGGTTCATGTCAAACGCGCCAATCCGTCTGCTGGCAGAGGTGAAAATAATTGAACAGGCGGACCATGTCACTGCTGTACCCAGCGCCGCGATTTCTCCTATAAAAACCATGGGGGCTGATTATACAAAATGAGCAATGTTGTATAGCCCTGTTTTCGAACAACTCCCCGGCCAAGGCAAATACACACCTGCAGAGCCCCCTTGACCCGGAGGACTCCTCGGCATAAAGCACAATCTGCTTATCAAGTTTGACCCAGTGTACATTGCAAAGGAGTTCACATGTTTAAAAAATATTTTTTCATAACCGTTTTTTCATTTTTCGTTGTAGACAGCAACAGCCTCGCCACGGCACAGACCTCCACCGGTTTTATACCCGATTCCAATATGCCGCGGGACAATATTCCCGCCGATTTTAAATGGAACACATCGCACCTCTTTGCAAATGACGCGGCCTGGGAATCAAGTTACTCAGAGGTCTCACAAGAACTTGAACAACTGGCACAATTTAAGGGCACGCTCACAACACCAGACAAAATCAAAACAGCCCTCGACTTTTATTTTTCCCTCAGCAAAAAAATCACCTGGCTTGCCCTCTACGCACGCCTTCAAGAGGAGACTCACCAGACAGATAACCGGTACCTCGACATGAAAAAAAAGGCCCTGTCACTTGTCAATAAACAGCTCAAGGACAGCTCCTTTATCAGAGAAGAGATCCTTAAGGCCGATCCTGCCATGCTTATCAACGCCGGCACAAAGGGTATCTTAAAGGAGTATTTTACCACCATTGACAATTTTTTACGTCGCAAGGACCGTGTTCTTTCTGGAGGAGAGGAGCGGCTCCTCGCCATGGCGGGCGACAATCTCTGGGCCGAGATTGACATCAACGAACTCCCGTCCGATACCGAACTGACCTTTCAGTCCTTTCTCAGCGAGATCGCATTTCCCGAAATCAGGGACGAAGAAGGCAAACCAGTCAGGCTCAACCTCTCCAATTATCCCAAATACCGCCGTTCGTCAGACCGTGAGGTCAGAAAAAATACTGTCGCTGTTTTTTTTAAGCAGATCAAACAGTATCAGAACACCCTGGCATCGACACTCTCCGGTCAGGTCAAACTGAGCAGTTTCTTCGCAAAGGCCCGCGGGTACAACCAGGCAATCGAGGCCTATCTCGACAAAGAAAATGTCAGCACGACTGTTTACGATAATCTCATCAACACCGCACATCAAAACCTCGACAAACTTCACCGCTACGTAACGTTAAGAAAAAAAATCATGGGACTCGATAATATTCATATCTACGATCTCTACGTCCCGATGATCAAATCTGTCCAGCTTCATTATGATTACCCGACAGCCATCACAACCATTACACAGGCCTTGAGCCCACTGGGCAGAAAATACGCAGACGAACTAAAAACAAACATGGATCTTAAAACCGGCTGGGTGGACCTTTACCCGCATCAGGACAAAGACTCCGGCGCCTCGTGCAATTCTGTCTACGGGATGCACCCCTATGTCAAAATGAATTACTTTGGTGAATACGATGACCTGTCAACACTGGCACACGAGTTTGGTCATGCCATGCACAGTCATTACGCCATGACCCACCAGCCCTACGCAGCGGCAAACTACGCCGTGTTTATTGCCGAGACAGCATCCACAATAAACGAGACACTCCTGCTCGATACAATGATCGCCGATGCAAAAACAAAAGAGGAAAAGCTCTATTTTCTCAACGAAAGATTAGAGACCATCAGGACAACCATCTTCCGCCAAACCTTGTTTGCAGAATTTGAAAGAGAGATTCACCGCCTCTTTGAAAATGGGACACCCCTGACCGCTGATCTTTTAAACAAAACATACAGGGAGCTTATACAAAAATATTACGGCCCCGATTTTGTCATCGACGCGAACGATGACATCGAGTGGGCCTACATCCCGCACTTCTATTACAAGTTTTATATGTACAATTACGCAACAGGTCTCTCCTCGGGGATCGCCTTTGCAGAGAACATCAAGGCAAACGGTGAAAGCGCGGCAGAAAAGTACCTGCAGATGTTAAAAAACGGCCAGTCAAAGCCCCCCCTCACACTAATGAAAGAGGCCGGTGTCGACATGAGCGAGCCCGCAGCCATCCAGGCCGCGTTTGACCTTTTTGGCAGGACACTCGATGAGATGGAAAAACTTTTATAGACCCCAAACACACCCAATAAAAAAACAGACGTGGATTTTGATTTTGGGTCTGACGTTTCAGACAACAATCATCAAGCAATAGTGATCTCTCTATCGAGATACACATCTTGTATGGCGTTAAGCAGGGCCACACCGTCCTTCATGGGTCTCTGGAACGCCTTGCGCCCTGAGATGAGCCCCATGCCGCCCGCACGTTTGTTGATGACGGCGGTTCTTACGGCCTCGGCAAGGTCTGTCTGTCCCTTTGAATCCCCGCCAGAGTTGATGAGTCCTGCACGTCCGCAGAAACAATTAAGGACCTGATAACGGCAGAGATCGATCGGGTGATCGGATGTGAGGTCCTCGTAAACCTTTTTGTGGGTCTTACCCACCTTGACCGCGTTGAACCCGCCGTTGTTCTCGGCCATCTTTTGTTTGATGATGTCGGCCTGTATTGTGACACCGATGTAATTTGCCTGTCCTGTAAGATCCGCAGAAACGTGGTAGTCCTTGTCTTTTTTAAACTCAGGATTGCGCAGATAACACCAGAGTACCGTCGCCATGCCCAGCTCGTGGGCATGTTGAAACGCCTCGGCGACCTCTATAATTTGGCGGTTGGATTCTGGAGATCCAAAATAGATTGTAGCACCCACAGCGGCCGCACCGAGGTTCCACGCTTCTTCGATATTGCCAAACATGATCTGATCAAAGGTGTCGGGATAGGAAATGAGTTCGTTGTGATTTATTTTTACAAGGAACGGAATTTTGTGCGCGTATTTTCGAGCGACAACCCCAAAGGCCCCAAAGGTTGTAGCTACAGCATTGCAGCCCCCCTCGATAGCGAGCCTGATGATGTTCTCGGGATCAAAGTAAACAGGATTGGGAGCAAAAGAAGCCCCTGCCGAGTGCTCTATGCCTTGATCAACGGGCAGGATGGAGACATAGCCCGTACCAGAGAGCCTGCCGTGATTGAGTATACCGCCAAGTGACTTGAGCACCTGGATGTTGCGATCTGAATGAGCCCAAACGCGGTCGATATAATCGGGCCCCGGCAACTGCAGCAACTCTGATGAAACCTTGGGCCTGTACTTAAGCAGTTGTTCGGCCTCTGATCCCAGTAATTCCTTGATGTTTGTTTTTCCCATGAGCACCTCCTTTTTTTTATTTTGACTTTGGAAAGAGTTTTTCTTTAAGTTTTTCTTCGACACAGGGGTGAATCATATCCCTGCCCGAGCCACCAAGTTTGATAATCTGTTTGACGATGGATGAACTGATATGACTGTAACGGCCTTCTGTCATGATAAAGATGGTTTCGATGTTGGAATTGAGCATGCGGTTTGCAAGCGACATTTGAAGCTCGTATTCGTAGTCGGCGACGGTCCTGATACCCCTCACCAGAACATTAATACCCTTTTGACGTGCGTACTCGACCAAAAGCCCCCTGAACGAATCTATCTTGACCCGCGGTTCGTCCTTAAAAATTTCGCTAAAGACAGCCTTTCTTTCTTCGAAGGAGAAGAGACACCCCTTGGCATTGTCCAGAGCAATAGCGATGGTGATACAGTCAAAAACCTTGAGGGCCCTTTCGATGATGTTGATATGACCAAAACTGGGGGGATCGAACGTGCCGGCACAGATGGCACAGTTGTTCTGTTTAACTGCCATATTGGTTTGTCATGCGGACAGGACCAGAAAAGAGATGATCGTCTGGCCGTATTTTTTTTGTTTTACAAGCGTTAATTCTGGTAGATCCGGCTGTTCTCGACGCGTGTGTTCTACAATGACGGTGGAATCACGGTCAACGAATTTGTACTGCACAAGGGCTTTTAATGTCCTGTTGACAAGATTTTTGTCGTAAGGCGGATCACAAAAAATAATATCGGGTTTCTTTGTGAGACGGAGGCCCTTAAGTCCGTGTGGGAGAATGCGTTTAAAAACATGGGCGACATCCAGAAACCCAAGGTGTTCCAGACTGGTCATGATACATTTGATGGCTGTCGGGTGTGACTCTATAAAGTAACAGGCAGCAGCACCGCGGCTCAAGCCTTCGAGCCCAAGACTCCCTGTACCGGCAAAGACATCAAGAATCACCTTTTGATCGACAGCACCCAGGATTGAGAAAATCGCTTCCCGGACCTTGCCAAGGGCGGGCCGTACTATTTTGCCATCAACGGGTGCGTGAATTTTTTTTCCCTTTGCGCTGCCAGCAATGATCCTCATAAAAAGTCAATATTCCAACTTCTAGTATTTGTAAAATGATGTTTATTCGTGATATAAAGACATAAAAAACCTGCTGCCCATAAGGAGCATCTTTCATGATGAGTAAAACATTTACAACAGTGCTTGTGGTTATTACCGTAATATTTCTCGCGCAATGTTCGGCAACCAGTTCCAAGCGAAGTTTTGGCGAAGTTGTGGACGACAATGTCATCCTTGTCAAACTGCGTTCAAAGTTTATCGGCAAAAAAGGGATCAAATCAAATGATGTGGGTGTCAAGGTCTGGAAGGGTGTTGTGACCCTTAACGGGACTATGGCCACGCAAGATCAGATAGACAGGGCTATCGAGGTCACCGAACAACAACGGGGGGTCAAAGAAGTCAGGGCCTATCTCGTCCTTAATAATGCCACCACAGCAGATCAAACACCGCAAAAAACAAACAACGACTGGTCTTTTCTGTCTGAAAAGTCAGAAAAAAAACAAAAGCAAAAAAAGGACAAAAAAATAAACAGGGCCGAAAACTCCAATGATGACACGGGCCTTAACGAAGTCGACCTGACAGAAGAAGAGACAATCACAACAAAAACAGAGCCTGCAAAGGCGCCCAAAAAGAAGGCAGATAAACCGGACGACCCACCCACAGATGGAGAAGAAGACTATCAGGATCTGGAGTATTAGTAACACCTAAACCCGCATAAAGCGGCAGAAACTACGCGGGCAGGTGCTTCAAAATATTATTGATGTAAAATCGCGTAGAAAAGCACTACTAGTGCTTAAAAAGGCTATTGAATATTGCCTGATAATAAAATAAGCAACCTTTACAGGGTCCTGATCGAAGAATGAGAAACAAAGAGAAGACAAAGACAGAGAAAAATTGGATGCATCGGGTCCCTGATTAAACAACGAAAGGTCAGACAATCATATGAAAAAAACAACTTTATCACTCGTCATCGCATTATTGTTTTGTATTATCCATCCTGTTGCAGCAAAGGATAAAACCTACATCTACCGCAACCGCGCCGATTGGGTTAAACTCAACAAGCTCTCCAACAAGCAGCTTGCCGGACAGACACTCATGCACCCCTGTACAACAATCACGGCACAGCAGATGACAGACATGCTGAACAGTCTCGAACTCAACAAGGCAAAACTCCTCAAGAAAGAAAAATTTGACACTTCAAATATCTTCACCCCTGTCGAGGCCCGCAAATATGCGCCTTTAATCGTCAAGGCCCTCGAGCAGGCCGCACCCAATCAGGTGGTCAATATGTCCATTGTCCACAAACGGCCCATGTTTGTAATCAGAAACGACTTTGTCTCTGTGATCAACATTTACATCACCGATGAAGGCGTCAATTTCAATTTTTCAAAACTCTTTGCCAAACTTAAAGGGGATTACAAACAGGCATCACGTATTGATGAATCATTAAACAAGGCAAAAAGTATCCGTGTAAGCCTCACGGCCAAAGAGGGACAGGTATTAGTCCCGGATGCCGACGCAATCATCCTTAAACCCGGTTACGACTTTGCCAGCAATTTTGCGGCCATCCCCGAAGAAATCGACACAACCCAGGTTATCCCCGCAAAAGAAAAAGCAACAAAGGACCAAACAAAATCAGTCACAACAAACAAACAAGAGACAACCAACGCCCCCCAAACAGCAAAAAACACCGAAATCCTGACGCCAGAATCACAAACCACACCCGCACAGGATGTCAAAACAAGACTCTCCGAACTCGAGGCGCTAAAAAATCAAGCCCTGATTACAAATGCAGAGTACAAGCAAAAAAGAAAAGAAATATTAAAGGATCTGTAATCTACTCCCCAAAACCGCTCTCGATCAGTTGTTTTAAAGAATCAAAGGCCTCCTGCTGATCTTCTCCGGAGACCATTAAGGTGACAATGCTGCCTTTCTCTGCGGCGAGCATCAGGAGACTCATGATGGATTTGCCATCGGATTCCTGACCATCCTTGATGAGATAGATAGTCGATTTGTATTGAAAGGCCAGTTTTACAAATCTTGCGGCCGCCCTGGCGTGGATACCGAGTTTATTGACAATAACAAGATCCGCTGTAAGCCTGTTATGATTCATTGATATCTCTGTGATTGATACTGGTAACAACCCTCTTTTTTTTCATAAAATTGCTGTTTAACTCCTGCACGACCGCAACAGATCGATGTCTGCCACCGGTACAGCCAAAAGACACGTTGGCGTAATTTTTCCCGGAATCTCTGTATTCCCTTAAAAGATAATCCAGATAGGCCTTTGTCTTGTTCATAAAAACATGTGCACGCCGGTTGTTAAAGATATATTTCTGCACCACACGGTCAAGGCCTGTTTTGTTTTTGAGTTCTTTTACAAAAAAAGGATTATCCAAAAAACGCACATCGATCACAACATCGGCCTCAGCCGGGATTCCGTACTTGAATCCAAAGCTCATTAGATGAATCTCGAAGATCTGTTTTTCGCTCCTTTGAACATACTTCTGCACCACCGATTTTTGCGCGTGGACATTTAACAGGGTTGTGTTGATAATCAAGTTGGCATTTTGTCTGAGTTCTTCAAGGATTGTTCTTTCGGCCTCGTAGCCGTCCTTGATTGAACCGTGCAGCGATAAGGGGTGTTTGAGACGTGATTCCTTGAATCGCCTGGTGATCTCCTCAAGACTCGTATCGAAAAACAAAACCTGTATGTTAAATCTTGTTTTGAGTTTGACAATCGTGGATTTAAAAGAGCGCATAAAATCCTTGCCGCGCGCATCGATCACCACGGCTATCTTGTCGATGTTTTTATTAACACTGAGGAGTTCTGAAAAGTCATCAAGCAGATCCGCCGGGAGATTATCCACACAATAAAAACCCAGCTCCTCTATGGATCTGAGGGCTATCGTCTTGCCCGCCCCCGAATACCCCGACAGGATATAAAACTGTTTCTTTTTTTTATTCATTGGTGGTTCAGCAGTTTTTCATGTGCGTTAATAAAATCTTTTAAAGCGTGCATGCCGCTCCTTTTGACCTGTTCATTTTTGACAGCCACTTCGATAATACCCGCAAGATTTTTTTGCGGGGACGCGGGGATGTTAAGGCAGGGGCAATCCTGGCCCTGTAAGGTATAAGAGAGCCTGTCGCCCAGAAGTTCATCCTCACACTCCGCACCCTCATCACAAAGCCGGATCACAAGATCAACCCTGTGTCCGTCACAGAGAAGATGCGTTCCAAATATCTGCCTCACATCAACCACACCCACACCCCTGAGATGCAGGTAGGGCCGCAAATCATTGCAGGGAGAGGCATGCAGGCCGCCGTCTTGACCTGTGGTTATCTTAACAGCATCATCTGCAATAAGGCAGTGACCAAGCGAGAGCAGGTCGATAACGCATCCGGTCTTGCCAATACCACTCCTGCCAAGGAGCAGGACACCGAGATTAAAAACCCTGACCATGGCCCCGTGGATGACTGTCTCTGACATTGGTCTCATGGATTGTGGTGTGTTCATGTATGGGAATTTCAAAGTCGACAGAGCGCGGGCGCATTCCTCGCAAAATGGAGGAATTCAACCGCGTACCCCAAGGGCATTTCCTTCGGGCATCAAAGTCAAGTTAGTAACTTGTGGTTTTTATATTTTGCTGTCTTCAGCAAGTAAAATGTCGTACAATTCTTCCGGCCTTGCGTGAATCAGCCGGTCGTGGATTTTGGTATCCTTGAGCAACCTTGACAGCCTGGCAAGCGCTTGCAGGTGATTTCCTATAGCCGTTTCGGGTGCCAGTAAAACAAAAAAAAGATGAGTTGGTTTTTCGTCGTGTGACTGGAAATCGAGCCCCTTAATCGAGCGTCCAAACATGGCAATGATGTTGTCGAGTCCGGAGACCTTGCCATGGGGGATGGCCACACCGTGCCCCACTGCTGTGGAACCCAATTGCTCTCGATTGGTGAGTATTTCGAGAATTTTGTCCTTGTCCAGATGAGGGGCAAAAACAACCGCCTGTTCGGCAAACTCGGCCAGTACCCCTTTTTTGTCTCGGCTTTCCAAGTCGCCCATGACGGCATTTCGGGGAAGAATATCGGAGAGTTTCATGTTGCCACCTTTAAAAAAGCCCCTTTAAATGTTCTACCGCGGTGTTCTGCCACAGCAAACAATCCCTACTCAAAACACAGGGTTCCCTTTACTATTTGATTCACGATAGCAGAATCAACTGATTTGTTCAGCCATCAAATATCAGCCTTGAGCCCAAAGAAAACGCAAAACGAAAAACGTAAACGAAGAACGCCCAAAAAAAACATCATCCCCAAACCGCCATAGACCACCGACAAAGAACCGCACGCCTCCCCTACCAGGGGCTTTAGACTCAGGGCTAATTTGCGGGGGGTGATATTTCAGGGCTGTTTCGCAGTTTTTCTTTTATATTCTTTTTCTGCCTGTACTGCAACATCTTGAAGAGAATGCTTGTGGTGGGCCTGCACCTTGCTTTTATGTTTTTTAACCTGTTTTTCAATTTTCTCTATGGCCTTGTCGATGGTCTTGTACATATCATCTGTTGTCTCGTCTGCACTTGCCTTAAAATTTTGTTCTAACAGTACAACCTCGGCCCTGTGCCTGAACTTTTCTACCGACAACACAACACGCACATCCGTGGGTTTGACAAGGTATTTTTCGAGACCGGTGATTCGGGAATCGATATAGGTGCGCAGGGCATCTGATGCGTCCATGTGCCTGAATGTAATAGAAACCTGCATACTGTTTCCTCCGTGTTTTTTTAGATGCTCATCAGGTTTATTGCTCGCCCGTATAAAGCGCCCTTGGGGCACACCCTCAGAACAAACCCGCCCCCTACATTAATAAAGCCGTTTGCGCCTTGACGATGGCAGGATCCCCAACATCTCACGATACTTTGCCACAGTCCTGCGGGCGATATCGATATTTTGCCTTTTAAGCATGGTTGTTAATGCCTGATCTGACAGCGGGGCCTTTTGATCCTCGGTGCCAATTAACTGCCTGATCATCTGCTTAACAGCCTCGTTGGCAAAGTCTTCTCCCCCTGACGAGTTTGAAAGTCCCGTATTAAAAAAATATTTGAGTTCAAAGATTCCCTGCGGTGTATGCACGTATTTTCCGTTGGTCGCACGGCTTACCGTTGACTCGTGAACACCAATCTCTTCTGCAACATCTCGCAAGACCAGGGGCTTTAAGTTTTGAACCCCACTTGCCATGAATTCTTTTTGAAAACCCGCTATTGATTTTGTCACCTTAAACAGGGTTTTTTGTCTTTGGTGAATACTCTTGATAAGCCAGAGGGCACTCTTTAATTTTTCGTGGATATAGTCCTGCGCCTGATCATCGGTGGCCTCTGAAGCCCCCCCCTTATGCGCGCCGTCACCAGTTTGATCGCCCTTTGAGACTGTTTCGTGGTTTTTTTTAGAAACCATTTCTTTCATGATGGCGGACTTGTAAAAATTACTGATCTGCAGTTTGGGCAGGCCGTCTTCATTAAGAATCACAACAAATTCGTCTCCCACCTCCTGAATATAAACGTCGGGAGTGATATACTGCGCCTCTCCTCTGCCATAGGCCCTTCCTGGTTTTGGCTCTAGAGAATAAACGACTTCGCAGAGTTCTTTTGTACGCTTAATCGTCAGATCGAGTTTTTTGCTGAGGGCCTGAAAGTTTCTTCGCTCGATAAGTTTAAGATGGTTTTTAATGATATCCTCAAGTATGCTCCGGTCTTCGCCAAAATCCTTAATTTGCAAGAGCAGGCATTCCTGAAGGCCTCTCGCCCCTACCCCCGGCGGGTCAAGGTCTTGAACAATACACAAGGCGTCTTCGAGTTCTTCGAACGAATAGGGTGTTTTTTCGGCAAGCTCTTCGAGGCTCATCTGAAGATAGCCGTTATCGTCCAAATTACCAATCAATGTGATGCAGGTTTCTTCTTCTTCGGGAGAAAAGCTTCCCATCTTGACCTGCCACTCAAGGTGATCGTGCAGGGAGGTCGAAGAGCTGATCATGTTTTCATAGTTTGGGGCATCCTCTGCGGTCCCTGCCGCAAAAGACATGGGCTCCCTGCCTGAAAAACTTGAGGACTGGACATAATTGCCCCAGTCAAACTCACGGTTTTCAACGCCCTCAGAACGGGGATCAGCGGGCTCATTGTCTGCAGGCGGGCCTCGATCAGCAACCGCCTCCGCGGATTGTTCCTGCCCTTCTGCACCCATGTCCCTTTCTTCTGATTCTTCTAATACAGGATTTTCTAGAAGTTCTTTCTGGACGGTCTCGACAAGCTCCAGACGGGACAACTGCAGCAGTTTTATAGCCTGCTGCAACTGAGGCGTGATCAGTAATTGTTGCGAGAGTTTTACTGTTTGTTTGAGTTCGACAGCCATGGCTTAATTTTTATACCCCACGTCTTGATATTGTTTTACTGAGCGCTGTTTGCCGTGATACAAACCGCGTCGACAGGCCTTATGACTCCATTAGATGAATTTTTCAAATGAAAAAGAATGGTTAAGCCAAGCCCCTGTCATATGAAATTTTTGTATGCAATTACCGTACCATGTTAAGGCAGAATATAAGTCATGTCAATTGACTTTTTTTTTGGATCGTCAATATTATGACGACATCTGAAACTACCCCGATTTTTTAAGGGTACGGTCCTCAAATGTTGGATCTGCGCGACTTACAGCCTGAAGATTTCTTTTGCCCTGCCATTCACAGTGTCTGGCATAGGTATAGCTTGCCTCTATAAATTGGACAAACAAGGGGTGTGCCTTCATGGCGCGAGACTGAAACTCCGGGTGAAACTGACACCCCAAAAACCAGGGGTGTTTTTTGATTTCTACCATCTCGACAAGGACACCGTCTGGTGACATGCCCGATGTGATCAACCCTTTTTTTCTTAATCTATCGAGATACTCATTGTTAAATTCGTAACGGTGCCTGTGTCGCTCGTGAATCTCTGTCTCGCCGTAAGCCTTAAAGGCAAAGGTCCCTTTATCGACAATACAGGGATAACTCCCCAGACGCATGGTTGCCCCTTTGTTCACCACGGTCTTCTGCTCCGTCATGAGACTGATCACGGGATCTTTGCAGTTGTTGTCGAACTCGGATGAGTTGGCATCCTTGATACCGGCCACATTGCGGGCAAACTCAATGACCGCAAGCTGCATCCCCAGACAAATTCCAAAAAAAGGAATCTTGTTTTCACGTGCGTGATGAATGGCCTTTATTTTTCCCTCGATGCCACGATGACCAAAACCTCCCGGAACCAGTATCCCCGCGGCCCCCTCTAACATGGCCCCCACATCAACAGACTCCTTTTCGAGTTCTTCTGAATCAATAAACTTGAGATTAACCTTGACATTATTTTGATAACCGCCGTGCAAAAGGGCCTCGTTAAGGCTTTTGTAGGCATCGACAAGATCGACATATTTACCCACCACCGCAATGGTCACCGACTCTGAAAGGGTCTCGATGGTCTTGACAAGCTTTTTCCAGCTGAGCAAATCGGGCTTACGTGTCCATATATTTAGGAGTTCGACAATTTTTTCGTCAAGCCCCTCCTGATTTAACGCGAGGGGGACCTGGTAAATCGAGGCAACATCCTTGGCCATAAACACGCTGTCTTTGGAAACATTGCAGAACAAGGCAATCTTGTTTTTGAGCTCCTCGGAGATATCACGGTCCGCACGGCACAAGAGGATGTGAGGTTGTATGCCATACTCCCTTAATTTTTGCACACTGTGCTGGGTGGGCTTTGACTTGAGTTCGCAGGAGGCCGCAATGTAGGGGATGAGTGTTAAATGGATATAAACAACATTTTCTCCACCCACATCGGTGTTAAACTGCCTGATCGCCTCGATAAACGGGAGGCTCTCGATATCGCCTACGGTCCCGCCAATCTCGACAATCAGCACATCCAGACCGTGAGAGGCCCGCAAGATCGCCCCCTTGATTTCATCGGTGATGTGGGGGATGACCTGCACCGTTGATCCCAGGTACTCACCACGACGCTCCTTTGTAATCACGGAATGATAAATTTTGCCGGTGGTGCAGTTGTTGACATGCCCCATCCTGGTGGAAATAAACCTCTCGTAATGACCAAGATCAAGGTCTGTCTCGGCGCCGTCATCGGTGACAAAGACCTCGCCGTGCTGAAAAGGGCTCATGGTCCCGGGATCAACATTGATGTAGGGATCAAGCTTTTGAATGGAAACCTTAAGCCCGCGGTTTTCGAGCAGCGCCGCAATAGAGGCGCTTGCGATCCCCTTGCCAAGGGAAGAGACAACCCCGCCCGTTACAAAAATAAATTTGGTTTTGATTTTTCTTTTTGTCATAGTGTGCAGCAGATAAAAGCTTTTTATTGAGTGTCTGTCGGGAAATGCCCTGTTTCGAAGGAGTCCTGAAAAATCATGTCCCGTGACAAAATGTAAGGACATGATTTTTCAGGGTTTGAAAATTTTGCAAGCGGCAAAATTTTCAAACTTCCGAAGAAACAGGGGCTTTCCCGACAGACACTATTTAAAAGACAAGCCCCTTGTCCTTTTTGTGGGCCTTAAGTTTATCTGCAAAATCCTCAAAGCCCTTGCGCCCAAGCAGTCCAAATGTAAATTTTTTAATTTTCTCAACTGCCGGCTGATCAAACGGATTAATATCGAGCAGCGCACCCATGTAAGGAACGACATTCATGAACAGCTGATACAACTGACCCAGTTGAAATTCGTTGATCATCGACATTTTAATAGTGGCATTGGGACGATTGTTCTCCCTCAAGCTCTCTTCGGTGGCTGCCTTTTCTGCCGACATCAATTTATGCATGGTCTGCCCGCTTAAAAAATCAAGACGCTCGTCCCCCGAATTTGACTCGCCAAGATGCCCTTCGTAATCTGTGTTTTCTACCTCTACAAAAACAACGACCTTGTTTCTCGGGCCTTCGAGATACAGTTGAAGCTGCGAATGCTGGTCCGTCACGCCCACGCTTTTCACCGGTGTTGAACCCGTGAATTTTTTCTCTCCCTTGAGTGTGAACATTTTTCCCAGGGACTCTCCCCAAAGCTGTGCAAACCAGTCGGAAAAGAAATGCAGCCTTTCTGAATACGGCATCATGACAATCTCTGAAACGCCGTGCCTCTTGAGCCACTGATGACAGGTGACAGCCACAAGCCCCGCCGGATTCTGCGCCAGCCTGTCGTTAAGACACAACTGTTCCATATGTTCGACACCATCAAGCAGCGCGGTAATATCGACACCGCAGGCGGCCAGAGGAAACAACCCCACAGGCGAAAAAACAGAGAACCTGCCGCCAACACCCGGAGGGACCACAAGACTGGCGTAATTTTCTTTAACAACAAGATCGCGCAGCAGACCCTTTTGAGGATCGGTGATAAACAAAAAATTTTCCCTGCCAATATTTGCAAAAAACTTTTTGACCAGAAGGTACTGCGCCAGCGTCTCGGAGGTGCTGCCTGATTTTGAGATCACAACAAAAAGATTTTTATCGGCACTGATGAGATTAAAAAGATCCCCGATGGTCTGGGCCTCTATATGATCGACAACAAAGAGCCTCGGCGATTTTTTTTGTGTGCCTGCAACATAATTGGCATACGGCCCCTTGATCGCGTAATAAAGAGAAGACGCGCCCAAGGCGGAGCCGCCAATCCCAAGGACCACCACGTTATCGTACTGTTGATAACGCCCCGCCATGAGAGTGACATTATCCCTCATCGCATCATCTTGTGAAAGTTTTGCGTAGGGCAGGTTGCCGGTCTGTTTGAGTGTCTTGATGCCCGAATGAATTTGGCTAAACTCCTCCTCGTAAGAAGCAACCGGATCAAGCCCATCGGTGATCAGGGGCTTAAAAAAATTGTTAAGGTCTATTGTGAGGGGTTGTTTTGATTTCATGGCCGCACCATGACATGTGATCAGGGATTTTGCCAGTATTTTTTGATGGGAGGGGATTTGTTATCTTGGGGGCTGTCTGGCAGAATAATGAGCGGGCTCCCCCTGGATGGTGAGTTTAAAGTTCATCTTCCATGCTGTGCCAGATATGGGCAAGGTGAATCTTTGTTTTGCGCGGCAGGTAACGAATGATAAAGTTGCCCTTTCCAAAGGGAACAACAAATTCCCTGATGCCGGATCTGTTTTGCAGGCGTCCAATATTTGGAAAACGCTCCACCAGTTTAAGGGCTTCGAATAATCGTGCCAACGCCAGACGCCTCACCTTGGGATCGATTGCCAGATAAAACTGATTGATACGTTGTAAGTCGGCAAGACTGGTCGGTGAGAAAATAAGGGGGCTTTGTTTACTCATCCCGGTTCCATTTATTAAGCATTTCAAAAATAACAGTTCCGGGAATGCCATAACCCTGCTTGATTTCCCTTAACCCCTGAGCCGTTCGCTCATCATGCAAATTTTTTAACTCCTGCTGGCGTAAAAAAAAACTGATCGCCTGTTTGACAAACTGACTTTTTGTAATGTTTGTTTTCTTGATGTGTTCTGCTATCTTGTTTTCGAGTTCCTCTGAGAGACGCACCCCAAGCATAAACCCTCCGTTTTTTTCAGTTTAACATTTGTTAGACAAAGCGTCAAACAATTTATCGGCAACATCAAGAGGTTGAATAAAAAAACGCCTTGTGTTTATAGTGAGTGTCTGTCGGGAAATGCCCTGTTTCTCAGGCGTCCTGAAAAATCATGTTCCGTGACAAAATGTAAAAACATGATTTTTCAGGGTTTGAAATATTTTGCAAGCAGCAAAATTCTCAAACTTCCGGAGAAACAGGGTCTTTTCCGACTAACACTTTTTTAGGGGCAAACGGAGTTCACGACATGAGTTTACCGTCACAACACAAACCGCGTCTTATGGCCCTTGATATCGGCACAAAGACCTGCGGTATTGCCGTCACCGACGAACTCGGTCTCATCACACAGCCACTCACAACGCTGCGCTATCGGGGAAAACCTTACATGCACAAGGTCCTCGCCGAACTCACAGATCTCATCAGGCAATACCAACCGGCAACCCTTGTGATCGGCCTCCCCTACAACATGAACGGGACCGAAGGACCCCAGGCAAAAATGGTCCGCGAGTTTGTCAACGCCCTTAAAAACCACTTTAAAAAAAACAACATCAACCCTCAAAATTACACATGGGATTTTTTTGACGAGCGCTGCACCTCCGAAGAGGCCGACAGTTTTCTGTTAGAACACAACGTCTCCAGAAAAAAAAGAAAAGAGGTCATGGACAAATTAGCCGCTGTGTTTATTTTAAAAAGGTATTTGGAGGAAAGATAGATTGTAAAAAAGCCCCAACCTCGCGGGGCGCGACTGTTCATTCATAACCTATGAAAATCATTTATCACCCTCCTCTTTAGCATCGCGGCTTGCCTGCTCCCACAACGCTCGGTCATTCTCAATCAACTTTTCTATTTGTTCAGGCTTGGGTAATGCCACCAAGTAGCGCGATACAAAAAGAGCGTGATCAAGGCCACCGGTTGCGTACTGCACCTTGGTCTGGTCTTTGTCTGTGCACAAAATAAGACCAACTGGCGGCTGATCGCCTTGGGTCATCATCTGGTCTTTCCAGTAGTTGAGATAAAAATTCATCTGTCCCGCATCACCGTGCTGAAAGGACCTCACCTTGAGATCGATGAGCAGGTGACAACGCAAAATGCGATGATAAAACACAAGGTCGATATAATCATGCTCATTGCCAACAGTGATGCGTTTTTGTCTTGCCTCGAAACAAAACCCGTTGCCGAGTTCGAGTAAGAATGATTGCAAATGGTTGAGCAAGACTGATTCGAGTGTGGACTCTTTGTAGGAGGGTAACTCCGCCAAACCGCTAAATTCCAGCACATAGGGGTCACGAATGAGATCAGCCATGACCGCAGGTAACTCTCCCGATTGTTTACGAGCCAATTCAATCACAGCTTGTTTATCGGTAGACAGGCCTGTCCGTTCGTAGAGCAGTGATCCCATCTGCCTTTGAAGTTGGCGCACCGACCAGTTGCCCTTTAAACATTCATTTTCGTAAAAGGCGCGTTTCCATGGGTCGTCAAGACGTACCAATTCAATAAAATGTGTCCATGAAAATCTGGATAACACATGAATGGGCAAGGGGGTAGGGGTGTGGTCTGTTGCTATTATTGACAAATCTTCTTTGTTGCCCGTTTCGCCAATCAGTGATTGGCCAATTTGTGAATTCAGTAATTGGCCTGTAAATTTGCCAATCACCGATTGGCGGTATTGTGGGTAACTTCTGTAAAACTGGCGCGTAGTTTTTAACATGCTGACGCCAAGGCCTTTTATGCCACGTAATTGGAGATCAACAGCAAGCCGAGCGAGTAATCTCTGTCCATATTTGGCGCGGTCCTGCCCATTTTGCTCAAACTCAACAATAAAAGCCCCAATTAACCAATTGCGTAAAACCAGATACTGATTGACAGCCCCCGCCGCCCCTGTTTGTGACTGCTGATGTGTCTGTATTATAGCTTCTACGAGATTGCTGTAATCGGATTGACAAATATTCATCCCCTCACCTCCACTTCGTGACGATCGTTGTGTACTGCACCATTCTTCATCGCTGTCTAAAAACACCCTCTCACACAACCTTTAACAGGTTCTCAATAATCACAATAAAGGTTTTTTCCTTTTTGCTCTTTGCAAGCAGAAGCGCTTTTTGAAGATACTGTCGGCACTCATCGGGCATGAATTTTTTTTGGACAAAGAGTTCGGCTGTTTTAAAATCGACATTGGCGGCAAACCTGAGCAGGTTAAAGTCCTGTTTAAGCATCTCATTAAAGTTTGCCCCGGCCTCGGCCTTCTTTCCCATGAGATAATAGGCCACCGCCTGAGTGGCTTTGGCGTGATGCCAGAGCGCAGGGTCTTCTGTGGAGGCGATCACCTTGTCCATTTTTCTTGCAGCGGTACTGTACTGTTTAAACTGCTCGATGAGCAGGGTGGCAGAAACTATTTTAAGGGAATGATCGTCCGGAAGCAACCGCTCGGCCTTTTGATAGGCCCCATAGGCCTTGTTGTAATTTTTCTTGAGCTTGTAAAGAACACCCAGCGCCGAATAATACAGCCCCTCAAGTTCAACATTGTTTTCCTGATGCGCCTTTGTGATGCCCTCGTTAATGAGGGCCTCGGCCTGGGTGTAATCCTTTGCCTTCATCAGCCTAAAGGCTCGGAAGAGATTTGCATCATCAATAATTTTGTCCTGCTGTGTTGATTTTTCAGCCAATAACCCTCCGACACACGCTGTGACTGTATTGAGTGTCTGTCGGGAAATGCCCTGTTTTGCAGGAGTCCTGAAAAATCATGTCCCGTGACAAAATATAAAGACATGATTTTTCAGGGTTTGAAATATTTTGCAAGCGGCAAAATTTTCAATCCCCCTACTTCGGGGGACAAGCCTTGCTGATGCGATCCCTTGTTACTTACAAGGGGTGCCTCAAGCAAGACTCACCCCGTGGCCTTTTCGTGGGCACTTCCGGAGAAACAGGGGCTTTCCAGACAGACACTATTTAAAACAGCCTTTTGCCCAGACCCTTTTTGAGGGTCTTGACCATCTCACCATGAATGACGGCATTGGTGATCAGGATGTCTTTTTCGTAGACCGTGTAAGGGGCCCCGTCAAATCGCGTGATCTTTGCACCCGCTTCTTTGGCTATGATCACACCGGCGGCCGTGTCCCATGGAAAGAGATTAAGCTCCCAGAAACCATCAAACCTCCCGCTGGCAACGTGGCAGATATCGAGAGAGGCCGAACCCGCACGCCTCACCGCCTGCGCCTTCATGATCACATCCTTGAAATACCGCAGGTGCTCATCGATGTGTTTTCTGATGTTGTAGGCAAAACCCGTGGCAATCATCGCGTGTTCTAGTTTTTCTGTGTGTGAAACCCTGATGGGCCTGTCGTTGAGATACGCCCCTTCTCCCTTAAAGGCGCGAAAGAGTTCGTCACGCATGGGGTCGTAAACAACACCCGCTATAATTTCTCCCCCTATCTCCAAGCCAATGGATACGGCAAATTGCGGGTAACCATGTGCAAAATTTGTTGTGCCATCCAAAGGATCGATGATCCACTTGTATTCTGAATCCTTGCGTTCGCCGCTGCCCTCTTCTGCCAGAACATCGTGCTCCGGATAGTGTTGTCTGATGGTCTTTAAAATCAACTCTTCACTTTTTTTATCCACCTCGGTCACGATATCAATAGTCCCTTTAAACTCGATCTTGAGATCATGCCCAAACTGCGACCTTTGATATGCGCCAACCTCTTTTGCGGTCGAAACAGCCACAGCAAAAAATTCACGGCTCTCCATTTTAACTGCCATAACGGATATCCCTCCTGATGTTCTGGTTTCTGGCAGGCGCCAAAAAAAAAAAATGACAGGGGTTTAAAACCCTGACGGAACAAACGCAAGGGTCAAGGCATAAACCTCTCCCGCTCCAAATGATTTGAGCACCGATGCCGCCGCATTTAATGTTACTCCAGTTGTGTGCACGTCATCAACCAACAATATTTTTTTTCCGCCGACGTCATGCTTGCCCGAAATCCCAAATGCCTTTTTAAGATTCTGCTCACGCTGTCTCCTGTCAAGACCTGTCTGCGTGGGTGTGTCTTTTACCCTTTTTAAAACACGCGGTCCCACTTTTCTGCAAAGAAGTTTGCCAAAGACACGCGCCAGTACAAGGCTCTGGTTATACCCCCGTGAACGCAGTCTGTTGACATGCAACGGGACGGGAATGATGATATCGGCAGGGGGAATTTCTGCTGCAACCGCCCCAAAAAATTCCGGTATAATCCTTTTGATTCCAAAATCACCCTGATACTTAAATTGATGGACCAGCTTTTTTATGTTCTCATCAAACAAAAAAATGGAACGATGTCTGTCGTAGGCCGGCGGGTCTTTTGTACAGTCAGAACAGGGATGAGGCTTAAGCCCCGCTGTAAAAGGTTTGCCGCAGACAGTACAGAAAACACCGCGACAGATCACCTTAAGTTTTTGTTGGCAATGCACGCAGAGATCATCCCCAGCCGCCGAACACAAAAAACAAGTACGTGGAAAAAAATAATCAAGCATCAGCAATGAGCCCCAAAAAAACGAACAAGTTACCAACTTGACTTTGACACGGTTGAATTCCTCCATTTTGCGAGGAATGCACCCGCGCTCTGTCGACTTTGAAATTCCTATACATGAACGAACAACGTGAACGAAGAGCGAAAAAACCTTAGCCCCCAGCCTTTAGCCATCAACCACCCTTTTCCCCGGTTCAGGGATCAGGGCTGATCACAAGATTCTTCCCCGTCATTTCTTTTGGGACCTCAAGCCCCATAAGGGCCAGCATGGTGGGGGCAACATCACAGAGTCTGCCGCCATCGCTCAAACGTACGCCTGCATGCTCTTTTGAAACAAGGATACAAGGGACAAGGTTGGTGGTGTGTGCAGTCATGGGTTCGCCGTGCTTATCGACCATTTCTTCGGCATTCCCGTGATCAGAGATCACAAGGGCCTTGCCCCCGCAGCTTAAAACAACCGGAATGATTTCGGACAGGCAGCGGTCTACCACCTCTACAGCTTTAATAATGGCCTTTGGAACAGCGGTGTGTCCCACCATGTCGGCATTGGCAAGATTACAGATCACCACACCATATTTTTGTGATTTTAAATGTTCGATGAGTTTGTCCTTGACCTTAAACGCGCTCATCTCGGGCATAAGATCGTAAGTCGCCACCTTGGGTGAGGGAATCAGTTCTCTCTCTTCACCCTCAAACAGGACATCACGCCCGCCGTTAAAGAAAAAAGTCACATGGGCGTATTTTTCTGTCTCTGCGATTCTGAGTTGCCTGACCCCCTTGTTTGAAAGAATCTCCGGAAAAATATTTTTGGGATACACAGGCTCAAAGGCAATGGGGGCCTCAATGGTCTTGTCGTAGGGTGAGGCACACACAAAAACAGCGGGGAGTTGTTGTCCTTTGCGGTCAAACCCCTCAAAGTTTTTATCAACAAAGGCCCGTGTGATCTCGCGGGCCCGATCGGCCCTGAAGTTGTAAAAGATCATTGCATCACGCGCATCAACAACCGTGAGCGGTTGTCCGTCGTCACCAACCACCGTCACAGGTTTGATAAACTCATCCCCCTCACCCCTGTCGTAAGAGGACTGCATGTAGGCCTTGTAATCACTTGTCTTGCTGTCTGCCCTGCCGCAAATGGCTAAAAACGCAGTCTCAACCCTGTCCCACCGTTGGTCGCGATCCATCGCGTAGTACCGCCCGGACACAGAGCCTATCCTGCCCACACCGATAGATTTTATTTGGTCCTCAAGCTGGGTGATGTATTTGATACCATCTTTGGGTGGTGTGTCACGCCCGTCCATAAAACAGTGAATCACAACATCGCGGACGTTATTTTGTTTTGCAATCTCAAGCATTGCATAAAGGTGATCGAGATGCGAATGAACCGCCCCGTCTGACAACAGACCCATAAGATGCAGCCGGCCCTGATAATTGTTTGCCTGCCTGACGGCCCCAAGCAAGACCTCGTTTTTAAAAAACTCCCCGTTCTCGATTGCAGTATAGATTTGCGAAAGCCCCGTGTACACAATACGCCCCGCCCCCAGGTTCATGTGCCCGACCTCGGAATTACCCATAACCCCCTTGGGAAGCCCCACTGCAGGGCCTGAGCCGTCGATCAGCGTGTGCGGGTAGTCCCTCCAGAGTGCATCAAAAAAGGGTTTGTGAGCCAGTGCAATACCATTATGCTGCTTTTCTGCGCGCATGCCCCAGCCATCAAGAATAATAAGCACCAGCGGGCCATGACCTTGTGCGTGTTTTATCATACGGGCGACCTATACAATTTTAATAACAATAACAACATATAACCCGCATAAAGCGCAGAACACTACGCGAGCTGGCACCACATGAAATATTGGTGCCAAAACGCGTAGAAAAAACCTTCTAAGGTTCTAAAAGCTTTGATTTTTTTTGAAAATGGTGTAATATGGGGCCAAAAAAACATATCATTTTAATATGAAAAAAATAATCTGCCTCTTCCCGTTTTTTTTCTTGTTTATCATTCAATTATCCTGTTCCGGAAATCAATGTGCCGCGAGTGCCAACTTTCTTGACGACGACGATTCGGACTGCGTCGCAGACACAGCCGATAACTGCCTGGGCTGGTTTAATCCCGATCAATACGATGGCGATGACGATGGCGTGGGTTCAACCTGCGACAATGATGACACCGACGACTTGACCGCGGGGATCAGCCTGATCGATGAGCCCGAGTTAAACCTGTCGGGTCATTACAAAATCGTCGAGGACACTTCTTTAAACACGTCTATCGAAGGCGATTACGCGCTTTCCAAAACAACCTGTACAACCAACATCGATCATCTCTCAATAGGGGATAGCGTCAGTTTTAATATCTCACCGGACGCAAACATCTCTCAAGACTGTCTGCTGATTTATCAACCCGACGATTACATGGTTTACTGTTCCAGTCCGGATGAGACCTGCATGAGTTTGTATGAAAAATAAACTGCCTGTAAAAAAATATTTACACCTCAGGATTTCAAAATTGATTGAGCGAGGTTTTGTTTGTTTTTGCATGGTGACCTCGCTCACCCTGCTGATTCTCTTACTCCCCTCGTGCAAGGGCAGTGAAAACTGCGGCCCAACCGAGGACCCGCAGGAAGACGCCGACAGCGACTGCATTGCAGACAGTGCCGACAACTGCGTCTTTACGTATAATCCCAGTCAGGTCGATCTGGACGAGGACGGAAGCGGCGTCCCCTGCGATGCTGATGATACCGACGAAACCATCGGCAACCTTGTCAAGCCGTCTACAGACATCCCTGCAACGTTGCCTGCCGCCACTCTGCCGCTGTCTCAACCCCTTTACATAACACCACAGACTCTCAGTATGCCGGAGCAGGCCACACTCTCCAACCCCGACTGCCTCTATTACCTTGTCAGCTGCGACAATTTTTTTCTTGGGGTGATCAATAACGACTCCGACAACATCAACTCCCTCTCAAACCCGGGCTCTGTCTACGGAGACACAAACGCTGATGTTTCAATCTTGAACACACTGGGCGCCTACGGCCAGGATCACGCCGCCTGTTCGGCCTTTGATGCGACAGCGCCCTCCCCCCCCGCTGTTTTCTGCCAGATGCATAACAACTTTTACCTCGCGGGGTATCTTACGGCAAACCCTCTCATCAGGGATGGCATCCACCCCTGCGATTGCCTCGAAGAAATCAACATCACACACGATGCGTGTCGTTGATCATTAAACACGGCATTAAAACCAACAAACAAACCAACTAAACAGCCTTTTCAAATAACGCCTTAAGTTCCCCCGGATCAAACCCTTTGCCAATAAAGACCGCAGCCGGTTCTCCCCTTAACCGCTCACTGTCGTAATCGTAAAAGTCCACCCTGCCGCAGACAAAATGCATCACAGTCATTCGATCGTCATCAGCGTTTTTAAAGATCGCCTTTGCGCGAAAGACCTCTTTGGGCAGGCCCTCAAAAAAATCCTCCATCCTTTCAAATTTTATTTTTTTGTCTTTTAACGGAACAGAAAGGGAACAAAACCCCTCACTGCCGTGCGTGTGTCGGTGTGCCTTTAAATGACTGTCTTCTGGATTCACCCGTTGCACGTCACCCTCGAAAATGAGTTTAAACCACTGAGGATCGTCACTCATCACAAAGCGCGCATTGTCATTGAGAGACTCAAGCCGTTTTTTTACATCCTCAACAGCCTGCCTGTCGCAGAGGTCTGTTTTGGAAAGGTACAGATAATCTGCCCGTTCGATCTGCATCTTTGTCTCTGCGGCGGCTGACAACATCGCGTCCAGATGCAGGCAGTCAACAACGGTCACAATACCTGCAAAACGAAACGTGTCTTCAAATTCCTCGCGCAAAAAAGGCCACGCAATCGGCAGGGGATCGGCAATACCGGTCGTTTCAAGGACAACGGCATCAAAATCTGTCCTTTGTTTTAACTTTGCTATGAGTAAAACCAGTTCTTCACTTAAAACACAGCAGAGACACCCGTTATCCATCTGCACAAAATCCTGCGTACCTTTGATAAGGCTGTCATCAATGCCAATCTCCCCAAACTCGTTGATGATGAGCGCCACCCTCAGCCCATGTGCCTCGGACAATATACGGTTAACAAGGGTGGTCTTGCCACTCCCCAAAAAACCGGTAACCAACGTCACCGGGATGTGTTTTTTTATTGTTTTCATAAGGGGCAACCTATTGCGGCATATCAAAAAAAAAGGCACAAGTTACTAACTTGATTTTGACGCGGTTGAGTTTCCTCGTCATGCGAGGTACGCACCCGCGCTCTGTTAACTTTGAAATTCCTATACATATATTTACACAACCACAGAAATGAGATATAATGGCCCATACCCTGTATGAACCACAGTCACTCATACACACTGATTTTTTTTATCCTCATGGCATCCTGCCTCTCTGCCTGTGACAACAAGGGGTCCTCACTTGAACTGGCCGCATTTAAATGCGACGAGCTGTCCACACAGAAACAAATATCAGAATGTAAGGAAAAAAAACAACAGGGTAGGGAATACTATCTTAGCGAGGCCACCAAGCTCCTTCTGCAGGACAACAGGTACGAATCCCTCGACCTTCTGGAAAAGGCCATTCAACTCGATCCCCATTCGGAAAGGGTGTATTTTGACAAGGGGCTTATCCTGGCAAGCCTGGGTGAGGCCAATGACGCCATTGCCCATTTTAACAAGGCCATCACCATCAAGCCTGAAATGGCAGACGCCTATTTTCACAAAGCGCTCGCGTTGACCGATCTGCACAAATATCAGGAGGCCATCAAGGTCCTCGAAAAAACAGTCAAAATCAAGCCCGATCATGCCCTGGCCCACTACTCACTTGGCGTGCTGCTTATAGATGCCCAAAAAACAGATGCCGCACACACCTCTTTCATCAACGCCTATCGCGTCTGGGAAAACAATCTTAAAGACAATCCCGGATTTTTTATCCAGCAGGAAAGGATAAAACAAAAATACAACAAGACCAGACGATATTTACAGGCTATTGGTTACCTCAACAAGAAAGATTACAGGATAGCCGACAACCCCGATGCGGAAGATAAACCTATTCACTTATCAAACGACAAGCCCGAAATGGACCTGCCTACGGACAACCTCTGGAAAAAATAACCGCAAAAAATAACCGCGCGGTTTTTTGGCAAAAAACTCTTTACTTTTGTTTTTGATTTCACCTATCACACAATGCGTGGCGTCACACGCAGCACATAAATCCTCGCTCCATTTTACCTGCCTTGTGTTGCTGTCTTTTTTCCTCGTTGTGTCTGCCTCTCACGCCTTTGCATCCCCCAACAAGTCAAAAAACCCGGAGGGCCTTGTCTCATTTGACAAGGGCTACAAAAAAAACAACGTCCGGGCCTTTCAGCCGGCAGACCCCTGCACACACACACCCTGTGTGATTGGCAAATTTGGCGCCATTTATCTGTCCGAGACAGCACGACGCGATTACACAATCGAACTCGGTCTCTTTCACGAAGGAGACCTGCGCTCAGTCGCCCTTTTTGAAGAAGGTTCAAACATCGACGAAAAATTTACCGAGCGTTTTTTTAACACCAAGCAAAACAAAAAAATATTTGACCTCGAAAACGCCATACAAAACTCAATCACAGACACGCTTTACATCTACGGACTGGGAATCCACTACACCCTCGACGAGGGGGATGTGGTCATTATCAAACTCACCGACAAAAAAAACGAGGTCATCAAAACATCCTATTATTTTCGATACCACCGCAAGGGTCCCATCTGGGACGGCGATGTCGCGATCATCAGCCCCCTCAATGTCAACATCCCCAACCCCAATAACACCATACGCAACTCCATGATCTCGCTGTCACTCACAACATCGGTGGGCTGGTACATGGACCCCGAAAAAAAATACAGTTTTGGCAGAAAATTCCTTCACGCATGGAAACTCAATATGTCTGCGGGACTCATCAGAAGATACGAGTACCGTTACGAGGGGGGAACTGACAAATACACCGACTCAAAGGTCGACGGTTTTTTTGGGCTGGGTTTTACCTTTGTAGATTTTTTTGTAGGGGGTATGGGTGTCAACATGGTCAGAGACCCGCACAGTTTTTTCCCCTTTGTCGGTATCGAGGTCAAACACATGTACCAGTTTATCAAGTCCCTCAAGACAAGCAGCAAAAAGAAATGGCAAAAATACCTCAAGGCCCAGCAAGGTGTTTCCCCTGCGCCCGATCACATTCAGAGATAGCAAACAGATCTGTCTGAAAGTAAAACACTCTATACTGACCGACATAAACCACCCTAAGCGACGGGAGATATCAACAGCCTCAAGACTCAGCAGAGTGTTTCCTCTGCGAGTGGTTTAAGATTGCTTTTCGAATTCTGATGCTTTTGGGGGTGACCTCGATGATTTCGTCATTTTTAATAAACTCGATCGCGCGCTCCAGTGTCATGGGCAAGACGGGTTTTAAAACAACATTTTCGTCCTTGCCCGCGGCCCTCATGTTGGAGAGCTTCTTTTCCCGGCACGGGTTGACATTAATATCCTGCCGGCGATTGTGTTCTCCAACAATCATCCCCTCGTAAACCGGTGTCCCCGGCTGTATGAGGAGTGTGCCCCGCGGCTCAAGATTAAACAAGGCGTAGGGGACCGCCCTGCCGGCACGGTCAGAAACCAGAACGCCGCTCACACGTGAGGCTACATGACCGCGGTAAGGCTCGAATCCCATCAGGTACGAACTCATGAGTCCCGTCCCCTTGGTATCAGTCATAAACTGACTTCTGTAGCCGATCATGCCGCGGCTGGGGATTGAAAACTCGATCCTCACGCGTCCCGATCCATGATTGATCATGTTGATCATTTTTCCCAGCCTTGAGGAAATTTTCTCGGTAATGATGCCCATAAATTCGTCGGGGCAATCGATAAACAGATGCTCGATCGGTTCGAGCCTGATCCCGTCTTTCTCTTTGAAAATAACCTCCGGCCGTCCCACCGAAAGCTCAAAGCCCTCCCGTCTCATGGTCTCGACAAGAATGGCCATTTGAAATTCACCGCGGCCCTTTACTGTAAAACTCTCCGAGTTCTGCCCGGGTTCAACCTGAAGCGCAACATTGTGAAGGATCTCCTTTTGAAGACGTTCTTCAATCTTTCTGGATTGAACAATGGACCCCTCAAGACCTGCAAGCGGCGATGTGTTGATCATAAACCGCATGGACACAGTGGGCTCATCAACACTGATTCTTTTTAAGGCCTTTGGAGACTCTGCCATGCAGATGGTATCGCCAATCTCCACCATGTCGATACCGGAGAGAATAATAATATCTCCGGGAGCAACATCCTTCACCTCTTGAAGATGAATGCCCTCATAAACCTGAAGGCTTGAAACCCTGAGTCTTCGGGCGAGGCCGTCCTTTCCCACACAGACAAGTTCCGCGTTTTTTTGAACACTGCCGTTAAAAATACGCCCAATGGCAAGCCTGCCCACGTAATCCGAATAAGCGAGATTGGTCACCAGCATTTGAAAAGGTTCGTCAGGGTCATACGAAGGTGCAGGTATTTCTTTGATGATTGATTTAAAGAGAGGCTCGAGATTCACGCCTGTGTCATCAAGGCTGTACTGCGCAATACCCTGACGACCCACGGCGTACAATACAGGAAAATCGATTTGATCATCATCCGCTTCAAGATCGATAAAGAGATTGTAGATGTCATCAAGCACCTCTTGCGGCCGCGCGTCTTTTCTGTCGATTTTGTTGATGACCACAATAATCTTGATGTTGGACTCCAGCGCCTTTTTAAGAACAAACCGTGTCTGTGGCAGAGGCCCTTCGGAGGCGTCGACCAGCAAAATCGCTCCATCAACCATTTTAAGGCCGCGCTCAACCTCTCCGCCAAAATCCGAGTGCCCCGGGGTGTCGATGATATTGATCTTGATGTTATCGTACAAAAGTGAACAGTTTTTTGAGGCAATGGTGATTCCACGTTCGCGCTCAAGATCCATATTGTCCATCACGCGCTCACCCACGTGTTGTCTGGCGCCAAAAACGCCGCCCTGCCGCAGCATAAAATCCACAAGTGTTGTCTTGCCATGATCAACGTGGGCGATGATCGCGATGTTTCGTATGTGATGATTTTGTAAAATGGTCAATTAGTCTCCCATGTGGATCACAACTCTTCTGTTGTGTCCGTTTCTTCTGTGTTCCCAGAGATAAATGCCCTGCCATGTACCAAGGGCCAGTTGATGATGAACCACAGGGATACTGAGACAGGGAGAGGTGAGGGCCGCCTTGATATGCGAAGGCATATCATCAGGGCCTTCTGCCGTGTGTGTGTAAAGGCTGTCGTTTTCTCTCACAAGGCGGTTAAGCCAGTTCTCGAGGTCTGCCTGCGCGCTGGGATCGGCGTTTTCCTGAATCACAAGACTCGCCGATGTATGCTGGACAAAGACTGTACAAAGCCCTTCGTCAATGCCGGCATTTTTTACGATGGACTTGATTTCCTGCGTGCACTCGTAGAGTCCCTGACCGTTTGTATTGATGACGAGCGTTTTGATCATGTGCATGAAAAGGCATGTCTGTTAAAGAACATCCCATACTGCCATAACCCGCATAAAGCGGAAAACACTACGCGGGCTGGCACATCAAAAAATATTGTTGCCGAAACGCGTAGAAAAAACCTACTTAGGTTCTATCAGCGGGTTTTTTCTTCCGGGCCCTTCTCTTACATATTTTGGATTTTAACAAGAGATAACTTTAAATGACACAATCATAGCCCCGCTTTTTTTGTCATGGGTATGGTGATCGAGACAGTCGTCCCTTTGCCGTATTCGCTCTCGATGCCGATGCTTCCCTTGTGAGCCTCGACGATCTGCCTGACATCACAAAGTCTCAACGCCTTGTCCTTTGCCGCATTCTGATCTCCTTTGAGTCTCGATGAGCGATCAAACACAAACGGGATCTCGGTATCGGGAATACCCACGCCCTGATCCTTAACAAAGATCATGAGCTTGTTAAACAGCAGCTCTGCAATGATCTCGACTGTGGTGTTGGATCGCGAGTACTTGATGGCGTTGCTTACCAGCGCGTCCATGACCTGACTCATGCGCGCGGCATCGATGGTGCATGTGGGAAGCACCTCTTTGATGATGAGATTAAGGATGATGGATTTTTCCCTCGCCTGAAAAAAGTTTGTCTGGTGGCAATTTTGCAAAAAATTAATGATGTTTGTTTCCCTGCGGAGCATGTCGACCCTTCCCGATTCACCCATGGAGACATTGGAGAGGTCGTTGATAATCTTCTGCATCCTGTTGCAGTTTTTTTGTACTGTGATCAGCATGCTGATCTGCTGGTCCGAAAGTTCGCCGCTTGCCCCCTGCACCATCATGTCTGTATAGCCCTTGATGATCGCGAGCGGGTTTTTAAAATCGTTGATGACTGTATTGAGCTGCTGGTGTCGTCTTTCACCAAGCTCAGCCATGTGTGTCTTTTCGACAACGTTGGTGAGTTCCCTTGCGATGTGCCCAAACTGCCGTGTGTGGGGTTCGTGAAAGGCCTGTGCATGAATTGACGAGAAAAACAAAAAACCAAGGATCGACTCTGCACAAACAAGGGGACAGCTTAAGACCGAAAGAACCCCTTCATCGGAGAGGAATTTGTAAATTTCTGATTCGGGGTGTTTTTCGCAGTAAAATTTGAGATCTGAGATAATCAGCGGTTTGTTGGGGGTTTCGGCATTGAGCAGACCACTGTCGGTAAGTTTGGAGGTGTGGCCCTCAAAAAGTCTTTTGTCATCAAGGTCGCTTTTGCCCCATCTTAAAATGACCGTCTCTTTGTCCTCAAGAAGGGCAAGGTCAATTCTTTGAAAATCGAGCAGATCCTTGAATGTCGTGTAGAGCCTCTCCAGCGCCTCATCCAGATAATACCCTAGATTCAACTGCTCTGTAATCTGTGTCATTTGTTGAATCTGTTTTTCCTGTTGCTCAAGAGAATCTCGTAGGGCCTCTATTTTGCAATGACCGCCGGCTGATTCGTTTTTTTCGGGAGTATCCATAATCACGCGCGAGGGGGACTGTTAAAAAATCAGCCCCGCTTTTTTATAAAAAAAAAACCTTGCCCATCAAGCCACCACCCAACTGTTTTGGAGAATAATAGAATCAATCAGGAAATTCAACAAGTTACTAACTTGACTTTGACGCGGTTGAGTTTCCTCGTCCTGCGAGGTGCGCACCCGCGCTCTGTCAACTTTGAAATTCCTATGCATAAAAATACTGCTGCAAAGAAAAAAAAGAATCGTCAAAACTCTGTCGGGCATGACACAAAACACCCAAAAACTGGTCAAGCCCCAAACAAACGTGGTAAAAATCTAAAGTAACGCCCTGGAACACGGGGACTCTCCAGCAGCCGCCCTGCGTAGTCACTCAATCTTGCGCAATAGACGTCAAATATTTTTTGTCCATCGGGATCCAGCCTGCCCCTGTTGAGGATAAATGTCATCACATCAACGATCCCGGCACTCATCGAAACCCCGCGCTGCCCCGCATAAACAGCGCAAAGGGAGTTGATAAAATCAATCTGCTCATTAAACTTGCCAAATAATGATTTAATGCGCGGTCCATATTTGAGTTTTTGTCCCAAATTGAGACACTCAATAAGCGCATACTGTTTTTTTTCGAGGGCCGAAAAAAAATCCCGGACTGTCTTGTACTGGTTATGGTTTGTTAGAATCTCACTCATGGCTGTGCCGTCCCGCACACAACGAAGTTCGGGGATATGACTGACATCCAAGGCATCACTGAGTGTTTGATGTAGCCTCTTTATGTTGGGGTGATATTTAACAGTGTAGTCGTAAAGAGCCGCTGAAATCTCCTGCGGGTCTTTGAGAGAATACCCACCCACAGGGGCAGTGCCGTCCACCACAGACTGCAGACGATGATCGGGTTGATCTGAAGCGAGCACATAACACGAGGCAGAGGGTTGCTGATCGAGCGCCTGATCTCCGTGATGATCATGCGCAGTATCCTGCGCAACCGGTGCTACCGAGCGTACTTGCCCCTCCAAAGGTCCCGGCACACCAAGAACACTCACTGACAAAAAACCGCCCAATGATATTGGTCTGACAAACATTAGAACCTTGGAAGGTTTTTTCTACGCGTTTCGGCATCAATTTTTTCATGGTGTCCGCCCGCGTAGTATTTTCCGCTTTATGCGGGTTATGCTATTGTATTGCATCCCCGCCTGATTGCAATATAAAAAAAATGGTTTCTGCTATAAGGGGTGTGTCGCCGGGGACTAAAGTGAACCCCTAGGAGCCTGTCGGGCAACCCCTGTTTCTCCGGAAGTTTGAAAATTTTGCCGCTTGCAAAATATTTCAAACCCTGAAAAATCATGTCTATACGTTTTGTCACGGGACATGATTTTTCAGGACTCCTCCGAAACAGGAGTTCTCCGACAGGCTCCTATGACTTGTTGTTAAAAAGATCCTTGAACTGATCTCCAAGGGTACCGAATTGACTCCTTGGTTGTGATTTTTGATGCCGCATTCTGTCGGGTCTTCTGTCCGAACCACCCCGATCATCTCGCCTGTCCCTGCCCTCGTACCTTTTGTGGTTGCGGTCGAAATTTTGATCTGGTCGGCGTTCTGATCTTGCGTCTGGTCTTCTGTCTGATCTTGTATCAGGTCTTCTGTCCGGTCCTCTGTTTGGTCTTCGGTCTGATCTTCTGTCCGGTCCTCTGTTTGGTCTTCGGTCTGATCTTCTGTCCGGGCGTTGATCTGACCCGGCATCTGGCCCTGCATCTGCTTGTTGTTCTGAAGCGCGCTGCTCGTACCTTGGCTGCGGTCTGGGTTTTGGCCTTGGCTCTATGTAAAGACCAAGCTGCACACGATTTTTTTCTTTGTCGACCTCGATCACCCTGACAGAAACGGTCTGCCCCAATTTAAAGGCCCAGGAAAAATTTCTGCTTAGATTTTCGGGCATCTGTGAACGGTGGACCAGGGCTTCCTGCTCAAGGCCAATATCGACAAACATGCCGTAACTCGCCATATTGACCACGCGTGATTTAATAATTTGTCCCGCGGTAAGGTCCTTGATTTCTTTTATTGCCGGGTCAAATTTTAAAATTTCAAACCTTGGCCTGATATCGCCATCGGGATTAACCAGCTCTGTGATAATGTTTGTGAGTGTCTGCTCGCTGTATTCTTCTGTCTGAAATTTTGTGATGTCCAGTCTTTTGAGCAACTCGCCGTCTTTGATAAGTTCTGGAATGGCCTTATTGAGGGACTCGGCCATCTGTTGCACAACACCATACTGCCGGGGATGAATAAATCTGCCCTCCAGCGGATTTTGTGAGTCCCTTACAAACAGAAACCCCACCGCCTGCTCGAAAGTCTGCGCGTCAATACCATCGACCTTAAGCAGGTCATCGCGAGAAGCAAAAAGGCCTGTATTCTTTCGGTAGTGATCAATCGCCTTTGCCAGCACATCGTTAAGTCCCGAAATATACCTTAACCAGTGGACCGATGCCGTGTTGATGTCTGCGCCAATGCGGTTGATGACAACCTCGAAGACAAAGTGCAGCCTCTTTGCCAACTGCTGCTGATCGATATCCTGTTGGAACGGCCCCAGATGAATTTTGAGTGGATCAACCATGACCATCGCCGCAAGAGGGTCTTTAAGTTTACACCCCACATAAACCGCACAACGCAGCCCCTCGTTGAGGACCTTAAGCTCGTCCTGGGCAACCTCTGATGCAGCATAGGCGGGTGCCTCCTGCGCCTGCACAGTCACAATGGCAGTCTGAAGATTGTTTTTGGTAAGCACCGCCTTTAGAAAGTCTCTGACAGGCGCTGTATGCTCGTTTTGACTGAGCGCGATCACGGCAATGTTGTGTTTGCTGATGATGGCTGTTAAAATTGCCTCGGCATCGTTTTTGCGCTCATCGTGGCAGTGCCAGATGGCGCCGTCGATCACCTGCCCCTCTTTATCGATGACAACCGTGGGGCAGCCGTTCTCCCTGCCCGCTGAGAACACCGATAAAACAATCTCATCCTTTAATGTGGCCTGCATGAGAAAATTATAAAGGTTGCCGGCCAGAGTTACAACCGTCTGTTCCTGCGACCGCTCCCACAGTTTTTGTTTAATCTCTGCCTGAAGGGACGGTTTGATAAGCCTGTGATAGGCATCTGAGATGATGGCTTCGAGTTGAAATCTTACGATGGAGTCATCTGTGGTGATTATTTTTTTGTTGAGAAAATCAAGAATCGGGTTGTCGTCAATTTCTATCTGCGCTGTGAGAAGCTTTTGACGCTCTGCCCGCTGAATGGCCATGTACTTTTGACCCACAACTGTCTGAAAGGAAAAATCTTCGTCTACATAATCGAGATAACTGATTTTTGATTTTGCCGTCTTGCTTGTGGCCCTTGTCCGTAAAACACCAAACCTGTTGTAGAGTTTTCTGATTTCTTTTCTGATCTGGGGATTTTCTGCCACCATATCGGAAATAAGACAACGGACACCCTCGAGAACCTTTTCGGGAGTTGTGACACCCTTTTCTGGATTAAGATAATCGGAGGCCAGGGATTCGATGGGCCTGTTTAACGGCTCCTGCCTCAGCAGCAACTCGGCAAAGGGCTTAAGGCCCTGAGCAACGGCGATAACTCCCTTGCCCTGTTTGTCCGGTTGATAGGCAAGAAAAACATCGTTGAGCTCGGCCTTGCTTGTTGCGGCATCTATGTTTTTTAACAACGCGTCAGTCATCTGGCCAAGATCTTCGATCCTCTTGCACACCCTCTTTTTCTTTTCATCGAGCGAGAGAAGCTCTTTTTTTCTCCTGATAATTTTGTTGATGATAAATTCGTTAACCCCCCCCGTTTTTTCGCTCCGATAAAAGGCCAGGTAAGAAGGGCTGTTGCCCGCGTCGGTCATCTGGCTTAATGATTCGATCTGCTGTCTGGGGAGTTTGAATTCTCTGCTGATGATTTCTACAGGTGTCATTGTGCTCTCGATAAATTGTTATGAGGCCTTAAAAAAATCGCTTCATGCGGCCTATATACGCCGGTGTTGTCCCGCAACACCCGCCCACAAGGACCACAGGCGTCTTTACAAAACCCGCTATTTGTCTGCAAAAGGCACTGGAGTCAACAGAATATATCCATTTTTTGCCCTTTTTCAAGGGGATTCCTGCGTTGGGTTTGATGGATAAAGGGAGCCCTGTCCCTGCAATCAACCCGGAAATCAAACCAGCCATCGACGCCGGCCCCTCCATACAGTTGAGCCCCACAACCGCTATCCCCGATTTTCCGAGAAGATCCGCCCACTCCGTAAGACAGGTCCCATCAGCAAGGCGGCCATCGCTGAGAGGACTGACCGAAAACACCACCGGGCAGCCCGACACATCAGATTTGTCCAGCGCCTCTAGCACGCTCTCTATTTCGGCAAGGTTGGTCATGGTCTCAATCGCAATTAAGTCAACACCCTCCGAAACAAGGATTTGAATCTGTCTCAAATAATGTGTGGTATGTCTCCCCGACCCGATCTCTGTCAGCAGCCCCCCCTTTTTTGCTGGGAGACCGGAAGGGCCCACATTACCCGCAACCAGGGCCGACCCGCCTGCAGCCATGCGGGCATTTGATACGGCATGTCTGTTGATGACAGAAAATTTGCTTTCGATACCGGAGCATTTTAACTGATAGTAATTTGCCGCAAACGTGTGTGTGTGTATAATCCCGGAACCGGCTTTAATATAACGACTGTGTATGGCCCTTATCATTCGTGGTCGCTCCACGTTAAGAAGATACATGTCTGCATGTCTTGTGTATCCCTTGTCCACCAAAAGACTCCCCATGGCCCCGTCCGTCAATATCAGTTTTTTCCCCAATGATTTTTTGAGCGTGCTTTTTGCCATGACATTAAAACCTTGGAAGGTTTTTTCTACGCGTTTCGGCATCAATTTTTGCATGGTGTCC
>JADGCS010000139.1 GCA_015228875.1 Deltaproteobacteria bacterium | reverse complement strand
AAGGGGGGGGGCGGCAAAACAGCCACTACTCGGCGCGGCAAGTCACATTCTCGGGTAGTAATGAGACAATCATACAGCAACCCGCATTTGGTTCGCAGACCTCATCAACAAAGCCTGCAAGGAAGGTGCCTCCCGCAATGATGGCCTGACTGAATTCGGCACGTTCTCTGATGGTTGTTGTGACGCCGTTATCTTCATTAATGTCGAGATCTTCATGTTTTTTACTGCCGCATTTTTGTTTGGCTGCGTCCTGCAGGGCAAAAGCCTGAGTGATTCTCTTTGTGAAGTCTGCGGCCCCCGGTATGGCGGCAAAGCACGCCACACTAATGAGGTTGCCTTTTTTCCTCTCGGCTAGTAAAGCCTTTTTTGCTGCGGGGTCTGATAGCCTGTCCCTTAAAAAGGCATCAGCTATTTTTTGAGACTCGCGAGGATCAGCGGTCTGGCGAAGAGTTTCGGGCAGCCTGGATTTTTGATTGGCCTCGATAGACCCACAAGCAACGGGTCCCGTCAAAAGGCCCGCAATGATTTCGATAGCAATTTGAAAACCTGATTTGTTGTCGTTGTTAATACCACCCATTATAGTCTCCTTGTTTAAGGTGTTTGTTTATCTGCATCTTATGTCCTGATTATCGGTGATGTACACAAGAAGTTGCGTAGAATTATTTGCCCGGAAATGACACATCATTTCTTTGTGTTATGTGCCTTTAAAAAAAATCCCAAAAACCCCACAACAATACACCCGCATGGCTCGATAATGGTATTGGCTGTGTCATCATGATTTTCAGGACGTTACCCATCACCCCCCCCTGGCGGCGTTGTGCGTTTTTCGAACACGGGCACATTGCCCTCATCACTTCTGCCCTGTGCCATGAGCGTCCAGGATACTCGCACACTCTTAAAAAGTATCCCCGCTGAGACCTTCCATGTTTGCAATTCTACCTCTGGTCTCTGGGTTGTGGACCCACAGGCAAGATTTGCGGCGAGGTCCATGCCCCGCCGCCCCGGTTTTATGATGGCGCGAGACAAAGACGGCGATTGGGGGGTCATGTCGTTTCCCTATCATGTGGTCACGGTAGGCAGCGACTTTTTTTTGAATGATGTGGCGTTACCCTATCCCCAGGTGTCACGGCAACATGTCGTGGTTCACCTTCTGCCGGGTATTTGCCGCATTCAGAATGTGAGCAGTGCAAACGGTGTTCTGGTTGCGGGTGTCTGGATAGAACCCGGCGCGGAGTTGTATGTGCAACTCGATACCCACATTTTTAATGCCCTGATCGAGGCCGCAGCCTTGGCCCCTGCACTGGCAGAAGAATTTGGTGACATCAAGGTGCGTGACGCCTTTCTCGCCCTTTTGTATCACGATGTTGGAAAGAAGGACGGGGCAAGGGACCCGTCGCACATGCAACGTTCACTTGAACTTGCAAGGTATCATTTAAAACTGATGGACCTTTCTGGAGAGCAGAGGGTCAGAAGAGAGCGTATTTTAAGGCTCATCAAGGCAGGGGGAATTTACAGTGACATTGTTCTTAACGGTTCTGAAACAGCTGTGCAACAACTCAAAGGTGAGCTTGCCGACCTGCTTGTGGAATTATTCCTTGTTAATTTTTCCGATACCGCATCAATACCGGGCCGCAGCGGGCGCATCATGCAGCACATGGAAGATTACAGCGATATTGTTGATGCCCGTCCGGCCCTCATTCGAGCCTTCAGGGGAGTTGTTTAAGCTTATGGACTTGATCTCATGATGTCATGTGACCCCGTTACTTAAAAAGGCACTTTGGCGGTCCCCATCAGGGTCTTTCCTTCTGCTGTTATAAACGACAGCCTGCTTGCGTGCAGCATGAGTCTTTCTGCGCACACACCGCCGTAGAGGGTATCTCCCATGACCGGAGAGCCAAGAAACGCAAGGTGTGCCCTGATCTGGTGTCGACTGCCGGTGATGAGTTTCAGCCTGACAGCGTAGCAGTCAACACCTGTTTGACCCACTGACAAAATCTCGGTGCAGATTTTTGTAAGTCCTGTAAGGACTCTGTGTTGCAGAAAAACTTTTTTTGAATTTTTTGATTTCTGTCCAGAGTAGTCTGTATAAAGGCCTGCGGGTGGCGGCTCTTTTGATACAAGACAGTGATACTCTTTTATGATGGCATGTGTGGCAAATAATCTTTTAAGATACTGGTAACTTTTTTGATGCCGTGCCGCCACCATCACACCGGATGTCTCGTGGTCAAGACGGTGAAGGAGTCCCGACTCCAAAGGGTGGCTGACGGTATTAAGGCCGCTGTCTATCGATAACAGCCAGTTTGCGGCTGTCTGAGTTTCGCCATAACCCTGCGCCACAGAATGAACAAGAGGCCCCTTCTCAAAAAAAATATAGTCCGTTGTTTTTTTGATGAGCCTGCAGTCGACGTCACCGTTGGGTGCCAGAACACTCAAAGGCTTGTCGTGCAATTCAAGCCTATCCTCGTGATCCACCCAGTCATGCGGAGAGGCTCTTTTTGAATTGATGGTTGCGTTACCCTCTCCCAGAAATTTTTTTATTTGTTTTTGAGACAAATAAGGGTATTTCTCCTTTAAAGCTCGCGCAACCCTTGTTCTGCCTTGCTTTGTCATTATGAAAACCCCGGTACAACAAAAATATTATAAAACCTTTGATGGCACAAAAATCGGTTATCAGGTGATCGGCACCGGCAAAACGCCGTTTATCCTTTGTAACGGTCTTGGTGGCAGTTCGGTCGGCTGGTCCCCCATATACAATAAACTTGGCCGCAAATTCAAATTTATCACATGGGATTACCGCGGGCTCTTTACATCGGACAAGCCCAAAGACATGAATCGCTTAAGCGTGGAGGATCACTGCCGCGATCTGCAGTGGCTTCTCAAAAAGGAAAAAATCTCCAAGGCCATCTTTGGGGGTTGGTCCATGGGCGTGCAGGTCTGTCTCGATTACTATCGCAAAAATGCAAAACAATACCGTGGCATCTTTTTGATCAACGGCACTTATGGTTATGTACTCGAAACAGCGCTCAATTCAAAACTCACCAGACATATAGTCCCGGCGGTCAACCAACTTCTGATCAAGGCCCTGCCCAGGATTCAGCCCACACTCCAGCCGCTCGCGAGTTATGTGATCAACAGCAGGGATTTTATAAACATTGTCGAAAAATTGGGGATGATCCACAAAAATCTGGATTCAGAAATATTTAAAGAGGTGGCCCATGCCATGATGCAGACAGACCTCTCCACCTACGTCAAGTTGCTGGACAGGCTTTCAGAACACTCCGCTGCCGATGTCCTCGAAAAAATAAAAGTGCCGACGCTCATTGTCTCGGCAACAAGGGATGTGATGACGCCCAGTTGGGTTGCAGAAGACATGGCAAAAAAAATCCCTGGCGCAGAGCTGCTGATTGTCAATAACGGGTCGCATTATTCTCTTCTCGAATTTCCCGAAATCATAGTGACCAGGCTGGAGCAGTTTCTTAAGGAGTATTTTTAATGCACAAGCACTCCGGACCAAACAGCTCGCAGACGGATTATGCGCAGAACAAACAGAGCACCTCGTGTGCCGGTGGCAGGGATCGTCTGATCAAGACAGATATCCTGATTATTGGCTCCGGGATATCCGGTTTAAGCCTTGCGTTAAAGGCTGCACAGCATTTTAATGTTATCATCATCACAAAAAATGACGCCATGGAGTCCAACACACGCTACGCTCAGGGCGGGATTGCCTCGGTCATGGCGCAGATTGACAACTTCGAATCCCATATCCGGGATACCATGGAGGCCGGGGCCGAGATCAACGATCTCAAGTCCGTAGAAAAGGTTGTGCGCTCCGGGCCGCGTCTCATCAACGAACTTCTTAAAATCGGGGTGCGTTTTGCAAGGACCAGACAAAACATCTTCGATCTTGGCATGGAGGGCGGTCACTCACAAAGACGCGTCCTGCACGCGAGTGATGTGACAGGGCTGGAGGTTGAAAAAAAACTCCTGCTCAAGGCAAAAAAAAACCCGAAGATCAGCATTCTTGAGTATCATGCAGCGATCGATCTGATCATGAAACGCCACTTAAAAAGACGGCAAGGTGCAGATCGTTGCTACGGGGCCTATGCCCTCGATAAAAAAACGGGGCGGGTTGTGACCATCAAGGCGGGGGCCACCGTCCTTGCCACCGGAGGGGCGGGCAAGACGTACCTGTACACATCAAACCCCGATATCGCCTCGGGAGATGGGATAGCCATGGCCTGCAGGGCCGGTTGTCGCATCGCCAACCTCGAATTTGTGCAGTTTCATCCCACCTGCCTTTATGACCCGCGGGCCAAGTCGTTTTTGCTGTCCGAGGCCTTGAGGGGAGAGGGGGGCAAGCTTAGGCTGGTGAACGGCAAGCGGTTTATGCAGCATTATCACTACCGCAACGAGCTCGCCCCACGGGATATTGTCGCCAGGGCCATCGATTACGAACTCAAAAAATCCGGCGAGAGATACGTCACCCTCGACATGACTCATCACTCCAGGGCCTTTCTTAAAAAAAGATTCCCTACCATCTACAAAACCTGTCTTGATTTTGGATACGACCTCGCTGCAAGGCCTGTCCCGGTTGTCCCTGCTGCGCACTACTTTTGCGGCGGTGTAAAAATAGACCTGAGCGGCAGGACAAACATCAACAATCTTTACGCGGTGGGAGAGGTCACCTGCTCAGGGCTGCACGGGGCCAACCGCCTTGCCTCTAATTCCTTGCTTGAGAGCCTGGCATTTGCCGATTTTGTCTATCGTGACCTCATCAAGAAACAGCAGCACATCAAGGCAAGCAACAACCAGAATGTTAACCCCTGGGACACAGGCAGGGCCACCGACTCTGACGAGCTTGTTGGGATCACTCAAAACTGGGATGAGATTCGCAGGATGATGTGGAACTATGTAGGCATTGTGCGCAGCAACAAGCGTCTTTTAAGGGCAAGGGCGCGTATTAAAATATTTTCGGACGAGATCAGGGAATTCTACTGGAACTTCACCCTGACACCCAACCTGCTCGAACTGCGCAACGTCTGTCAGGTCGCCGATTTAACCATCAGGTGTGCCCTTAAACGAAAGGAATCCGTGGGACTGCACTACAACATTGATTATCCCAAACCGGATTTAAACAGCATGAAATACAATATTATCAGGTAGTCATGATCCGCCTGCTTTAACAAAAAACGGCGATAATAATGAACAACCAGACAGGAGATGGGGGATTTAATTGGGTTCGGAGAGTCAAAGTTGCGCAACAAGCAGGTGAAGCACGGGAAGTCGCGCAGAACCCAATTAAATCCCCCATCTCCTGTCCTCCGGAGTGCTTCGACCGCCGAATATAGTTTAAAAATTTATGTCACCAAACACACAAAACGCAGTCATTCTTCTTGCTGGCACAGGTTCCCGCCTCGAGCCGCTCACTAAGACCACACACAAATCGCTGATTGAGGTTGGCGGGCTGACTATCCTCGACCGCCAGATTGATCAATTCACAGAGCACGGCATCAAAAACTTTCATCTTGTCGTTGGCTACAAAAAAGAAGAGGTTCAGCAACATGTGTTAAACAAAAAAAAAGCAGGGGCTGAGTTTCGTTTTTGCATTAACCCGCTGTACGAGGAGACAAACACGGCTTACTCTCTAATGCTTGCCCTTAAAGGGCTTGAGGGAAGTTTTATTCTGATAGATGGTGATGTGGTTTTGGATCACCCGCTGGCAGGGACACTCTGTGCCGCAACAAAAGAAAACATCCTTCTTGCCGATACAAACAGGGACGCCCTTAATCACGAGGCTGTCAAGTTTATGGTAAATGACATCAATGAAATCACAAAAATTGGAAAAGCAATTCCCCTCTCAGAAGCTGCCGGAGAATCAATTGGTGTGGGTCTTTACCAGAAGGACTGGGCCTGCGTGTTGCGAGACTATCTTGAGACAGCAATGAAAGAAAAAAACAACTGGCACTGGTACTACGAGGATGCCATTCAAAACATCATGCAGAAACAATGCGCCCCCTCGCCGTTAAAAATACAACCTGTGAATGATCTGCGCTGGGTAGAAATAGACGATCATGCCGATCTTAAAAAGGCGCGGGCGATATTTGCGTAGCGTTTTATTAAAGGGCGGTTCCCGACAGACACTAATTATTATACCCTTCTTCTTCTTCGTCTTCGTCTGTGTAGTTTTGATCGTCGATGTCGTCGTCGTCCATGGTGATCTCTTTGAGATCGGGAGAGGTGTCGTCGGGGTCCTCGTAGCTTAACGCCTCATCGACCCAGACCTTGTTGTTGTATTCGCCGACATGCAGTGTCTCGGTCATGACCTCGTCGAGGACCTGCAGTTCTTCTTCGCTGGACACTCTGCCTGAAATAGTAATACTGCCGTCGAAGACCTCGACGTCTATGTAGTTCATGTTGAGTCTGGCGTCTTCTTCAAATCCCTCGAGAATGGCTTCTAATATTTCTTCATCTTTCATTTCTGATATGTCCATAGAGAAATCCTTATCTTTTTTTTTCAAGCGTGGCCAACTTAGATAAATTAATACCTTTGTCAATTTTTTTTATTTCATGCTGAATAGTCGGTGTGTCACAGAGGGAAAGTCCCAATAACCCATTGATTAAACAAATAAAATTTACCTGCTGTATTGTGAGTGTTGGGCGGTGTGTTCCCACTCACTGCAGAAGAATGGTCTTGAAAGCCGCGCTGTTTTGCCGCTTTTTTATACCCGCACATTCACAGAAAGAACGCCCACCCCTTCAATAAACGCCTCGATGAGATCGCCTGGCTTTAAAGGGCCAACCCCTTCGGGGGTCCCCGTTGCAATGATGTCCATGGGATCAAGAGTCATGATTTGTGAGATATACGAGATAAGCTCTGCCGTCTTGTGAACCATTTCTCTGGTGTTTGAGTTTTGTTTGAGCACACCGTTGATCTTAAGTGAGAGATCAAGGCGATCCGGGTTGATGTCTCTCGCGGGGATGATTTTGGGCCCAAGGGGTGCAAAAGTATCAAAGCCCTTGGCAATTGCCCACGGCATGCCGGCCTCTTTGGCGGCCTTTTGCAGGTCCCGCGCGGTGACATCGATGATGATTGAATATCCCATAACGTGATCAAGGGCCCCGGATGGTTTTACTTTTGCACATCGCTGTCCCATGATCACGGCAAGCTCGACCTCGTGATCAACACGTTGTGACACCTTTGGCAGAATAATGGAGTCATTATGGCCAATGAGAGCCGAGGGGGGCTTTAAAAAAAAACGGGGTTCATCGGGAACAGGGCCGTTCATCTCTCTTGCGTGTTCCCTGTAGTTTTTGGCAACGGCAAGAATTTTTGTGGGGTTAAGATCTATGGTTCCGCTATTAAAACTGATCCTCATGGGTTTTACTTTGTCTTGAGCACCTTTTCTTTTTTAAACTTTTTAACAAACTGCATGATCGCTTCGAAGACTTTTTCGGATTCAAGATCCTGCATCATTTCGTGTCCGGATTTTTCGAACCAGCAGATCTCCCTGATTTGTGAAGCCACATTTTCGTAGATGATATTGGCGCTCAAGGGGGCAATGACCTGATCTTTTTTGGATTGGATAATGCGGATGGGGGTTGTGAGTTTGCCAAGTTTCTTTTGGATGTCTTTGGAATATGCAAACAGAGACCCAAAGGCATCGGTTGCAAATTTGGGGTAATTGGTGCTGTTTTTTGCGAGCGTCATATCGCAGAACGCATTGGGGCTTGGCCAGAACTGGATAACCTTTGCGATGAGAGGCGTGAGTCCTGCCAAAGGATCGGCAAACTTGACTGCCGCGGCCACAGTGACAACACCGGCAACCTTTTGCGGTTGCTGGATACCCAGATCAAGCGCCACAAGCCCGCCCATGGAGAGCCCCACAACAATCACCTGATCTACTCTTTTTGCCAATTTGTTGAGAGACTTTAAGGCATCGTGGTACCAGTCCCCTGCGGTGACCCCCACCATGTCCTGGTAGTGCGTGCCATGCCCCCTCAAAACAGGCATTTCATATTCTATCTTTTCTTTTTTGAGATGGGGGACGAGTCCGTTGACTGTATCGAGGCTCGATGTAAAACCGTGAAGCAGGAGCACCCCAATTTTATCGTGCTGCTTTGGCCCTTTAACGGGGACCTCGAGAGGGATATAGTTCATGCTGTGATCTACAAGTTTGCTGATTTCTTTCATGACCTGATTGGTGAGGGCCCTTAAGGTTTTGCGCCCGTCTTCGGTTTGAGTGAGATTTTTTCCGTAGTGGTTTTTAAAACAAAGCGGCTTGCCATAACGGATTTTCATGGGTGAGTTGCCCGGCAGGCGCAACAGTTCGAGCCTGGGATAGATTTCGGGAGGGAATGCCTTGCCTGTGCCCGACACGCCGACTGGAATAATGGGGACGCCTGCTTCGAGAGCGAGTCTCACCACACCGGTGCGGCCCTTTAAGAGACCGGTCTCGGGTTCTACAGCGTGCCTCGGGATGTTTTCTTCTCCGGGGATGGTCCCTTCGGGAAAAATGCCAACGGCCTTGCCTTCTTTAAGGGCCTTGACCACATTGCCCAGTTCGTCCTGTGTCTGGTTTTTATCTCTGGGAGCACGCGTGACGTAGATGGCCCCGTTTAATTCGATAAGGTGTCTTAAGACCGGCCAGTCTTTAAACATGTCTTTTGCAATAAAGTGCAAACGCCGCGAACACGAGGCCCCCATGACCTGCACGTCGGCCCAGCTTTGATGATTGCAGGCAAAGAGCACCCCGCCTTTTTTGGTGATATTATTTAAGCCCTCAATCTTGAGATTGTTGATTTTGGAATACTGCAGATACATGAGACGCCTTAAGCCCTGCATGGCAAGATTTGAGGCAGGTTCCATAAGGCCGTATTTTTTTAGCACATCGAAAGATAAACCAATGCCCGCATCGATAGGTTTTAACATTGTAAAGACAAGTTTTTCTCTGTCCATAAATGAGGCCTCCAAGGTATAAATTTGATATCAGATGACGCATTACGACAGAGATGGCAAGCGAAAAAACGGGTGCCTTATGTGGCCTTGGTTTGGGGGCGGTGCAGGGCTGATTTATTTTGGATCTTTGTCGGCTGGATTGAGAACCCCCAAGAAAGATCTGATTTCCATGATCTCCAGTTCATGAATAAGGTGCCCTCTGACGTGGTGTGCAACCACGTTGATACTGTCGCTGATATATCTTGAGAGTTCCGGTGTCATCCGGGTGTGATGTGCCGCAACTCGAAATAAAACGTAAACCAGGGTCATCTTAAACAAGGGGTCTTGTGCCCCATAAGCGCTAACTTAATATATGGACTTTTGGATTGAAAAATAATATAAAAGTGCCTTCTAATGGGGGGGCACGATGCAGAAAATCAAATCAGTTCACGAAGATTGGGATTATTTGGTTCGATT
>JADGCS010000138.1 GCA_015228875.1 Deltaproteobacteria bacterium | reverse complement strand
CCACCGTTGCCCCCGCGGCCGTACCCGCCTCCACCGCGAGCGCCTCTTTGACAGCCGCTACCGTATCCTCTGCCGAACACGGGGACGTCCCCCTCGGTTAAATTTAACTGACACTGCCCCATGCCGCGGCCAGTGCGCGGTCCCTGACCCATGGGTCCTTTTTGATCATAGTTTGGCATGTCTGCCTCCTTTTCTTTGTTTGTTACCATGCTGTCTGCCACGCCTTTCTGGTACGTCTGTGCGCTGAGTTTTTTGACACAGCCCTGATCCGTGACGGCCAATTTTACAAAGCCGTCCCCCGTTTTTGACCAGATGCTGTACCATCACTGTTGTTTCACCCATCACACCGGATATAACCCTGATGCCGGCATGGCTGACAAGCGCCTCATCCCTCCCTCCGATGCCGTTGCAGACAAGACAGTCAGCCTTGATTTCGTAAAGCGCGCGAATTCTTTGTTCGACGCCCGAAGCCTCAATATGAATCTCTCTTGCGGACACAACCTGCTGGTTTTCTGCCGTGATCACCAGCAGGGTCTCTGATGTGTCGAATCGCGGGGCTATTCTTCCCTTGAATGTTGTGACTGCAATCTTCATGATATGATGCTTAAGCAAACCACGTGCCAGAAGGTAAAAAAAAGAAAACGAGTGATGACAGCGGGTTGTGCAGAAGCGGGGGGCTTTGATGCGCAATATTTTGTTGCAGCCTGCAATAAATAATTGCATAAATGCAATCTTGTGTATATCCTGGAGTCTATGGGACCATCAAAGAACCTGCATCTCCCTTACGAGTTTGTGCTCGACAGTATTTCGGAGGGCGTGTTTACTGTGGACAAAAACTTTGACATCACATCCTTCAACAGATCTGCGGAACACATCACCGGTTTTAAAAAAAATGAGGCAATCGGCAAGCGCTGTTTTGAAATTTTCAGGGCAAGCATCTGCGAGTCGGGGTGTTTTTTAAAAAAAACCATGGAAACGGGCAAAAATATCGTCAACCGCAAGATCGACATCATCAACAAGAAGGGTGAGATGATCCCCATCGCTGTCAACACGGCCGTGTTAAGGGACAAGACGGGCAGGGTCATTGGCGGCGCCGAGACATTTCGGGATTGTATCGAAGTTGAAATGTTAAAAAAGCAGATTTCAAAATCCTACACCATTCACGACATCATTGGCAAAAGTCCAAAAATAAAGGAAATCCTGTTACTACTCCCCGACATTGCCATGAGCAGCAGCACTGTTCTCATAGAGGGGCCAAGCGGGTCCGGCAAGGAGGTTTTTGCCAGGGCGATTCATGATGCAAGCCTTAGAAACCAGGGGCCCTTTGTGGCTGTCAACTGCGGGGCCATCCCACACACCCTCCTCGAAACAGAATTTTTTGGTTACACAAAGGGGGCATTTACCGATGCCAAAACAGCCAAACCGGGAAAATTTAAAATTGCGGAGGGCGGCACAATCTTTATGGATGAGATTGGAGACCTGCCGCTTTCATTGCAAGTCAAACTGCTCAGGGTGATACAGGAAAAAGAGTACGAGCCCGTGGGCGCAGTCAAACCAGTCAAGACAGATGTGCGCCTGGTTCTGGCCACCAACAAGAACCTTGTGGAACTCGTGCGAAACGGCTCTTTTCGTGATGATCTGTATTTTAGAATCAATGTGGTCAAGCTCTCGCTGCCACCTCTCTCCCAGAGAAGAGCAGACATCCCTCTGCTTGTTGATTATTTTATTGCCGAACAGAGGCACATGACGGGCAAGACGATTAATGGTGTTGCCAGAGAAGTCCTGTCTTTTTTTATGGATTATACTTTTCCGGGCAACATACGCGAGTTAAAAAACATCATCGAGTACGCCTTTATCCTGTGCCATGACCAGAATATAGAAATCAGTCACCTGCCCAAAGAGGTGTTATCGGCAGGACAACGACCACCAGAAGATCAGCAAACGGGGGGGACCTTCATCGAGGCAGAGGCGGCCCTCATCAAAAAGGCCCTCGAAAACAACAGGTACAGCCGCAAGCAAACAGCCAAAGAGCTGGGCATTGACCCCAGCACCCTCTGGAGAAAACTAAAAAGGCATCGATTGCTTTAAACTGCGTGCGGTAGTTGAGATCATGACCGTTGTTTTTTTAAGTTGTAGTCCGTATTCCTGCGGGGTTATAGGGACCGGCAAATGATAACAAAAGACTCAAACAGCAACAGCCAAGGGGCAACCGATCTCTTTGGTCTGCCCAAGGGAAGGGGATCAACGGACTCCATCATCAGGGCGTCGTGGATCCTCAACATCATCATGGCCATCTTAAAGGCCGTGGTAGGGCATCTGAGCGGCAGCCAGGTGCTGGTGGCCGATTCTTATCACTCAGCCATTGACTCGTGGGCCATGGGGCTTAACGATTTCAGGACCAGGCTTGGCAGTAAAGAATCACCGGCAAAGGTGATCATGATTGGTGGTGTGATTGTCCTCTTAACCTTTCTGACAGGCGTGTGGATCTTTGCTGAAAATCTTGCCCTTATTTACAAGGGTCTCTTTGTGCGCCCCGGTTTGATGGCGCTTGTGATGGCCATTGTTGCGCTTGCAGTCAACATCTCTCTTTATGTCAAATCAAAACAGATCAGCGAAGAAAGCGGGCTCGATAAACACGTGATCTGTTTTACGCAAAACCGGATCAACCTGTTCACATCCGTGCTTTCGGTCGTGGGTATTTGTCTTGCAGACGCTGGTTTTGCAATCATGGATACCCTCTCGGCTTTGGTGATTGCCGTTGTAATGTTTAGGGGGGCCTACGATCTTTTTAAGGTCTCTTTTAACAAACAACTTTCTGTATCAGAGGTCAGGATAAAAAAATGGATCCTCAATGCGTGCAGTATTCTCGCGGTCTGTATTGTCATCTTTATCACACAGGATACGGTCAGCAGCATGGTCACCAGAAACAACATCCTGATCCCTGCTGTGACCCCCGCCATGGACGGGCCTGTGGACGAGTTTTTGGGGCGATCACATTTCTTTATTGTCTACGATGCCCAAAAGGATGCCTCGCTGGTGATTGATAACAACTATTACCGCCAATATCAGGGGGAGGTCAGCGCGCATTTTCTCTCCCTTGTCGATAAATACGGCATCGGTGTGGTTGTGGCCAACAAGGTGGGGACCACGCTCTTTGACGAGCTCAATTCAAAAGACATCCTTGTCTATTACGATGAAACCGCCGGGACAGTTAAAACGGCCATCACCGATTACCAATCCGGGGCACTGCATCGGGCCCTGTCATCAAATGTTGCAGCCGGGTATGCGCGCGATAAAATCTCCTGGTTGTCACCGTGGTAAGAGTTCTATAGTAATTCAACTTTTGCCAAGTACAGCAGTGCTTGGCAAAAGTTAGAAATTACTTATGGTTGTAACAATTGAATGTACTAACGAAATCATAAACAACCATATAGAAATTTCAAGCATGCCATGCCAAAACCATGCATTAATAATGCATGGATAGCATCAAAACCATTGTGTATTATTGAATGGTATAAGTAACTTTTTGTTTGTTATGCAACGCAAGGTTGAATTTGCCTAAGAAATTTTGCATTTGATTTTGAATGAGCCACATCCCACAAATCTACAATATTTTGTAAATTCATCCAGACTTCTGGATTTGTCTTGGTAAACTTACCAAGCCTCAGGGCCATATCTGCAGTGATTCGTCTTTTTCCTTTAACCAATTCATTAATAGTTCTTCGAGATACGCCAAGTTCATCCGCTAGTTGTTCCTGGGTCAACTCAAACTCATTTAATATATCTTCTTTTATAAAATCGCCTGGTAATGTTGGTCTTTTTTTGGGCATCATAACGTCTCCTGTTTAGTACCTGTTCGGCAATGCCCGACAGACACTATCTATGATAATCTTCAAAAAACACATCATAAGCATTTCCGTCTCTCCACTCAAAAGTAATTCTCCATTGCATATCAACACTGATCGAATATCTGTCTGGCTTAAAGCCTTTTAATTTATGTAATCTATTGGAGGGCGGGAAATATAAATCATCAATAGATGTAGCTACATTTATAAACTCAAGCCTTCTTCGTGTTTTTTTAAAAAGAGTTTCATTAACCTTTCTCATTGTACTGCCATTAAATATCTTCTCAGTAACAGCATCATGAAAAGTCTTAATCATGTTACATAGTAACACACTCAGTTACATATTGTAAAGGGGGACTTTACCACTGGTTCGTTAAAATTCAGAGTGCCATTCGTAAAGCACGGGGCCTATAAAAATTTGTAAGACGGAGTAACTTTTTGTCATTCTCGAGTGGTGCCACAAAATATCACTAAAATTCCGTGGTATCGGCCATATAAACCGGCAAGACAAGAGTGGCGGTTTGTGCTTGAGGATATAAAAAACTGCTGAGGTGATCACGCTTTTGTTGCCCCATGATTGACTTTATTGTATGAGAGGCGAAGGAGAAAACCATGGAACACCCACTGCAAACAATAATACTGACGGCCATACATTCTTTATCAGAAACAAAACTCAAAGAGGGGCTTTTAGATACAGTTCAAAAGTGGCTCCACCCGCCATCAAACAAAAAGCCCGATTTTTGGGAGACCGCCAAGGTGCTTGGTGCGGCCCTTTCCGCGTATGAATTATCGGCTCAATCGCGCGCGACCCTTAAAAAAACAATCGATGAGATCAGGGAGCATCAGGGGGCGCTGGCACTCCATTCACGCGAACCGGCAAAGGTCATCTTTGGGACATCCGGCTGGCGTGGACGCATTGGTGAAGACATGACGGTCCTTAATATCCACCGCACCGTTAAAGCGATCATGGGGATGATGCAGACCCCCGATTTTTTAAAGATCATCTCATGCGATTCCTTTGATACACTCAAAAAACGGGGCATCGTTCTCCTGCGCGACAACCGTTTTATGGGCGGGGCCTTTTACGAGGCAGCGGCCAGGGAGCTTGCGGCAGAGGGTATTCAAGTCATCGACGCTGGCGAATGCCCTACTGGTGTGGGTTCGGCGTTGGTCACGACCCTAAAGGCTTCAGGCTCAATCAATTTTACCCCCTCTCACAATCCGATGCCCGACCATGGGATCAAATTCAATCCCGCGGACGGCGGGCCTGCCGGCAAGGAAATCACTACTCTCATCGATGCCCATGCGGCCCAAGTGATGGCAGACAACGCTTTTGTCCCCGCTGACCCCGATTTTAAGACGCTCTCCGGTCTAAGAAAATCCATCAACCCGCGCCTGATTTATAAAAAGTTTCTCGAAGACAGCAAAAATTTTGACATGGCCGGCGTGCGAAAATGGCTGTTAAAAAACAAAACCGACCTTAAAATCATTGTCGACTATTTCCACGGCTCGGCGCGTGGTTTTATCGAGGCCATTCTTGGTGACGATGTGGTGGGCGAACTTTTAAAATGCGATGCCATTTCTTTTTTAAATGCCGTCGACGATGTCTCTTTTCAGGGGCGCAAGCCCGAACCCAGCGCCGAAAACCAACGGCCCATCATCGAGGCCTTAAAAAAATCGGGCAGGCGTCTTACCCTCGGTGTCTTCATGGACCCCGATGCGGACAGGATCAGGTTTTGCGATGCCGCTCTTGATGTCGAGATGAGCCTCTTTGGACCCATCATGTACGCAAGCCTTTTAAACAGCGGGTTTAAGGGCGGCGTGGTTTCTACGGTTGCCACAACCGATTTTGGTGCCAGGATTGCCCGAGACAACAGCCAACAATCCATCAAGACGGCTGTGGGTTTTAAATGGTTTAGACCCTGTTTTAACAGCGGGACCGCGATCATTGGTTTTGAAGAGTCCGATGGGATCTCGCTGGGTGACACACTCGAAAAAGACGCCCTTGCCGGTTTTTTTGGTGCCCTCATGACAATGATGCGTTCGGGCGAGCCCTTGTCCAGACAGTACGCGGGGCTTCAGGCGCGTTACGGTTATTATTATCCGCAAAAGACCGGTGTTGATGTTGCGGGTGTGAGTGTTGCCGAATGGTTTGCCTATAAAGACAAGGTAGTCAATGTCCTCACGGGCGGTCTGATTAAAAAAGGCGATGCCTTGAGCGTGGGTGGTGTTGCCAAGGTTGTCACAGAGGTGAATACCCTCGATGGTCTTAAGGTGGTCTTTGACGATGACAGCTGGCTCCTCATGCGGCCTTCGGGCACCGAGCCCAAATTTAGAATCTATTACGAGATCACCAGCAGAGAACCGCTTAAAGACATTTCATCCGCGATGGAGGCCTACAGGCAGGCTGGCGGAGAGATCTTAAACAAGGCCAGAAAGGCTGTGTAAACTTTAATGTCACCTGCAACCCTTTTGGATTTTACAGCGCCCTGATCAGGATCTTGCATGCCACCAAAAAAATAACAATAGAGATGATTTTTTTGATCACGTCACTCTCTGTCTTGCGCGCCAGATCGGCACCCAGACTGGCCCCCACGATGGCACCGAGGGCTATGGGCATCATGAAATCTATTTTAATGTTTCCCAAAAAAAAGAACATCAGCATCCCCACAAAGGAAGAGACGCACAAAATAAAATGCGACGTGCCAAGCGCGATATGGGTGGGGATGCGCATGACCAGAATAAGATAGGGGACGTGGATAATCCCCCCGCCAATGCCCAGAAGGTTCGAGATAAAGCCAATCACAAAGGTCCCTATAATTCCCAATTCCCGGCTGGTCTTGTAGGTAACGGTTTCACCAAAAATATCCGTGATGGTGGTGACCCTGTTGTATTTGGCCTCGGGGAGGAGTGTGACGGGCCGTGCCCGAAAAAACATGTACAGCGCAATGGCAATCAGAAAGAGGGAAAATATCATCATGAAAAAAGAGGTGGTGTATTGCTGGACAATCAAAGGTCCCAGAATAGCGCCGGGGATGACCGCAAGGACCATGGTCTTCGCCAGTTGAAAATCCATGCGTCTCTGATGGTAGTAAACAAGCGATCCCGCGAGCGTGTTAAAAAAAATGATGCCGATGGATGTCCCTATCGCATCCTGCGGGGTAAAGTTAAAAAGCAGCATCAAAAAAAGGACGTGCAGCCACCCGCCGCCGATCCCCAGCATCGTGCCAAAGGTCCCCACAAAGAGACCAAAGAGAAAAAGAAATGTCGATTGCAGAAAAAACATTATTTAACCCGCACCGTCATTGCGAGGAGCGAAAGCGACGCGGCAATCTCTTTGCTCCAAATGGCGTCAAGGAGATCGCCACGTGGGCGCACAGCGTTAGACATGACCCCGTCATGTCCACCGCAATGCACCGCTCGCGACGACGAAGCAGTTCTCGTGTCTACGCCTTTGGGTTGCCCTGAATATCTTGCAGCCTCTCTATTGTAATGCAGTTGTTAAGACACATCGTCATACAGCAGGAACAGCCCACACATTTTTCCCTGTCAACCACACAATGCCCGCTCCCAATGATATTCTTTTTAAAGACGATCACCTCGTTGGGGCAGTTGAGATAACAGTTGCGACAGCCCAGACATTTCGCGCTGTCGATCACAGCCTTGGGGATCCTTTTGTTTTTGCCCTTTTCGCCGGGGATCCCATCCTTTAATATGGCGCCAAAGGGGCATTGGACATAACAGACCCCGCACTTAAGACACAGCGTCGTGTCAATCTCTACATGGACCTTTTTTTCGCCAAAGATTGCCCCGTTCTGGCACTTGGTCATGCACAGACCGCATTTTTTACATTCATCCGATATCTCGTAGGTGTTCATTCTTCAGCCCATCAGCCACCAAGTTTTTTGTTTCCCCGCCAATTACGAACTACGAACTACCAAAAACCATCAGCCCGTAGGGCTGATCAGTTATTCCGACAAAAACCTGATGATCTCCTTGCCGGTGATAATATAAACCCGGCCCACTTTTTTTGCTTTGAGTTCCTTTGCCTCTATAAAGGCCATCACCTCTTTTTCGGTTGTGCCAAACAGCTTGGCGGCCTCTTTTGCCGAATAGAGCTTGTTTAAATCGATTTTTCTGGAAAACACATCAAAGGTTTTTTTACCCAGCACAAACGTGGCAAGCGCCAGAGTTAAACGTTCCAAGACGACCAGCATAAGACATCCTTTTTTTATAACACACAGGGGTTGTTTGCGGCCCCAAATTTTCTCGGGATCACACTCCCTTTTTCATTGCCTCTAATTTTTTGATTTCTGCCATTAAACCCTCGATGGCAGTGACAATCCCGCTTATTTTTTGATCACCAAAGCTGTTGTTCTCTTTGATGAAAGGTAAGGCATGAATGCCAAGTGCAATGTATTTGGCCTTAAGATCTTCGGTCAGTTCATCTTCGAGGGCCTCGACATCTGTTTTTTCTTCGGTCTTAAAGATTGTCTTGACGGCCAATTCCTCCAACTTTGACAGCGCGAGCCCCAAGAGCCGCGGCCATTCGTTTTTGGGGCTGTCGGCTTTTTGCTGATCGGGGTTGTCTTTTGTGCCGTCCAATTTTTTGGTGGGGCGCTGTTCAGCAGGAGCAGCGCTTGTCTTTACGGGCTGTGTCTCCGAGGCAAGACCCAAGCCTCGGTTGCGCGTCTTCTTTACAATGGTTTTTTCTTTCATGTGTGTCCTTTAATACAGCAGGTGGTTATCAAGCCGCCTTTTTGATCTTTTGTTTGTCATCAAGCCTGCCCACCACAGCCTTGCACGAAGGGCAGTACCAGACCTCTTTTTTTGCAAAGGCCGAATAAAGACCCGCGACAAGAAAAATGATGCCCAAAAGAATCCCTGCGATACTGATAGAAAAAAGGAGGCCCAGAATAATACAGATTGATGTAAACAATTTGCTGTAGCGCGGGATCTGATAGATCTCCATCTGACCATTGCAAAAACTGCATGAGATGTTCATGTGGTTTTGAGCCCTTAGCCCTTAGCCCCCACAGCCTTAAGCCTTTTATTTGAGGCTCGACAAGGCTGTAAAGGTCGGCAAGAGATTAGGGGCTGTTTAAATATTAAGCCGCTTTTTTTGCGTCGTTGACACCCTTTAAAAGGCCCGTGGCGCCGCCAACCACACCGGCTGTCTTGGTGATCAGCATGGCGGGTATGGCCGCTTCGAGAATATGGGCCGCCACAAAGACCGAGGCAATGCCTGCAAGCACACCCACACCAACGCCAATGATGGTCTTGACACCTGTCTTGACGACATGAGTCGCTGTTGAATATTTTTTGTTGTCGTTTTCAACCGTCTCTTCGATGACCTCGGTTGTGTAGTATTTTGAATTACTATCCATGCGATTTCTCCTTATATCAAGTTACTCACTTGACTTTGACGCGGTTGAGTTTCCTCGTCATGCGAGGCATGCACCCGCGCCCTGTCAACTTTAAAATTCCTAGTCATGACTTATTTCTGCGGTGTTTGTTTTTTTAGGTGAGTGGCCCGCGGGAACCTCCCCCACGGGCTCTCTCAGAACCGGACTTGAACCTCTCAGCTCATCCGGCTCCCATTATCCAATCGACGGCTTAATATTCATCTGCCAGTGAACAAATAGCTTC
>JADGCS010000137.1 GCA_015228875.1 Deltaproteobacteria bacterium | reverse complement strand
GAATTTCTCAGTGGACGACGTATCATGACGGTTATTAAGTTAGCGCTTATGCCCCCTAACCCCCTCCCATCAAGGGAGGGGGGGATTCTCAAATAAAAAAGCTCAGTTTATGACCGTGCGGTGTATAGCTTTGTTTTTGAAAAATTAAAATCTCAGAAAAAAGTCTCAATAATGAGACTGGTGGGACTTTAGTCTCTCACCTTAACACCCCTTGTTCAGTCTTGTTGATCAAGACTGTAGATTGTAAAGCTTTGATACCTTTTTCTAATTTACTTATTAACATGTTGTAGTTATACTCGTAGTAAAAAATGCAATCCTACTATATTACATATTACGGTTGTGCGGTAAATGAGGCAGAGGCGAATGAGTTGGCTCATCTGATGGACACCGGGGGATTTGTAGGGGCCATAGATGTAAATCACGCAGATTTGATAATTATCCTCGCTTGTTCAGTGCGACAAGATATAATGGATAGTATTTATAATTTTATTGCCACAAATAAAATAAAAAAAAATGTCCTGAAAATATTGACAGGTTGCGTATTGGAATATGACATTAGCAAGTTAAAGGGGCAGTTTGATATAATCATTGATATTACCAAAATAGCAAAATTGCCTAAACTGATTGCTAGAAAATCGAAATTTTACGAATATAGTCCCGGGAATAATTCATATTTGGAGCTTAATTATCAATCCAATAAACCTTGGGAACAGTTAATTCCTATATCGAATGGTTGTAATCAATTTTGTTCATATTGCGCTGTTCCATACACACGTGGCCGAGAGAATAACTCATCAGCAAAAAAGATTTTAACTAAAATCAAAAATCTGGCTCCAGAAGTTAAAAAAATCACCTTACTGGGCCAAACAGTAAACTCCTACGTTAATCCAGATAAGAATTCTAAAATAATTAACTTTGCCGATTTACTAGAAAATGTAGCCTTATTGAGACCTGATTCTTGGGTTCGCTTTGCCTCTTCCCATCCAAATGGTTTTGATCTTTACTTGATCAAAATAATTGCTAAGTATCCCAACATTTCCAGACACATTCATTTGCCATTACAATCTGGTAGCAACAAAATATTAAAACTGATGAACCGAAAATATACAATTGAACAGTACTATGAACTTGTTGATAAAATTTATAAATATATACCCGATGCTAATTTAACGACAGATATCATTGTTGGTTTTCCAGGTGAAACAAAAAGTGATTTTAATAATACACTTAAGGCGATATCAAAATGCCAAGTTTCTGCAGTCGAAACTGGAATCTATTCCCCTCGTCCGGGAACGCTGGCTCAGAAGATGTATAGAGATAGCATCACAAAGGCGGAAAAGCTACGGAGAGCAAAAGAAATAAACAATTATATAAATCGCAAATTCCGCCAGAAAAGTATAAAGCTCATTGGTTCTAGTCAAGAAGTGTTAATTGAATCTATTGATAATGGTTTTTCGCTAGGCAGAACAAGAAAATATGAAACTGTAAAAATTGTGGGGGCATTAGCTAAAAATTTGGGTGCATTTGTTCCTGTCAGGTTTATCAAACCTAGTGAAAAAGACTTAAAGCTTAATAGATTTGTATGCAAGATGCCTAACCATGGCCCTAATGCAGGCTTTAAAGTTTGACTCCAATTAATTTTTTTTTCATCTGAAAGACTTGGAATTTTGTATTCAAAGTTATGAAGATAGCACTTGTACAGCTACCTTTTGAAAGGATTTCAAACAATAATGGAGTGTATCATTACAAGTATTCTATTCCGCTCGGCCTGGTCATGTTGGCTACGATCCTAGAACCAACAACACATATACCCAATATTATTGACTTGAATTATTATGTTCAAACCAAACATCTTAAAATCAATTCATATTTTTTTAAGAATGCTGCAAAAAAAATAATAAAAACCAGGCCAGACATTGTCGGGTTTAGCATAATGGGGTACTCTTGTCCCACGGCGATTTTGATTGCACAGGAGCTGAAACACCTCACACAAAACATTAAAATAGTTTTTGGTGGAGCTGAGGCCTGTTTTGCAGATATTGATATTCTAACCTGTTTTTCACAGATTGATTTTATCGTAAGAGGTGAAGGTGAAAAAACTATCAGAGAACTATTAGATGGCCTAGAACACAATTGTAATTTAAAAGCTATCGATGGATTAACATTTAGAAAAGAAAATCAAATAATAAGAAACAGAGACAGGATGTTAATTGATGATCTGGACAACCTTCCTATTCCTAATTTTAAACTTCTACCGTTTAATAAAAAATACATAAACCAATACAAGGGGATTAGCATTGAAGGTGGGAGGGGGTGTGTTTTTCAATGTGTATTTTGTTCAACCAGAAATGTATGGGGACAAAAATTTAGAATTAAATCCCCACAGAGAATAGTGTCTGAGATTGTATATGTAAAAAAAAAGTATTTCATTAAGTATCCAATAGAACTTCACCACGACAACTTTTTAATTAATAGAAAAAAAACTATAGAATTTTGCAAATTAGTTCGTAAAACTAATATCAAATGGGGCTGTGCTGCAAGAATAGATCGTTTAGATTCTAATCTCATAGATATTTTGGGTAAAAGTGGCTGCCAAGGTATATTTATTGGAATAGAGACTGGTTCAAAAAGTACGATGTGGTATATAAAAAAAAATCTCGATTTGAATTCTGTATTAAAGAAAGTTCGGTTGATATCGACCAACGGCATCGCTCTTACACTATCTTTTGTAATAGGGTTTCCCAAAGAAAATTACAGGGATTTAGATGATACTTTTAATTTAGCACTTAATTGTAAGCTACAAGAAAATTCAGATGTAACAATTCAAATTAACAGGCTTCGTATTGAACGTGGAAGTGATTTGTATTACAGTCAACTGCAGAACTTACGGCTTTCAAAACAATTAACCACATCACCTTATTGCACAAAACTTGATGAGGAAATACAAATAATAAATAAACACAAGAGAGTTTTTCCATCTTTTAGAGTTTGTAAAAACGAAAACATAAACAATAAAACGATCTATAAATTTAGCCTACTCTATGATTTTCTGATAAATTTGTTTCCATTAACAACGGCGTTAATCTTAAAGACAACAAATACTACACCAACAAAACTTGTATTACGCCTTATTAAACACATGGAGGTATGTGGGTTCAAAAAGTGGGAAAAATCAATTAACAAAAAGAAGGTTCTAGACAGGTATGTGCCTTATTTTGAAAAACACATTATATTATTAGCAGAGAAAAAAGAGATTATATATACTCCTGTCAAAGCAGTCTTTTCCCATGAAAAAGCTTTAAACAAATTATGTTTTCTGTCTAAAACAGAAATTGGTTCAGACAAGACAAAGGTCTTTGCATGGCATGCAGTATTAAAACTCAAAAAACACATAGAATTAAAAAGTTTCCCTTTTGATATGATTTATTTTTTGGAGACATCAGGCGATAGAGAATTTAAATTCAATAACAAAGTGACATCGTTAATGTATGTAGCCACAAAAGATGAGTCAAAACTATTGGTAGCAACAGAGTTAGAAAAGACCTTATTATCCCTTTTTGATGGGAAGCGAACCAACAAAGAAATACTTGAACTGGTATTACAGAGGTATGATAAAACCAAACATTGCTCTATGAAGAAAATCTATTCTGATCGAATAAAATACCTTCTTATAGAATCTGTTTTGGAAAGAATCAGTTGATATATTATTGGGATTACTCATGTTTTAAATATATTTAATCTTGTTATTACTAAAGGCAATAACACAAATGAAAGACTCACAAAATAAAAAGGTAACTCTTGTGCAAACAAAAATCTATGGGTTATCAAGTTATATACCATTAGGCTTAGTTACGCTTGCAACATATTTACAGCACCATGGATTTGATCCTCAAATAACGGACTTAAATGTTTTGTATAGCAGCAGAACTCCAGCGGTACGATTTATTGCAAATAAGATTGTTAAACAAAAACCTCTGATGATAGGTTTTAGTATTATGTGCAGTACGTTACCGTCATCACTATTGATTGCAAAGGAATGTAAAAGACTGGCACCACAAATACCAATAGTCTTTGGAGGCCCCGAGGTTGTAACAGGTGATTCAGTTTTGTTAAAAACTTTTAAACAAATAGATGTAATTGTAAGAGGTGAGGGTGAAGAAACTTTATTGGAACTTGTAAGAGCTTTTGCGTGTGAGAATGAGCTGGGCAGTATCAACGGGTTAACTTTTTGGAATAATAAAATAATAACAAGAAATCCTGATCGCCAATTGATTAAAGATGTAAATGAACTCCCACAACTGAATTATTCCACGATTCCTTACAGAGAAAAATACAAAGGTGGGGTTATTGAGGCTGGAAGGGGGTGTCCTTTTAAGTGTACTTTTTGCTCAACCAGTAAAATGTGGAAAAAGAAGTTTAGGATTAAGTCTGCCTTAAGATTGGCCAGAGAAATTAGAGATGCAAACGTTATTTTTGGGGAATACCATAATCCCGTTATTGATATTATGCATGATAATTTTCTTTGTTCAAAAAAAAATACTAATAAATTTCTTAAACTTATTAAGAATGAAAATCTTTCATGGAGATGTTACTCAAGGTTAGAGGTGTTGGATAGTAAACTAATAGAGAGCTTAAAAAAAGCAGGGTGCAAGGAAATATTTTTAGGTATAGAATCTGCGTCTAAAAAGATTCAAAGAGATATAAAGAAAAACTTACCAATTAACAGGTTACCAGCTACACTTAGTGCGCTCAGCAAAAACAATATCCTGGCAACAATTTCATTAATAACAGGGTTCCCTGGGGAATCAAAATCTCAGGTTAATGCAACGCTAATGTTAGCACTAAAATCAAAATTGTATAGCTATCCGCCAAAGGTGCAGGTCTCACCTTTATCTTTTCTTAAAGGCAGCGAATTATACGAATCCAACAGAAAATACATTGAACACGTCATTGCAAATAAAAAGAATGTAAAAATTCAACTTACTGCGCAACCAAATGAACGTGCCCTTATTAAAAAAAACCTTAATACGTTTATAGGGTCTTGCCTGATTGAAAATGAATCAATAAATGCACATATTTCTCAAGAGAAATGCATTTTGTACAATTTTTTGATTGAGAACTTCCCCCTTACTACATTGCTTTTACTTAGATACTATAATCATTCACCGGTTTTTCTTGGCAACAAGATGTTTAAATACTTTGAAAAAAAAAACAACAAGTGGTTATTTTTCCATAACATCAAAGATTTAGTAAATCATTATTTCCCAACATTTAAAAAGTTTGTAACAGACCATTCTAATCGTTTATTAAGTGAGGTCCTAAAACATGAAGGTGTTTTAAAAAATAATAGTTTCACAAAGAAAACAGAGCTGCATGATCATTCTCATGTTGGGCTAAACAGTAAACCCAAAACCGTAAAAAATTTAAAACTCAAATCTTACCATTATAACATTTTTGATATTATTGATGTTTTGAAGAGTGGCTCGTGTAAAATGATACCCGAAAAAAAAAATTATATAGCATATCTTCCGGGCCGCGTAAGTAAAGCTATAGAATTGGATCCTCTGGCATATCATTTGTTGAAATTCAGCAATGGGACATTATCAGCTGGTAATATTATCGACATAATCGATTCTAAATCAAGTCACAAAGAGAATTCTGAGTTGATATTGGATGAGTTTAAACGTCTTCAAAGACAGGGGCTGGTTTTATTTGAATGAAATTAAAAACCACCAAAACCACAGCCCAAATATTCATAATACTCAAAACCGTTTTTTGCTATCCCTTTAATGAATTCATTTACAAGGGCTTGGTAGTATGAACAAGCAGTTACCTTGTTGATGTCTTGAGATTTGTAATAAGGGACAGACATGCAGCCGCCCGTACATAAACCAGACAAATTGCATGTTGAACAAGATGTTAAAAATTGGCCATGTCTCTTAGAGATTTTTGTGTAATAAGGTGTTTTGAAAACTTTTTTTAAATTTATTACATTCCCAAAAGTTGTCGGAATGTTAACACAAGATGTAATACTACCATCTGCCTCAATGCCCAGCTCACGCCCTTCGCCGCTACAATGAATTTGTTTTTGAAAATTATTTAACAATCTACCGATCACGCCTTTCCATAAACCGCCAACAACAAAACCTCTTTTACGTGCGTATAAAAAAATTCTATGAATTTTTGATGCTAGTATTTTATTTTCATTATCTGTATTTCTAACCAGAGATTGGAAAGAGGGTGTGAACGCTAATCCATAAACTCCGAGTCTTTGACATATTTTAACTAGTGACTTTAAAGAATTTAAATCAGAATTGTGTTTATCAATCGTACAATGCACACATGCCAAACAGCCATTTTTAATTAAGATTTTGATACCATTACGTACTGAATAATATGTTCCTAGATTATTTTTTGTTCTTCTTAGTTTATCGTGTATGTGGGGGGGGCCGTCCAAACTGACAACAAAAAGCACACTGTTATCAGCGCCAAACCTTGCCATTTGATCGTTGACCAAGGCACCATTTGTATTCAGTATTGTTTTAACCAGAAACCTTTTTGGTTTTTTTTTCAAAATATACTCAATGGTTTTTTTAATTTCCTTCCAGTAAATTAAGGGTTCACCACCATAAAATCGTACAGATAAATCAGTTTTATTGTTTGCTTTTAGCACCTCAAAAATTTTGTCAATAAATTCCTTTGCTTTGTAGAAATTTAAATTTTGAGATTGCCCCCCCTGCCTTATAACTTCAGCATGGCAATAACTACATCTAAAATTGCACTCACTAGTCCAATTGAGACGAACACTCCTGAGTAATTTACCACTTTCTATATTCTTTTTTGTTGGGATTATTTTTTTATTTATTAAGGCGGTTTCTTTAATACTTGAGCTTAGTATGTACCCATTATTGAGCAAATATCTAAAAGTATGATTGATTTTTACAGATACAATCTTGTGTTCCTTACAGATAATATTGAAATCAGTACGGCTGAATTTTTTTTTTTCTTCAAACTGGCAAGCAAACTTTTGATTCCATCGTCAACTATTGTTAAATTGCCCCAGACAGAGTGATACATTCCATGAACACCACGTGCAACGGTGTGCAGGTAAACGCGTAAACTAAGGTAATATGTTTTTTTATTGTCGGCCATTTACGACAGAAGTTTCTTGGAACATAAGGCGGACACACCACCAACAACATACCTCACAGACAAACACAACGAGGGATACTCCAAGAATACTGGCGAGAAGATCACTGTGAAAACACACAACTCAACACGTGCACCAAACTAGTGGGAACACAATTCGTTAGAAACAGCACCTATTGACCTTGACACAGACTTGACACTCCTATCATTAGTGTTGGTTCTTGCGTCTACTGCTTTATTCAATGCTCCTGCATCTTTTGCGCTAACTTTTTTATTCAATGGTTCAGTTTTACTCGCCGTAGAGGACAGGTGCCTTTTTTTACTTGAAACTCTATTTTTTGCCATAAGTTCTCCATTTCGTCCAGACGTTCTCCAAGCGGCATGAGTACAAAAAGCACACCAAACACACGACGCTGAAGGTTCTGGGTCAACAAATTAAAAAAAACATCACATTTCAGTCGTCAAGTACAATAAAAAACTAACTAATTACACTCTATAAAGTGTACATAGAATTTGAAGTTATGGCAATAGTTAATTCACTAATTTGTGGCATGTGGTTAAAAAAACAACAGAAACTACAGGTAGTTTGCTTATCTTATTCTCCTGCCAAGGGATGGATACGGTAAAATATATCCATACTTGGGAATAACACACCCAGCAGAGACAGGTGTTCTATGGCGGAAGGAACATCATTAAGTTCACCAACGGTCTTGTGGCCAAAAACTATTTTTAAAAGATCAGATTGTCTGATGTCCAAGTTTATATCGGCATTTACAATATTATCACTTTTTTCAATCCTTACACGACCTCTATCTATGAGGATATAAACATGAGTTGATTCTGTACTGATACATATTGTACCTGACCATGAACCCAACCCTGCATTTCTTAATCTGGTCTCTATTAAAGGACTAATTTTAGTAAAAAAACGTGCAGGCTCAAACATCTGTAGCATTAACATCGTATCAGGGGAAAAACTAATACTACATTTTAAACCCTTAATGTCTTTTATGAAGTCATTTTCTAGAACGAAGGACCCTTTTACAGCTTTAATTTTTCTGCTTTTTGCATATTCAAGGATTTTATACAGGATAATGTTTTTAGTTACTATTGAAGAATAACCAAGATTCATGATTTTTATTGTTGCTTGGCTTGGATCTATTATTAAATGTGCGAATCCTTGAATTTCCCCTTCATTTTCCAAGACAAAAAAAAGTGAATTGCCTATTTGAAACTGATTACAGTATCTTATCCAATAATCTTTATCTCTTTTTGGTGCCAGAGTTCTGTTTTTTGAACATTTGTTGTAAACAGTAGCTATCTGCTCGATGTCACTTTCTTGATACCCCCTAAAATTTCCAGTATGGGTTGATTGGGCATCTGCTTCTGTTATGTTAATTTCAAAGTTTAAATCAGGATGTTCCATTGTTACCCAGTCAAAATTCTCATAGTAAGAATTAATACTGGTCTCTAAAAAAGAAATATCTACATCATCTTCAAACATTACTTCCTTAGCCCTGTTCATTAATTTAGTCCCAACTCCCTTACCCCTGGCAGAAGGATCAGTAATCAGGGTAAATATACCAGCACTTCTTAGGGGTACAGATTCAAGATTTATTATTCTGTCAGCTATCGAAACAGAACCAATAATTACATCGTTCTCTAGGGCAATCAGCGTTTTTTGCCTTTTCAAACATTCAATAAAATATTCTTTGATACCTCTCACTTGGGGCCATTGTTTAAGCACCAAGGCCAAAATTTCTTCTAAATTTTCCTCTGATGCTTGTTGGATGACAATTTTATTATGGTTTTGTTGAGGTCGTGCTACCTTAGAAAAGCCGTTAGTTACAGAGAAAGGGATACATAGAGTATGCTTTATTCGATCAAGGTATTTGCAACTACTAAACAAAGTATGAGTTATTGAAGTGGCTAATCTCATTCTGGGTGTCTGGGTTTTAATTGATGCTATTTTTTGAAAGAACGATTGTTTCCATTGCTGAAACGGGAAAGTTGCAGGGTTGGATTCTGTAGTATCTCCGCGTTCGTCAGTTGTACTTTGAGTGCCACCTATAGTTACAGAATGATTTACAAAACGTGCAATGGTACTTCTTACAAAAGAAAAACCAGCTGTAATTGAATTAGTACGTAACATAAAATTATTAAGCGTTTCTACCTTGCGAAAGATTTCCTGATTGAACCACAAGGTGATCGATACCAATAACACCAACAAAGCAAAGTAGTTATCGGGAGGTTTTTTCAAAAGTTTCGTGTAAAGCAAATTGCCTTAGCGTCCAAGAGACTGGGTAAAAATAATGGAAATGATTTCGAGTACATAATAAAAAAGGCAGGGATCCGCAAATTGCGGCATATCTGCTCCTCCTTGTTGTTTTGTGACCAAATCATAGACCAAATAATATGTATTGGAAATCATACATTTGTTTTAGAATTTAGCCTTGTATATTATACAATATTAGTATATATTATTATTGTAATATCTACAATAATTGTATTATCTACA
>JADGCS010000136.1 GCA_015228875.1 Deltaproteobacteria bacterium | reverse complement strand
CGCTAAAAAAACCCTCCGGGTTTCACCAAGCCCCCCCCAATCTCATGGACTCATCAAAATAACCTAAAATCACAGCCCCCATCTTCTATTTTTGGAAATATCAAAAAAATTTGCCTACGAAGCCCTGAAATAGCCCTGCTATTCCTCCGGTTTTGCTCATTCAGATCGGCCAAATCTAACCCCAATCTGAGCGCCAAAAAAGAACAGTTATTTCCGGGCAGACCCTTACGGAAGTTGGTTTTTACAATGGTGGCCTCACGATTTGTAAAACCTGGATCAAAAATTACACCTCCGTCATACTTTTTAATACTTTTTAACCCCAAACAATACCAGCACATGCGCCAAATAACACAATTTACCAAGCATTGCCCTGCTTAATAAACTCGCTACTAATGTTAAAATAGAGTACAAGGAAGGGCTGCAAGACATTTAGCCCCAAGGGCTCTCTTCAGCCTGTTGTATTTTGCTCCACCACAAAAAAAGAATAAAAATATGATCGAAGTAAAAAAAGAAGGCATCCTGCTCAAAAAAACTGATCTCGAATTTGAAAACGATGGGGTCTTAAACCCTGCAATCATGCAGGAGGGAAATACAGTACATATCTTTTACCGTGCGGTGCAAAAGGGTAATCACTCCACCATTGGTTATTGCAAACTCGACGGCCCGCTCACCGTCAAAGAACGCAGCGAAAAGCCCATCCTGATCCCCCAGCACAAATACGAGTCGCACGGTGTTGAAGATGCCCGCATCGTCAAAATCGATGACCTCTATTACCTGACCTACACAGCCTATGACGGGGTAAACGCACAGGGGGCACTGGCGGTTTCTACAGATCTTAAAAAATTTAAAAAATGCGGGATCATCGTCCCTCCTGTAACCTATGTTGAATTTCTGTATCTCCTTGAATCGGTCGAAAGGGTTAATAAAAATTATTATCGCAATCACAAATTTTATTATCAGGATGACAACATCGAAAACAGAATACTCTTGTGGGACAAGAATGTGATTTTTTTTCCGAGAAGAATCAAAGGCAAACTTTGTTTTTTACACCGCATCAGGCCCGGTATTCAAATCGCCAAAACAGATGATTTAAAGGGTCTCACCAAAAAGTTTTGGAAAGACTATTGCAGGAATCTTAAAAAACATATCGTCATGGATCCCCGGTATAAACACGAATCTGCCTATATTGGTGGAGGGTGCCCCCCGATCGAAACAAAACACGGATGGCTTATGGTTTATCATGGGGTAGAAAAAAAAATAAAAAAACGTGTTTATTCGGCCTGCGCTGCATTGCTCGACTTGGATGACCCCTCTAAAGAAATAGCCCGCCTGCCCTATGCCTTGTTTTCGCCAGAGCTTGATTGGGAATTAAACGGAGTTATTAATAACGTCGTATTCCCCACCGGAACTGCCCTGTTTGGCGATACCCTTTATATTTATTATGGTGCGGCTGATGAGCAGATAGCCTGTGCCTCTGTGAGTTTATCAGCTCTGGTTAATGAACTTTTACTTTATACTTAAGCCTTATGAAGCCTTATGAAAAATAAAAATATTTATCAAATCTATGATACCAACGAAACAACTGAACTGATCTGTGAGACAACAAGAAATGATGCCGCTCCCAAAAAAAGAGCCCTTCACGCTGTCTCTCTTCAATATAATACCCTGCCCGAAATCCTCTTTATCACCTCGTACCCGCCAAGAGAATGTGGCATTGCAACCTACTCGCAGGATCTTATCCATGCCATTGACAACAAATTCGGTCAGTCGTTTTTGTTAAGGATGTGTGCCCTTGAAACCAAGGACGAAAAATTTAATTACGATGATGGCAAGGTAACCTGCGTGCTCGATACCTCGGATTCTGCAGGGTTCCTGAATCTCTCGAACAAGATCAATCAAAATGAAAGAATAAAAATAGTCATCATCCAGCACGAGTTTGGTTTTTTTAAACTATCCCAAAAAAATGATTTTCTGAATTTTTTACAGCAACTCAAAAAACCCGTGATCCTTGTTTTTCATACCGTGCTGCCAAGACCTGACGAAGCCTTTAAAACCATGGTGGGGGCCCTGGCCAATGCCTGCAAATTCGTTGTCGTGATGACAGAGACATCCAAAGGGGTTCTCTCTCAGGATTATGAAATACCGTTGCATAAAATAGAAGTTATCGCCCATGGCACTCATCTGGTCTCAAATAACAACATGGCATTCCTCAAAAACAAGTATGGATTGACGGGACGCAGGGTGCTTTCGACCTTTGGTCTTTTAAACCCCGGCAAGGGTATCGAAACCTCGATCGAGGCCTTGCCCGCTATAGTTAATACAAATCCCGAGGTGTTGTTTTTGGTCATCGGCAAAACCCATCCGGGTGTCATCAAATCAGAGGGCGAAAAATACAGATGCATGCTCGAAGCAAAAGTCTTGTCCTTGAATCTCGAAAAGCATGTAAAATTCGTCAACCAGTATCTGCCGCTGCCTGTTTTAATGGAATACCTGAGGCTCACAGATATTTATCTCTTTACCTCAAAAGACCCCCATCAGGCAGTAAGCGGCACCTTTTCGTATGCCATGAGTTGTGGGTGCCCCATTGTGTCAACCCCCATCCCACAGGCACGAGAGATGCTTGATGAACACACGGGCATTATCATTGAATTTCAGCACTCAGGTCAATTGGCCGCAGGTGTTATAAAATTGCTTGGTGATGACCTGTTACGAAAAAACATCAGCATCAATACCCTGCATAAAATTGCACCCACCGCATGGCAAAATTCGGCCATTGCACACGTTTTGATTTTTATAGAAGTACTGGGTCCCGATTTTTCACTGCAATATACCCCGCCCGTCCTGAATCTTGACCATATCAAACAACTGACCACCGTATTTGGAATGATCCAGTTTTCAAAAATCAACCTGCCCGATATTAACTCAGGATATACACTTGATGACAATGCCCGAGCCTTGATTGCCCTGTGCATGCACTACGAATTAACACATGACGAGGCGGATTTGGACCTCATGAATATTTATCTCAACTTCATCAAATACTGTGTTCAACCTGACGAAACTTTTTTAAATTATGTAGACAAAGATAAAAACTTTTCCCCTCAAAACAGCGAGACAAACCTCGAAGATTCAAGGGGCAGGGCCATCTGGGCACTTGGGTTTTTAATCTCAAAAAAAGATTTGATTCCGTTGGAAATGACAAAAACAGCTCAAGGGTTAATAAAAATTTCACTGCAACACATCGAAGAAATGTACTCCACCCGGGCCATGGCCTATAATATCAAGGGTTTGTTTTACTATCATCAAAAGCACGAATCCCCTTTGGTGATGGGGCAGATAGAAATATTAGCTGACAGACTTGCTGCCATGTTTGACCATGAGTCAGGAAATAACTGGAACTGGTTTGAAAACTACATGACGTATGCAAACAGTATCCTGCCCGAGGCCATGCTTCTGGCCTGGCTCTCTGTTAAAAAAACCCGCTATTTGGAGATCGCAAAAAAATCATTTGAGTTTTTACTGTCACAAACATTTGCTAACAATCAAATAAAGGTCATCTCAAATCAAACGTGGCTTTCAAAAGGCGGAACACGCGAACAGCACGGCGAGCAGCCGATCGATGTCTCTTATACAATCCTTGCTCTGGATACCTTTTATCGCACCTTTAAAGATAAAGTGTATCTGGATAAACTCAAAATCGCCTTCAACTGGTTTGTGGGACACAACCACTTAAACCGGATTATTTATAATCCCTGCACCGGCGGGTGTTACGACGGCCTCGAAGAACATCAGGTCAACTTGAATCAGGGTGCGGAGTCTAGCGTGAGTTATCTGATGGCGAGGATGGTGGTTGAAAAATATTCTTAAAGCACCAACTCCTCTACCACCTCAATATGTCTTGTTTGTAAAAACAACGTGCCAGGCTGCAGTTTGAATTGCGCAGACAAATCAATGACAAATCAATGACGGAGGAGGCCTTAAAAATCAATGAGGCCTTAATGACTCCAAAAAGTTTCGGGCCAAAAAATCTTCAAATCCCGCTCAAACAGTCCAATAGCCATATGACATTGTTAACTTTTTTCCACCACTAAGTAAATGCATCCAAAAATAAAAAATTAAGAAACTTTATTATACATTCACCGACGATGCGTGTGCGGATAGCAGTACCAAAAAATAGACCTCGATCTTTGCGTATCCGTGCTGGCAATCTTTTTTGTTTGGGTTCATGGGGTCGAAAGGATTAATCCAATGGTTTTGATACAAAGAAATTTTCCACAAGGAGCTTTCCCTTCCTTTACCGCTCTGCCAAACACAGGTACAGGGGGGGCTGTTGTTGGTCATAGCAAGCTTAAACCTTTGGATATTGGTTTTATCCCGGAATCACTCCCGCAAGTTTACAGTCCTTTCAATGCAAAGGGTTTTGTTGCCATGGCACAAAGGTTCATGCCCTCGCCTGATGGACTGTTGTTGGCTGGCAGGACCGGTTTTTCAATGGCCCCTGCGACACAGGCCCCTGCAAACGGATTTACTACTCGTGGTGATGGTCTTGGTGGACCATCCAATCCATCAGGTGGCGGCAAGCCGCTTGCAGACCATGAACTTATCGAGGCATGGCTCAAGGCAATGGGCGTCAACAATGATGATCGTGTTAAGGCCCTTGGATTTCCACAAAGGATGGCCCTTGCCAGACTGGCAAGTGAAGATCTCGATACGGCCAGATTGCTTGTCGAAAGTGCCCCGTTGCGTGAACTGCCTGTGACTGGTTTTGAGGGACTCGATCAGTTGTCTGTTGTGCTCACCATGTTTGCACGATTAATGCAGAGTGGTGTTGGTGGTCTTGGGCAGGCTTTTCTTACCGATAGAACCCTCTTAAGCATCAATAGTTCAGACATTCGAGGCGCGTTAAAAGAAATATCATATTCAACCGTGGTTGCTGAGAATGCTGCTCTCAATGGCTATGATACAATAGTTGCTGGCAGGCGCGATGTGCCGTGGCACCTGGTGCCCGAAGCGTTGCTCACTTCCCTTGAAAAAGCATGGCCAAAAATAGACAGGGAGTTGTTCAAAAAAATAAAAGAACGGGCAGAAATTGATACCCATGTTGTTGGGGATCGACTTGTTGAAGTGAAAAGTCGTGTGACAGATGATCCCGTTTATTCTCTAAAAGACAGTCATGGTAATGACGCAACCTATGTCCGTTCACAACTGCAATCGTTAAAACTGTTGGCCATTGCAAAGGGCGAAGGACTTCGCGGGGTAGAGTTTGCCCTATTTGCACAGGCAGTTGATCCTCAGTGGTTGAGCATGACCATCAACGCAGCAAAACAAATGGGAATGGGACTTTGTGTGACCCTTTACATCCCCGGTCGTATGGCGCACCAGACGTTGGTGGACACGATGCCAGTCATGATTCCTCGGACACCTTTAGTTGTCAGGTTGCCAAATCTTTTGTTGCCAGAGATTCAACAGGATAATGATTGGGGTGTTTCAAGCGAGGCAGTTGAGTTTATGCTGGGGTTTATTTCTGAATCAAAGGTCAGAAGTGCTGCGAGTGGTGGTCCGACCCCTTTCCATAAGGCGGTTCGGACACCTATGTCCAAGGCCATCATGGCAGGATTTAAAAAGGCTATCGATGATCATTTTGCCAAATTGCTTAGAGGCCTTGATGATGATACTCGGCAAACAGAACAACAGCGCATCTCAGAAGAGCAACACCGCTGGATGAAAAAGTGGGGGTTTCTTAATAAAAGGGTGACTGCTGCAGGAAACGTGCTTGGAAGAACGGTTGTTAAAGAAATGGCCCAATTTGCGGGGGAGATTACAGACTTGTTAATCACACCAGTGTCTGCAGCAAAAAATCTGGTCGCTTGTTTCCGGTTTCTTGAAAATGCCATCCCAACCCTTGAAGTGGCAAACCAACAGCTCAGAGAACTACTTGGAGAAATAGAAACCGCAACGTATTTGCGGGCCCCACATCTCATGAGGGTATTGGACCAACAGCGTGAGCACTGGATCTGCGGGAGACTTGATGTTCTTTTGAGCGAACACGGATTTTCACCTCTTGAGCAAAGCGGTCTCAAAAATTTTGTGACATTTGTCGAGGGGCTTCAGAATGATCCAAGGCTCAACGGTCAACGAAATGTCTTTAACAAGGTCATAAGGGATTTTTATGCCCACTGGCAGCGTGCCACACAACAGTTGATTCCCGATGCCAGAAAACGCTGGCTTGTTGAAATGGAGGCGATGGTCGAGGCCACTCATGCAGAACCATTTCCGGTAGCAGCGGCCGACGAGTTCTTGGCCCGCTTTGCAAAAATGAGTCGAAACACCCCCAAGATAAAACCAACAGAAGAGGGTGACAGCACATTGTCTCCCTACGGTGACTGGGCCGACGTCTACAATCGACTTGGATTGGACGGAAAGGGAGGGCTACGCCCTCTGAGTGAAGAATTACAATCGGCTTTAACCGTGCTGGGTGACTATGGCTATCACAGTGCCGAGATTGATCGATTGGTTTACGCCCTCGAAGGGGTTGAGCTTTTTCATGTGGGTGGTGACGAAGATGTCTTTTATTATCTCCCTCATGTTTATCTATCAACGAGACGGATGATTCGTCAGGTCTTGCTGACAGCGCAGATGAGGGCACGTCAAAAAAGCACATTGGGTATTGGTGGTACCTTTCTTTATCCCTGGGTCATTTCTAAAGGGCAGATTGGACAACAACCTTTCTGGCTTGAAGTGGCACCTTCGGGGAGTGAAAATCAACTGGTCCTTCAGCGTGTTGTTGTTGCAGGAGATGTCCAAATCAGACCTGATGTAATAGACAAATATTTAAAAGAGGGGCTTGTGCTCCAGGTTCCAAGGGAGGATGGGGGAACAGAAAGCCTGCGCTTTGATTTGGTAGAATCAGCGAGTGGAATGGTTCCCATCGATACGATACCAATCCCAAATGATATTGAAGAGCAGGTCGATCTGGTAATTACTGCTGGATTTAGAGACCGACTTCCCGTGGGCCGCTTTGTCGAAGGTCAAAGCCGTTTTGAACCTGTGGGAGCGGGTTTTAAAACCAGCTCCGAAATCGCACAAATGGGGCTTCGCGATGCTTATGCATCAAGAAAAACGAAAGAGCATTCAACGACAGAAGATTTGTTTAGCGAGAATCGTATCCGTGGTTGGGCCGAATTTATCGAAAGAGAATTAGAGATGCGAAGAACGCGCGGTGAGCAGACACCGCCTGTGAGCAGGTACTTTTTGAGGGTGAGACTCTCGCATAGAGGACGTCAGAGACTGCTTGTTCATTTTGAAAACATCCGCAAAGATTTTGGAGATCATTTAAGATTAAGGCGTGTCGCTGATTTTCAGATTGCAACAGAGATTGCCGCCACGGAGCAACGGGATGTTTACGAAAGGGCCTGGACGCATAATCGTCTTATTGGTTTGTACAATGCGATCAACGAAATGGTGCCAGAAGAAGAAAAGGGCGTCTACATCAGAAAGTTCAGATCCACAGCGGGTGGGGGGCGGTACGAATCTTTAAACCCTGGTCAAATCGCATTGGATTTAAGGGCCCTCAAAAACAGTCGCTGGGGCATCTATTTTAGACTGCGAAAACCCAACGGTTCAATGCTTCGTCAAGAAATGCTTGAAAAGGGGACCCAAATGAAGCGGATGGTTGAACTCCTGGTTCAGTTCATAGAGACACACGCACAAGGTGAGACAAAGGATATTTACGTGAGTTCAATACGTGGCGATTCCGGAAGACCAGAAAAATTGTTTAACCTGATTCGAATACGCGATGCCTTTTGTGATCGCCTGCCTTCAGATCTGTTAGAAGCCCTTGATCTGCTTCTTCGACCTGTTCGTGAACCCGGCGATCACACCATGCAGGTCAAACGAACAAGGCAGGTTATTGTGACGATGAAAAAGCGACTCAACAAATTGAGAGAGGATTCTGGTTCGTTTAAGAACGATATAGAACCTTCTGTCTTGGCCCTTCTGGCAACTATTGCAGAGGTGGAGGAGAGTTTGAAAGGACCTGTAAGATCTGGTTTAACGGCGCCCCTTCACAGAAAACTCAATGCCGTGTTACCCTTAATCGATCGCCTTGAAATTCAGTATGAACGTCTTGGTCGCAGTGCGAGGGGTCTCGAAGCCTGATTGTATAAAACGAAGCGGCACCCTGTCGATTGAGACGGCCTCACCGAAGAACGAATTACGAAGAACGGAAAATTTATTTTTTGTTGCCAAATCAAGCAAAAAAAAACTATCACACAGGATAACCAGGAGGAAACCATGTCAGATGAGGATTTAAAGGCCGAACTCGAACGCCTAAAGGCCGAAAACGAGACCTTAAAAAAAACAAATCGCCCCGGAACCCTCTCGATGAAGGTGAGTGAAAAAGGGGCCCTTTCGGTCTACGGGATGGGACGTTTTCCGGTGACGCTCTACAAAGAGCAGTGGCTTAAGTTGTTGACCATTACCGATGATATAAGGCGATTTATCGCCGACCACGATCACGAGCTTAAGACCAAGGATTGATGGGGGCGCTCAAAGAATCTTCTATTGCCTAGCTTCCACACACTTAAATGGTGCTTATAGGGTGTGTGGTACCTTTTTTGCGGCTTTTACGATAGTCCTCTTTTTCAGGTTTTTTACAACCACTTTGAATCTTTTCAGGAGGAGTATTCCCGTCAGTTTGAGTCACAGTTTGGCTTTTACCGCTATGTCTGGGACGAGACGTTGAGACGTTTTTTTGAGTGCGGCGATCCTCGCTATGGGATGGCCCGCTTCGAGTGTGGGCGTTGCCAACAGAGCCTTTATGTCCCGTTTTCCTGCAAGACGCGCCTGTTTTGCCCGTCCTGTCATCAAAAGAAGATTGAGGTCTGGCTTGATGATGTTATGGACAATGTTGTTTGCCAGGACATCCCGCACAGGTTTTGGACATTCTCGATCCCCAAGAGGTTGCGCATTTATTTTAAGTACCATCGCAAGCTCTTGACCCATCTGGTAGCGGCCGCCAAGCGGGCAGTCTTTTTGGCTATGGGTGACGGGAAATACAATGCTTTTGTAGCCCCAGGCATGATCACGCTGATTCAGACATCGGGCGACGAACTCAACTTTAACTGCCACCTCCACGCCCTGATCACAGACGGGGTGATCAACTCTGCCGATCCGCGCAAGGTCACGTTTCAACGTTGCCCTCACTACGACTTTGACCAGATGACAGAGTTGTTTCGTCTGTCTGTGTTGAAGCTCTTGCTCAAACACAACGTGATCACTCAGGATGTGGCTGGTAACATGATGAGCTGGGAACATTCCGGTTTTCATGTCCATGCGAGCGACAGTTTTACAGACCCCGATCGCTTGCACAAGTGTCTGGAGTATGGATTTCGTCCCCCTGTGACTTTGAAGAGTCTCACGTATGACCAGACAGCCAAGACCGTTTATTACCAAACCAAAAAGCAGAAGGAGCTTTTATTCGCGGCGCATGATTTTATTGCTCATGTGTTGCAACATGTTCCTGACAGGTATCAGAACATGCGGCGCTATGCCGGATGTTATGCCGCAAACGTGAGGTTACGAATTCAGCGAGCACGGGCAGAGACTCATGACAAGTCAGTACCTGAAGTGATTAAGGAGTCCTCGCCAAAGAGGATCCAGTGGGCCAAGCTCATTGCCCGCATCTTTGGTGAATCGCCAACGATCTGCCCACAATGTG
>JADGCS010000135.1 GCA_015228875.1 Deltaproteobacteria bacterium | reverse complement strand
CCTTGGAAGGTTTTTTCTACGCGTTTCGGCATCAATTTTTGCATGGTGTCCGCCCGCGTAGTGTCTGGCGCATAGCGCCAAACATGAAACCCTTCATGTTTGATCGCAATGCACTCCGCTTTATGCGTCTTATGTATCAATGGCGCTTGTGGATTAAAACCCGCCAGATCAAGGACCCTGTCAACACCGATGTATTTTTCAAAGAGATCACCGTGCGCCTCCAGGATCTGCTCGCAGTCTGACTCCGCCGCCGTTACGAGACCAAGGTGTCTCTCCGGCATTTTGATGTCAAGTTTGGGCAGGACACCCACAACGGGGACGCCCGTGTGGTGTCGGATACTCTCGGTGATAACAGATTCGTGACGCCTTCCTGCCACGCGGTTGAGAACCACGCCCGCAATATGGACCCCCTTGTCAAAGTGCAAACACCCCAGGACCAGGGCGGCCACGGTGTTGGTGGCCTTGGTGCAGTCAATCACAAGGATCACCGGGACATTTAAAAGACTGGCAATCCGCGCTGTGCTGAAGGTCCCCTTAATATCCACGCCATCAAAGAGACCGCGGTTCCCCTCGATCACCGAGCAATCACCCCTGTAGAGTTGACTGGTAAAGGCTTTGACAACACCATCGTCCCCCATCAGATACCCGTCAAGATGCCTGCAGGGGACCCCTGCCGCCTGTGAGAGCCAGGAGGCGTCGATATAGTCGGGGCCTTTTTTAAACGGCAGGACTTTAATCCCCTTGCGTCGGAGCGCCACAACAAGACCAAGACTCACAAGTGTCTTGCCGGCACTGCCACGCAGGGCAGAAATAAGAACAGCCGGCGGAGGACTATTTGTTTGGGTGGGGTGACTCATGTTTTTTAACGGGCCTTGCCATATACAACAATCCCTTAAAACACAAGGAGGGAGAGCGTGTGGGTCTAAAAAACGGGGACCGGTATTAAGCTCAAAATTTACTTTACAACCCCCCAAGGTGCCTGCTACAAATCCTATCGGTTTTATCGGTTTATCAAGAATGTATTTGCGTTTCTTCGCTTGGGTTAAAAAAATGCACCAGGCTTTAGTACTTCGATTCGCAAATACGGTAACGTAATTTGATTACCATTGAATTAAATTTTTGCTCACTCAGTACTGAGTGCCGAGTGAATAAATATGTTGCCATATTTATGAATCGAGGTACTTTAGATACGCCAGGCACCAGCTCAGTCCATAACTTTATCAGAGGATCAAAAAATGACACCCTCATTTCTACTCTACATTGTGACCTACTTAAGCGTCGCCACATTTGTCGCCGCTGTTGTGGTCAAGTTTCTCAGGTTTCAAAAAATGCCGCTCCATCTGCGATGGGAACTCTATCCGGTCGCGCATGAGCCCGGAGACAAGGCATCTTACGGCGGTTCAAAGCTCGAAGAAGTCGACTGGTGGAAAAAACAGGCCAAGCAGTCACGCCTTAACGAACTCAAGGCCATGATACCGGAAATGCTCTTTCTGGTGGCCCTGTTTGAGAACAACAAAAAACTCTGGTGGCGTTCGTTTCCGTTTCACTTTGGTCTGTACCTCATTGCCGGATCAATCGGGTTAAACATCCTCGGTACCATCCTTGAACTTGCCGGCATCCCTGTCACCGAGTCGGGGTCTATCGGTGCTATGATCTACCATATCACCCCGTTCGTCTTTATTGCAGGACTTTTTCTCGCGACCTTTGGTGTTCTCGGTCTTATTCAAATTCGCCTTTTTGACGCAGGGACCTCCAAGTATTCTTCGCTCAAAGACAAATGTAATCTGCTACTTTTTCTTGTTGTATTTATTGTGGCGTGGTTCACCTTTTTTCTTGTGGATCCGCATTTTATCGTAACCCGTTTCTTTATTCAAAACCTGCTGACCCTTAATTTTACGATGCCGGTGGACAGCAGCCTCCTCATCCTCGAACTCTTTCTCACCGTTCTCATCACAGCCTACATCCCACTCACACACATGGCGCATTTTTTTCTCAAATGGTTTACCTGGCACAAAATAAGATGGGATGACACCGCCAACATCAGGGGCGGTGAGATCGAAAAAATAATCGAAAAGCAGGTCAAGTACCCTGTCACCTGGGCAGCAAAACACCTTAATGCCGATGGCAAAAAGAACTGGGTCGACATCGCAACCGAGGAGCTCAAATGAATAAAAAAAATATCACAGTCGAAGATTTTGGCAAAAAAGATGGTCAACTCAGTCATGTCGATAAAAACGACCAGCCCGTTCTCCCTGCACCCTACAACAAACCCGAAAACATCCCCGAGTTTAAACCCCTCAAGGATGCCCCAAAAGAAAAATTTGAGTGTTCGCTCGACGACACCATCGCACTCTCGATCCCCAAGCCCAAGACCAAAGAAGAAGAATTAGCGCTCGTCAGAAAATTTCTCTCGGGACTCGAAAAACTCTTTACCAAAGAAAACAACTGGACATTTTTACAGCCCTTAGTCCTCTCCGTCGAAAACTGCGCCAAGTGCCTCACATGCTCGGATGCCTGTCACATCTACGAGGGGAGCGGCAACAACGAGGTCTATCGACCTTTGTACCGCAGCGAAATATTAAGACGCATTTATTTTAAGTACATTAAACCCGGCGGAAAATATTTTTCCAAATGGCGCCACGGCGACATCGACCTTAACTGGAAGACCGTCGCGCGGCTTATCGAGTTATCGTACCGCTGCAACCTCTGCAGACGTTGCGCCCAGACATGCCCTATCGGCGCCGACAACGGGCTCATTGCCCACGAACTGCGCAAGCTGTTCAGTCAAGAGATGGGCATCAGCGCCAAAGAGATTCACGACAACGGTTCGGTCCTGCAGCTTAAAGTAGGCTCTTCAACCGGCATGAACTCCGAGGTTGTCAAGGACAATGTCGAGTTTATCGACGAAGACACCTCCGAAAAAACCGGCATGACCATCAAGACCCCGTGGGACGTCAAGGGGGCCGACATCCTGCTTGTTCACAACGCCGGAGAGATCATGGCCTGGCCCGAAAATCACGGGGCGTTTGCCACCATACTTAACAGCGCAGGCATCAGTTGGACCATGTCTTCAGAGTCGCAGGAGGCCTTGGGCTACGACAACATCAATTATGGTCTTTGGTACGATGACTTTATGCTGGCCAAGGTTGCCATCAAACACGCAAAGGCTGCGGCCAAGCTCGGTGTTAAAAAAATCGTCCTCGGCGAGTGCGGACACGCCAACAAGGCGCTGACTATTATTGCCGACCGTGTGTTAACGGGAGAACTCAACATCCCCCGCGAAAATGCGATGACCTTTATCGAGGACATCGTCATGTCCGGAAAAATAAAACTCGATCCGTCACGCAATAACTTCCCAGTCACCCTGCACGACCCGTGTAATCTGGTGCGCCTGATGGGTGTTGTGCAACCCCAGCGCCGCATCTTAAAAAAGATCTGCCCCCAGTTTAGAGAAATGACTCCGCACGGTGTCGAAAACTACTGTTGCGGCGGCGGTTCGGGTTTTGCCATCATGAGCCCGCACAACTTTAACGACTGGCGCATGCACATAGCCGGCCGCAAAAAAATGGAGCAGATCCTCAACGCCTTTAAGGACGAAATCGACCCCTCAATCCGCAAATATGTCTGCGCACCCTGCTCCAACTGCAAGGGACAAATAAGGGACCTTATCGATTATTTTGGCATGAGGGAAAAGATTAATCTCTCCTATGGCGGTCTTGTGGAACTTATAGTCAATGCCATGAGCGACTGCAAACCCGGCTTTCTGGATGCGGACGCAAGTTACTAACTTGACTGTGATGCCCCGAAGGAAATCCCCTTGGGGGACGCGGTTCTCGTTCCTCCGTCATGCGAAAAATGCACCCGCGCTCTGTCGACTTTGCAATTCCCAGATATAGATGTAAAAAAACGCCTCACCCGTTTTTGATCACCCCGTAAGGTTTTACCGAATGTAAAAACTCCCTCAGGTGTTTTAAGCGCGGTGGTTCAAACAGGCTCTCTGCAAAGCCGCGGCAGGAGGTCCAGCAGGCCGCGCAGTCACTCTGCTCTTTTGCTTTTTTTAAACGACCTGCAATCTCAAAAATATCATCCGTTAAAATATTACCAACAGGTCTGTCGAGCATCTCTGTACACCGCGCGACATTGCCCCTGTTGTCAATATTTAACAAAAGCTCGCCGGTACGGCAATGCCCTATACCCCCGCTGGACAGGGCCTGATCAAGTTTTAATATGTAATGAGACAGTGTCACAAACTCGGGGTATTTTTTTTTGAGATTTAACAGATACTGTGTCACCTCTCCTTTGGGGAGGCGCTGTGCCTTGGCCCCGCGGTTAAAGGAATACAGACTGAGCATGTAGGTGACCCCGATGTCCTTGGCAAGCCTGATCATCCCCTCGACCTCTTCGAGATTGTCATCCATCAGCACCGAAATCATGTGCACACGATTTCTCCTGTCCGGACGATAACGGTTGAGGAGTTCAAGTGCGTTGACAGCTTTTTGCCACGACCCCGGCATCCCCCTCATGTGATCATGTTTTTCGGGGGAACAATAATCAACCGAGACTGATATTTCTTGAAGCCCTGCCCGTAATATATCTTTTGCAACCGTCTCATTAACAAACCATCCGTTGGTGATCAAGATCGGCAGATGATTGGCCCTGTTTAAAATGGTGATCACATCAAAGAGATCCTGCCGTATCAGCGGCTCTCCCCCCGCAAGAGACACAATCAAGGTGCCCAGTTTGTTAAGTTTGTCACCAATGATTTTAATTTCTTTTAAAGAAAGCTCGTCTAAAGCTTTGTGTTCGGTCTTCCAGAAATCACAGATCTCGCATTTAAAATTGCACCGGTATGTCACCTGCAGATTACAGTGGATGTAGCGCTTTGTTAAAAAACCAAGCCCCAGTCTGAGGCAACGGTACTGATAGTGAAGTTCATCCTTAAAACTTAAGCCCATGCCCCTCCCCTGATTTTTTTTTAAGGCTCACAGCCGGGACGCCGGCTACCGTGTCTCCGTCTTTAACATCCTTTGTGACAACACTGCCAAATCCCACCGTCACCTCCTCGCCAATCGTCACACCCGAACGAACGATCGCGTGAGTCCCGATCACCGAACCCCTGCCAATCCTCACCCTGCCCACCCTGAAATTCTTTGCCGTCAGCTCGTGTGTCATAATCACGCAGCCAACCCCCAGATTGCAATCGTCCTCAATAGTGACAAGCCCCGGATACAGGGGATCAATCCCCACGTAGGGTGATATCGTGCAGTTTCTGCCAATCCGGACTCCAAGCAGACGATACATGAACACTTTGATATCGGAGAACGGGATAAGGTACGCAATAAAGGCAAGAGAACTGACAACAAACTCTTTTATTCTGCCCCAAAACGACGCCGAGACGACACAACACACATCGTAGTCCCTGTTCTTTTCAAGCACCAGCGGACCCTTCTCTCCACTTTGTAAAAACAACCGCATCCTCTCTGCATCTTTTTTTTTCTGATCAGATAGTGACATAAATAGTTCCTGTCGGGACATGCCCTCTCAAAACACAAACGGGATAAATCGGTATTTGACCCTCTGCATATAGGCCGCATAGGCGTGCTCCTGTTTTAAAAACCTTTCTTCAAGCAGCGCACGATAGACATAAAACAGAGATGAGCCTGCGACCACGCAAAAAGTAAACAAATTGAAATGGCTTACTAAAAAACCAACCCGTAAAAGAATATCACTTAAATACATCGGGTGACGAACCACGCCGTAAACTCCCGTTGACACAACCTTTCGCAAAGCGATTAAAATCCCAAAGCTCCTCCCCAGATTGAGCATGCACAGCGCCCCGAGAACATTTGCCATAAAGGTCACGATCTGTGAGGCAGTCAACGCAAGGCCCGTCGCCTCATTGGGCTGGTCCATGATCAGGGCACCGGAGCAAAAGGCAATCAGCGCGACAGTCTGATCCCATATATTTTTATTGACGGCCTGATGCTGTCTTCTGATGAGCAGAAGACCGGCAAAAATAAAATTCTGGATGACAAACGAGACACCGACATAGTCTATCTGCCAGGGTTTGATGTGATTGAGGTACAGACTTTTGACACACAGAACCGCAAAAAAAACAAAAAGGGCTGTGTTAAAAAGATGCTGTGCATTTTTTTTAAAAAAGCTGGTGAGATCCCCGGACGTTTCATGGGCGCGTTTTTCTGTGATACTGCAAATACCACCGCGTTCAGCGCGTTCAGTCGACTCAGAGATCTTTGGCTGCGTATTTATTTCCGGCATTGTCTGATTCTCCGTAAAAGACCGGTTAATACTTTCCCGGGCCCGATCTCGTGAAACTGTGGGTCCTGCTGACTGAGTAAAAAGGTCATGCCTTGAGACCAGAGGACCGGACTGGTGATGTGTCTGACCAGGGTATTTTTAATGGCATCGGCATCCCCTGGATAAGGAAGCCCGCTGACATTTGCTATCACTGGCACTCTGGGTGTCAAGAAAGCAACGCCTTTGATGAAAGATTTAAACTCGCCGACAATTTCTCTCATGTACCTTGAATGAAAGGCACAGCCCACATTTAAAACAATGTAATGCCCTGCCCCTGATTTTAAAAAAATCTCACCGGCGCGTTGTATATCCTTTTTGGGGCCTGATATCACGACCTGCTCTGGGGTATTAAAGTTGGCAAGATCAAGTGTGGTCAGCTCGTGGGCAGAAAGTACCTCATTTATTTTTTCGGCCGTCATGCCATGCACAGCGGCCATACCGCCATCCTTAAGAATCCCCATGAGTTCACCACGCCGTTTGACCAGCCTCAACCCCGTCACAAAGTCAAAGACCCCTGCGGCATAAAGTGCGCTGTATTCCCCGACACTGTGTCCCGCAACAAAATCGGGGGGAACGGGATCCTCTTTAAGTCTGGCCATCAGGGCCAGTGCATTAACAACGTACATCACCGGCTGGGTTACTTGTGTATGAGCCAATATTTGATCGGGATTATTAAAACCTTGGAAGGTTTTTTCTACGCGTTTCGGCATCAATTTTTGCATGGTGTCCGCCCGCGCAGTATTTTCCGCTTTATGCGGGTTAAGGCAGACGTCTCTGACAGACCACTCAAGGACCAAATCAGCCTGCTGCACATATTGCGGAAAAAGGTCAAAAAGCCCCCTGCCCATTCCCTGCTGCTGTGCCCCCTGTCCGGGGAAAAGATATATTTTGGTCATATGACACATTGCCCGTGATGGTCTGTGTCTGTCGGGAAAGCCCCTGTTTCGCAGGAGTCCTGAAAAATCATGTCCCGTGACAAAATATAAAGACATGATTTTTCAGGGTTTGAAATATTTTGCAAGCGGCAAAATTTTCAAACTTCCGGAGAAACTGGGGTTTTCCCGACAGACACAATTGAATCAGGTTTCTTTGCATAGACCCTCTTCAAGACCATGACAATCACAATGAGAAACCACAGTTCTGCCAGTTCGTGTATCAACCCTCCAAGAATAATATCACCCGTAACATAATCCAGCATGAGCTGAAAGTAACAAAACAGGAGCATGCCAGCGGCAAAACAACAGACAGAAACACTCATCTGTTGTTTCTTAATCTCAAACAACAAAAAAGAAGTGGCAAACAACAACAACGCAAGGAGCGGTATCAAACGGTACTCAAATAATAACTGCAAGGCAGTAACAACAAACGCCTTGCCCGAGTGATCGTACTCCGGCGCCAGCCTGACAAGATAAGGCATAATGACCGTATCGTAAAAGCTGTTAAGCCCCTCAAACGGCAAGGTGTAGCGGATCACATCGCAGGCAATGGTCCCCGTCGAGGCAAAAAGAACCGGGACAGACATTAATATAAAAAAAACAAGAATAAAACGGTAGAAATCACCAAAGTGACAAAAACCATCCTGATGAAACGAACAGCGCGGACACAGCTTGAGACCCAGACATTTTTTGCCGGGTTCAAAGATGCAGAATAGCCGTTTGTCTAATACGCAGAAAAGACCGGCCACAAAAAGCCCCATGCTGACAGCGGAGAAAATGCTGTGCATGATACCAATCACACCGGATGATCCCAGAAAAACATAAATCTCAATACTGCAACAGAGTTCTGAAAAGAAAAAAAGTACAAAGCTGTAATACAGTATTTTCAATGGTCTGACGTCGCCCTGATCGATGTGCAATGGCAGTTTATCCGATGGTCTGCCGCCAAGCACCCTTCGTGTCCGGTAAATAAGCAGAATCGACAGGATCATCACCGCTGTCTTGACAATCCCCACAGTAAAAACAGCCATTAAAGCAGAACCGAGATACATATCATTGCCTCTTTTTTTTTATGGCCCCAAACAAACTACGTCAGTTTTCGTTCCAGTAAGATCACAATGGACTCGACACTGATGAAGTTGATCAACTCTGCAGGGGTAATCTGGTGTTGATCCGCGGCCTTTTTTAAAGCAGGGATCCACGTCGACATTTTTTCAATGCTTTCTTTTTTGATAAAACCATCCGCCAGATCCTCCTTTGCAAACCGGCCCCTTAAAAATTGATCAAGTTCGGAATCCATCAGTTTGATGCCAAAGACACGTTCCAGATTAAAAACAAGATCCAAAAGATCGAGTGAATCAATGTTTAAATCGGTCACGAGCTTCGATTCGAGACACACATCATCCGGCTTAAGCAGCAGGCTCTCACACAGAATGTTTTTTACAGTTTGAAAGATTTCATCTTTTGTCTTGTGTGTTGTCATATATATTCCTGCCATATTGAGAGCCTATCGGGAAATACCCTGTTTCTCCGGAAGTTTGAAAATTTTGCCGCTTGCAAAATATTTCAAACCCTGAAAAATCATGTCTTTATATTTTGTCACGGGACATGATTTTTCAGGACTCCTGCGAAACAGGGTATTTCCCGACAGGCCAAATTTATTCCTTCACAGTGACAGCATCCTTAACGTCCTGCCAGTCTGCATCCACCCATGTGATGACCTGTTGGACCGGCCTTCGAGGTGTGGGCGGTGGGATCTCCCCCGGATGGCCCACTGGCACAACAGCAGCGATATTCCACGATGAGGGGATTTTAAGAATTTTTTTTATCTCGTCTGCCGCAACAAGAGGGCCCGTCATACACGATGTTCCCCATCCCCTGGCGTGGGCGTAAAGCATGAGATTTTCAACAGCCATCGACACACTCATGACACCTGAGAGCGTCTCCATTTGTTTAATGGCTTTAGCAATTCCCTTGTTTATTTTTTCCCCGACCATTTGTGAGAGAACCTAAAAATCACGCCAGACGCACACGATCACAACAGGGGCGCCCTCAAAACGTGTAAAATAAGCGCTGTAATCCTTGACCCTCTGTCTGAAGGTCTCAGAAACAGACTGTGTCATCTCGTCTGATTTGAGCCTGATCACCTCTGCCATCCGACCAATCACGGCCCTGTTTTTAATTATAAAAAATAGCCACGGTTGTCTGTTGCCCGCCGATGGCGCTGATACGGCCATTTCGATCAGTTCCAGGAGTTCATTATCTGTGATGGCATCGGGCTTAAACGAACGTATGGAGCGCCTGGTCTGTAAAATTTTTTTGATCATGTGCGTGTGTACCCCCCGTCCACCGTGAACTTTTCACCGCTGATGTAGGCAGCTCGATCTGAAAGAAGAAACACCACCATCGCGGCAATATCCTCCGGTTTTGCAAGGCGACGCAGGGGAATCCGGTCCTTGATAAGAGCGCCGGCGCGTTCTACTGATTCTGTCATCATGTCTGTCTCTGTGGGTCCCGGCACAACACAATTGACCCTGATCGCCATCCGTCCATATTCGACGGCCAGCGCCCGCGTCAGGGACTCCAGGGCACCCTTCGTGGCCGCATACACCGCCTGCCCCCTAAAAACATGCGAGGCCGCAACCGAACCAATATTGACAAGCGCCCCCCCGCGATGACGCATCATATGCGGGATA
>JADGCS010000134.1:6000-10223 GCA_015228875.1 Deltaproteobacteria bacterium | reverse complement strand
GACTGCGATCGAGCATATTTCCCCGCTTGTTACTGCCTTGCACCAAGTTACTAACTTGACTTTGACGCGGTTGAATTCCTCCATTTTGCGAGGAATGCACCCGCGCTCTGTCGACTTTGAAATACTTAACCCGCATAAAGCGGAAAATACTACGCGGGCGGGCACCATGCAAGAATTGATGCCGAAACGCGTAGAAAAAACCTTCCAAGGTTCTATACACCAAGGCCAGAAACTATCGTGTGATAACCTCTTTAAAAAAACGAAAAGTATACATAAGCCCGCTCGCAAGCGAATAAACCGTCCCCACCAGGAGGCACACATTGGCAATAAAAAAGACATTAAGCTCGATGACCGTGCCCTTAAACAGCGGGTAGTAGAGGATCATGGCGCTCAGTGCCACATTAAGCCAGGCCGTCTTGCGCTTGCCCCATTCTGCCGCAGCGATGACAATGCCCTCACTCGCCGCCACAGCCCTGATCCCCGTAATAAAAATATCACGAAACAAAAGCACAACAACAACCCACGCGTCTATCCTGCCAAGCGGGATCAGCATCACCATCACGGCCATGCAGATGAGTTTGTCTGCCATGGGGTCGATAAATTTTCCGAGCTTGCTCACCATGCCCAGTTTACGCGCGCAGTAACCATCGACCAAGTCTGTGATCCCCCCAATAATAAAAATCCACATTGTCCACATGCCAATATTAAAATTATCCTCCGCCCCTTTTTGCGGATCGATCATCGAAAGCAGAACAACAAGGACAGGGACAAGCACAATGCGCGAAATGGTCAGTATATTTGGAACCGTCATGAGCATGAATAATATCCCGTTATAATTAAGAATTGCGCATCGTCATAAGACGAAATTTGACTTTAATCAAGGAATGGTTTTGTTAACCACAACATGATATCCCCCACAGAAAAACAAAGAAACAGGGACGCCGTCCTTTTTCACCTTAATGCCATCAAGTCATCTGGTGTAGATTACATCACTGTTTCCGGGCAGACCTTACAGAACGAGACCGCTGAAAAAAATCTCCCCGACCCTGCAGGCATCAAAACAGACGATCAAGACGAGGACAGCGCACCACCAGCAGCCACCGCATGTGTCCCTGTCGCAAGGGACTTGTCTGCGATCAACACACTCGAAGATTTGAACAAGGCCATTGCGGGTTGTCAAAACTGTGCGCTCTGCAAAGAGCGAAAAAACGTTGTCTTCGGACAGGGCAATCCCCGTGCGGCTTTAATGTTTGTGGGAGAGGGCCCCGGAGCGGATGAAGACATGCAGGGGCTTGCCTTTGTCGGTGCCGCAGGACAGCTTTTGACAAAAATCATCGCGGGAATGGGGCTCTCCCGTGAAGAGGTTTACATTGCCAATGTTGTCAAGTGCCGCCCCCCGCAGAACAGAAACCCGTTTGACGATGAGATCGCGGCCTGTCTTCCCATCCTTAAACGTCAGATACAAATCGTAAGTCCAAAGGTGATTATGTGTCTGGGTAAAATAGCCGCGCAGACGCTGCTGGAAACTCAAATCTCCATCTCGCGCCTCAGAGGGCAATTTAAAGAGATCGGAGACATCAAGGTCATGCCCTCATTTCACCCGGCTTATCTCTTGCGTAATCCCGCCATGAAGCGCCCGATGTGGGAGGATTGTAAACTGGTGATGAAAGAACTTGGATCAACTCTGAACCATGATGGCGGTTGAGGGTTTGTGGCTCAGGGCTCAGGGCTCAGGGCTAAGGGCTGCTCAACCGACATATCGTCCCAATCGCTCAGCATGTAGGCAAGGCATGTCAATTCCTGCCATTCTAATTCACCCTGCGCCTCATCTGTTTGTGGTTTAAGATCAATCTGATTTTTAAATGCTGTCATCATATCATAACACACCTGAAACATCCGGCGGTCCCTACGATGGGTGATCATGTAATTTGAGATCAATTGATTAAGTTCTTTAAACAGGTCTGGTCTTACGGATAGGGGAACATCCAGTGTAAACAAATTTTTGAGAATAGAAAAATCTTTCATCACGAGGTGACGATGAGCAGGGTTATCCCTGACGTGCGAGATAATATCCAAAACACGGGTCTCGTACTGATTGTAATCCACAACAGAGGAATGATCACTGCCGCAAACAGTCGTATGTGACGCCATGTTAAGGGTCATCAAGTCCGTCTTAAATAAATAATTCCACCCCCCCCTTTTTGGATGTTTATTTTTAGAATCACCCTGCCTCATCGTGTACCTCTCTTTTTGCATCATTAATGTTCGGGGATTTTAACACCCCCTGATCCGCTCCTAAAATCTATGCTAATACTTATCATAATCTATCATAATCTATCATACATAATCTATCATAAGCAATTTCGGTGCCAATCGTTGATAATGGCTGGATAGAAATGTATGGTGTTGTTATCACTTGCCCTTCTCTGATCTTGGGCCTTGGTTTTCGATCGGGAAAAATACCAACCAAACCTGATCAAAATGAGAAGTTATCAATTTGATAACCTTCGAGGGAAGTGGGGGCAAGTATCCGGTGGAAAATCACTGGGGTCACCCGCCTTAGGGGCTGTCGCTTGAAATCCAGCGTTACCTTTCGGCACAGACACCCCGATCAATCAGTTTCTTTTTTTTCAAAGGCATCCTTGGACACCCCGCAGGTGGGGCAAATCCAGTCTTCGGGCAGGTCCTCCCATTTTGTGCCTTCGTCTTTCTCGTTGTATTCGTAACCACAGACCGTGCAGACGTAAATATTCATGGGACTCCTTGATGGTAAAGAATTGTTTGTGGCATCGCTTATAAAGAAGCCTGTCAGATCACACCTGTTTCTCTGGAAGTGATCTGACAGGCTTTTCGCGCGGCCCGATTACCAGTTTTCTCCAAGCAGTTCAAAATACGCCTGTGGATGCACACAGGCGGGGCATGCCTTGGGGGCCTCGCTGGACTCGTGCAAAAACCCGCAATTAAGACAGCGCCATGTGACTTTGCCGTCTCGCTTAAAAACCCTGCCCGCCTCCAGATTTGACGCAAGGGCACGGTAGCGCCTGCCATGCTGTTTTTCGGCAACGGCTATGGCCTCAAAAACCGCGGCGATAGCGTCAAAGCCCTCCGCGCGGGCGGTCTTTGCAAAAGAAGGGTACATTTCTTTCCACTCGTGTTCCTCGCCACCTGCCGCTGCTTTAAGATTTGCAAGGGTGTCCGCTATTGTCCCTGCAGGATAGCTGTCTGTGATCTCCAGCGTAGAACCTTCGAGAAATTTAAAAAGGCGTTTGGCATGTTCTTTTTCCTGCTCGGCCGTCTCTGTAAAAACGTTTGCCATCTGGACAAGCCCCTCGTTCTTTGCCTTTGAGGCGTAAAACGTGTAGCGGTTGCGTGCCTGTGATTCTCCGGCAAAGGCCTTGAGGATGTTTTTTTCGGTCTGGGTTCCTTTGAGTTGTGTCATGAAGACCTCCTTGTGGTTAATGCTTCAAACGGCCTTACAACCATTTTTTTGCCATGTAAAGCAGGTTTTATAAGGGGGGGGCTGTCTTCTTTATGCCCTCTCAAATCATGCGGGAAATTATCGTTTGACCGTGAAGGGTCATTCCCCTTAGTTTGTGTCACCCGTGATATCTTTCATGAAAGAAAATCTTTCATCACATCAGGAACGCACCCAGAGACTCGCCGCCATACTTAAGGATCATCACGCCAGCGATTACGTTTATCCAGACCTCACAACAGATCCAGGCACCCTTGAAAAATGGATCGAAAAAATAAAAGCATGGCTCGAAAATTTCCTTTCCCTCAAGGACCACAACACCGATCTGGATCTCTCGTGGCTTTTTAAATACCTGCCCAATGTCATTGTGGCGGCCATTGTCTGTGCGGGGCTATATTACCTCTATCGCCTGGTTTTAAGACGATACGGGCAGCAAGCTGTCAACACATGGCGCGCTGAAACAGTCGAACATAAAGCAAAAGACGGGATGATCAAAGAAATTGATGACGCGCTTGCAAAGGGCGCCGTGGCGGTCGCGTGTCGTCTCAGGTGGAAACTGCACCTTGAAAGAACACATGAAGAAACCCATCTGACACCGCATGAGTGTCTGACTAAAAGGCCCCATCTGGATGATCGGGCAAAAAAAGTTTTCATGGACTCCTACAGATGGATGTTTGGACCCGGGGAAAAGACCCGTGAGCACTACCACGCGTTTAACAACGGGTTGTTTCACATAGAGTCCCTTGGT
>JADGCS010000134.1:5318-5990 GCA_015228875.1 Deltaproteobacteria bacterium | reverse complement strand
ACGCTGTTGGCGTATTTTAAACAGGTGACTTGATCGCACGACAAAAAAAAATTACCGCGTTTCTCATCATCATCTGCCTGGCACTCCTTTATGTGCTGCTGCCGGTCATTGCAGACAAACAAGAGAGACTCAAAACCGTAACCAGTTTCAACAAAAACGCCGGCGGTCTGAGTGTCCTGTATCATCTGCTTAAAGGGGCAAACGACGAGAACAAACAGCTCCTGATGAAACCGCTCATCAGTATTGATGAAATAAACAGTGCAAAAAGCTACGCGCTTTTCTCCCCGCTGTTTCCGTTTACGGAGAGGCAGGCGCGGCTTGTCAGGGAATACGTAGATGCGGGGGGGATTCTCTTGACATCATTTCATGACGAAATAACCTTTGGTGCTGTCAATATACTTCTTAAAGAATTTGAGACAGAGCTAAAAATAAAAGAAGACAAAGATTTTAAAAACAGGACCCCTGTTGTTGTGACTGCAGAGGCCGATGACCTGCTGCTAAGACGCGGTGAGGCATACCTTATGTACGCAGCCTTTGTCTTTGACACAGAAGACTGCAAGGATCATAACATCCACTGTACCTATAAAACATTTGAGCACGGCAACGGCAACGTCTTTGTTTTTGCAGGAATCCCGCCCTTTGCAAATATCCTGATCGACAAGCAGAACAACA
>JADGCS010000134.1:0-5207 GCA_015228875.1 Deltaproteobacteria bacterium | reverse complement strand
CCTCTGCTGGGGATGTTTTGTCTTGTCATTTTGTATTTTATCTTTGCTGACACACCGCTGACAGGCAGGGCCCTTAAAAAAACCACTGATCAGGAGGCCCTGTCTCATCATCACGTCAACCAAAAGATCATGGCGGGCCTGGTCAGCAGTCCCGCAACATACAGTCACGCGCTGAGGGAACACATCTCTTTTTTAAAGCACCTTTTCCCGCGCGATGCCGGGGATATCGATGCCCAGACACAAGCCATCACAACGCGTGAGGTTGTCATTCTCAAGGAAAGCACCTTTTTATCATGGGCAAGGTTTTTGCTTAATCTTCACAAAACCATTTTGCATAAACATGGGAGGAAAGTTTTATGACGGAGACAAGAATACAAAAATTTTATCAGGCCATCAGTCAGCGGTTGTATAACAAATTTTTTTACGGTGATGAGATGCTCCTCAAGCTGATCGCCATTGCCTATCTGGCACGGGGGCATGTGCTGATCGAAGGCCCTCCGGGGACCGGCAAGACCCTCATCTCCAAGCTTTTTGCGCACTCATTGGCGCTCGAGTTTAAAAGAATTCAATTTGCTCCCGTCAGATATCCTGGGCTGCAGTATTTATCTCATGGCGCAGCAGGAATTTAAATTTATCAAAGGCCCCGTCTTCTCCGATTTTATCGTCGCGGACGAAATCAACAGGGCCCCGCCAAGAACGCAGTCTGCTCTGCTTGAGGCCATGGAGGAACGGCAGGTCACCATCGAGGGGACAAGACACATCTTGAACCCGGATTTTTTTGTCATGGCCACACAGAACCCGCAGGAGTATGAGGGTACCTTTCAACTGCCCGAGGTCCAGATGGATCGGTTTCTTTTTAAACTCACCGTCTCGCATGCCGATGTGAAGGCAGAAACATCCATGCTCAAAAGCATTGCCGAAGGTGTGCTGCCCCCCGATTTTACAAAACTTGACACGATGGCATTTGACAGGGCGGCCCTTGATCTTGAGATTCAACAGATCACCCTCGATCAAAGCCTGCTGGACTACATTGCAGAGATCATCAACCAGACAAGAAAACACCCCTATGTGCTTTACGGCAGCAGTGTGCGCGGCGGGATTGCCCTGACGCTCACAGGCAGAATACTGGCGCTCCTTGACGGCCGTGATTTTGTTATCCCCGACGACATCAAGGCGTTGTGTCACCACACCCTCAGACACCGCATCAAGCTTAATTCGGAGGCACAATTATCGGGGATCAAGGCAGAGGATGTGCTTGATGACATCCTGCAAAAGACGGGGTTTCCGGGATGATTAATCGGTATGATCTCAAAAGTCGTTTTTTTGTCCTGCTTGCCATTTTGCAGTTGATTGGCATCCTGCATATCTTTGTCCCGCAGGCCCTGATGATCTACCTTGTTCTGCACGTTGTGTTGTTTGCCGTGCTTGTCACCGACAGGTTGCTTCTGGGTCGGACGGGGGTCTTGAGCTCTGCAATCAAGACCCCGCCGCTGCCAGAGCTGGATCAGCCGTTCGACGTCACCATTGAACTTAAAACCCCGCTCGCTCACAACGGGTCGTTCTATACGCTTGCCCTTTTTACACCCGAGACCGCACTCTTGCAGTTTGATCAGTCCCGGTACGACCTGCAACCTGTCAAGACCGGACACAATGGGCTTTATGGCGTCCAATGCCCTGCAAGGGCCACGGCACTGGGATACGAGGAGATAAACAGTATTCGTTATGCCCTGCACTCGTTTCTCGGACTCTGGACCAGGCGATCCGTTAAGGCTACCGCGTCACCCTGTTTTTATCGCGTCATCCCGACAAAAAAAAGGATAGGCGAGCAGGCCTTTAGAGACCTTGTGGCACACCAGCGTCTCTTTTATCAGGGAACGAGAAACAGCATCCGCGGGGGCCTGCCCGAGCAGTTTTATTCTATACGCCCGTACGAATACCCCGATCCTTTACGGTATGTGGATGCCAAAAAAACAGCCCGCTATCAAACCCCGATGACCCGGACATATGACGCTTATTATCAGCACCATGTCATCCTGGCCATGGACACGGGCAGGACCAGCATGGGTTTTCTGGGGCGTTCAAAAAAGATTGATTTTTATCTTGCCGCGTGTCTGATGCTCGCACAAAACGCACAGCTATCGCACGACCGCGTGAGCTTTGTTGCCTTTTCTCAAAAACCCCAATACGTCATTCAAGAGGCGAGAAACTTTGACCCGTTTCTGCCCGTCTTTAAGGGCACGGGCTTTGTCAGGCCCCGTGAGACCGAGTCCGATTACAACACCCTTGTGTCGACACTGCAGAAAGTGGCGGGTCAAAGGAGTATCATTGTTATTTTGACCGATGCGTCAAGGCCCTCCATACAACAACAGATGTTGCAGGTGTTGACAGGTCTTGCGCAAAAGCACCTTGTGGTCGTGATCACTCTTATGGACTCTGCTTTTTTGCTTGAAAACAGCATACACATGGCAGACAAAAAAAGGTTCACAGTCTCCGGTTACAACAAGGCCCTGTATGCCTATTGGGTGAATGAGGGTAATCTTAAATTTGTGCAGAACATTGCCCGTCTTGGCGGCGGTGCCCTGTTCCTCTCCGACAAAGACTGGCTTGGCGCCATTATCAGGCTGTATGATCTTTTGCGCCATTCGGTAAGTATTTAACCCGGTTGTGATGATGTGCTTCGCCTGTCGAATGAAGGTTTAAAAGTCCACATCCAGAACGCCACAAAGGCGGCAAGACTTAAAAACATCTTTACCCCAAAGGGAATAAACGGCCACGGGCTGATAAAGGCCTCAAGGCAGGCGGCAATAAGGAGCCAGGGAAGAACGCCCAACAGCACAACACCCGCGTCTTTTGCGCAGATGGCAAAGGTGGATTTAAAATTTTTAAAAGGCCGTGTAAAAAAACCGCGTCCAAATAAAAAACCGGCAAATGCCGAGGCCACAATAATGGTGAGTTCGATGGGCCCGTGACTTGTCACAAAATTTAACAGTTCCGCATCAAAGCCGTTGACCATGCAGAATCCATACAAGGCGCCAATAAACAGGCCGTTATAAATTAAAACCAGCACACTCCCCACTCCGAGAAGAATACCGCTCAAGGCACAGTTAAGACAGACCATGATGTTGTTAAGTGCAATCTCTGCGCCCGACAAAAAGGGATTGTTCTGGATCCCTTCGAACCATTTATGTTTTTCCAGTACATTTTCGATCGTGTCAACCGCAAGTATCGAGGCAACATAATCGGGATGATTGATGGACACAGAGGCCCCAATGATAAGGCTCATGACAAAAACAACAGCGGTTATAATAAATAAACCGATGTTTTCGCGCCAGACCTTTCTGTAATGGGTGAGCCACATCCTGTCCGGCCGCATCTCGCGGTCTTCCTTTTGAAACCTGACGATGTCGTACGAGACATCTGCGGTGTACTCTTCGATCTGTCTTCTGAGGATATCGTTTTTATCCAAGACCTTGCGGAGGGTGTAGAGATGGGCGGTTAAAAGTTCAAAACTGGTAATCAGCCTGTAGAGCTTATCAAAGCTATCTTTGCTGGCTGTCTCGATGGCACCGCGATACTCTTTAACCGCGGTTTCAAGATGGAGCTTTGACTGTCTGGCTTTGAGTCTTAAGAGTTCGGTCATGGGGGTGTTTGCCGCTTAAGTCTTGATTTTTTGAAGCACCTGCGTGCCAAATATAAGATCATGCAGGGCCTTCTTGTCCCCCCTAAAACCAGCCATGATGTAGCCGATCATCAGGATGAGCATCGATAAAATTTTGCCGATAAACTCTCTTAAAAAAGTCCTGCCAATACCGATAAAGTTGCCCGTCTCGCTGTCCACAACCCTGAGACCAAAGACCATTTTGCCGGGCGTTGCCCCCTTTTTTTTGTAGAAAAGACCATAGTATAAAGTGGCTGCAGCAATACTTACAATATAGTTGATTGCCGTTGATACCACGATAAGAATGCCCCCAAGGGATTCGTCGACAAACGCACTCAAAACATTGGGAACTAATCCAAACAGAACCCCCAAGGGAAGGGTAACAAAATTAATGATCAACCCATCGATGATTGTTGCCACAAAACGCACCCAAAAACCGCCGGGGACAAATTTGACACCAGCCTCGCCTGCAGGAGACAGTGGCGGCAGGGCCCCGTCTCTGGTTTGCCCTGATGTGCCAGAACCCGCTGTTCCTTGATCTGCAGGTTGTTCCGTGTAGTCGAATTCCGTCATAATATCTCCTTTGGGTTAAGTGTAGATGACAACTTGTTGGTCTTTCTAAAACAGTATTCGGCATAAAACCGAACGATCGTGGTGTTATCAATCCCCTGCGGTTCGCTGCCAAAGTAGTGCTCCCTGATGTGTGCGGCTACATCCGCGATTTTTTTTGCCGAGGGGATTTTTGTCTGTATGATAAACGCTGCAAAAGCAAAACCAAGAAACTTTTTCATCTCTTTTTCCTGCATGGCGGTAGGGTGGGTTGTTTCAAGCAGCTGATGGTACTCATCGATGTTCATGTACTGGGCCTCCCTGCTAAGTTCCTTTGTGCTGTAATGGGTCACAAGTGTCTGCGCGGCAAAGTCCCCAAGCCGCTGCCCCCTCTCGCTCGCAATAATAGCAATCAGGCCCGGGAAGATCATGGAGCAGTCAATATAGCGAATAAGGTCTCTTAAGACACACTGACCGAGCGTCAAGCGGCCTCCCTTGAGGGAGACAACCTTGAGGGAAAAAATCCGCTTACCAAATGTCTGTCCCCTCTTGTATTCAAAATAGATAAAATAACCATGATAAATACTGGCAAAAATAAGAACGGCGATAATGATCAAGATCACAAGGCCAATGATGCCAAGGATTCCAAGGTGTGCCGAGGAGGCGAACGCCGCGGCCGCTATTGCAACAAAGATAAAAATAAGCACCGGGATGTACATGATCGCCGAGACAATAGAGAGGTCCACAATGTAGGCAAGCAGCCGTTTACCAAACGGCGCTGGTTTAAAACGAACAGACAGCCCATCATAAACTGTGAGCCTGCTGTGAATGGAGGGGTCGGTCTGGTTAAAACGGTCATCAGGTTGTGCAGTACCCTGGGAAAAAGACATGCCTCATATTACCCTATGTGCTGTACTTACACCATGAAAAAAATGGAGGGGAAGGCGATGTGCGTGTGGCGTGTATTAGAGAGTCGACACGATTTTTAAAAAAACCGTGT
>JADGCS010000133.1 GCA_015228875.1 Deltaproteobacteria bacterium | reverse complement strand
TGATGAGCACAAAAAAAGCCCTGTCACCCTTTAACCGCGCCATGACCCCCACAACGGGCTCCTGCCATTGTAAAATCAACGTGTTCAAGATAGATAAAACAGTCGCGATGGTTTTGTTGTTCATGATTGCTGCGCGGGTTTGCTCACTCAACATACTCAGACGCCCCAATATCGTGTGAGCCATCGCTTCTTGCGTTTCCGTCGATATCGTCGGTCACATCGGAGAGAGTTTCTCCCTGATCCACAATCTCACTCACAGGACCATTGAGCCTTAAGTTGCCCTGCGTTACCTCAACAAACCATGCGGGATCGGCCGCGGTATAATTTGACACAAGTGTGGCTGTGGCCAGGTCTCGCTTTTGAATTTTTTTATTTGTGAGATTGTTGATGATGTCTGCCGTGGTGATTGTAAAGCGGTATTCAATCGCATTGGTGTAATTATTGTTGTAAAAAATGGTGTTGTTGTAGACCTTGACATCGACCGCTGATTCAAGCCCAATGCCCACGTCACCGGTACTATTGTCGTGATAGATCATGTTGTTGCGGATGATGCCGCCGTTGTGACCTCTGTCTCCCAGACCAAAGCCGATCCCCCTGTCGCAATTGATGATGGTGTTTCTCTCTGCAATCGTGTTTTCGGAATCGCTCCAAAAGTGGATGGCGTGCTCGGCAGGATTACTGGAGCAGGGCGCACCCTCAAGACAGCTTTGGCCCTGCAGCTTTGGGTTTTTGATGTTTCTAAACACATTGTCTCTGACAACCCAGTCTTTTCCGTAATGGACATCGATCCCGCCAATGTAGGAACTTGGCCCGACACCGTCGGTGTATTCGAAGAGAGAACATTCAATCAGGCCGCTGTCTGCGAGCTGATCGGGTTTGCTGCTGTCGTACGAGCCTTTAAAAAGCTGCTCACCGGCGTCAAAAAAACGCACGTTTTTAATGTGCACACGGCTTGCAGATTTTTCGCCCATGAGCTGAATGACGTGTGTGGCTACGTTGCCGATTGTCATGTCTGCAATCGTGGTATCGGCCGCCTGTATTTGAAAGATCTGATATGTTTTACCGTTACCCATGCCTGTGCCCTTGATGACAACGTCGTCACGGTTACCCGATTCCCCGCGGATAGTGATGTTGCCCTTTGTGATGACAATAAAGGATGATTCGATGTTGTATGCGCCATCGGCGACAAAAATCGTGACGTGGGGTGCGGCTGCTGTACGTTTGTTGGATTCGGTAACGGCAGTTTTTAGGTCGTTGATCTCGTCGACTGTGATGACGAGGTTGTCCATAGGATTGCCGCCCGCGTTTTGATTAGCGGCCTCAATCTGGTCTTTCAACTCCGAAACGGATTCTACAGTGACGACATTGCCCTGGGGCATGGGGAGATCGGCAGAACAATTTTCTGCCTCACCTGCCTGGTCATCGTTGGTCCCGCTGGCATCATCCTCGCTGATGCTCTGGTCCTCGTCGGCGGTGTCAGTTGTGACACCCTGAACATTAAAGGAGACTGCCGGGCCGCAGTTGGGAAGCGAAAGGATAAACAAACTACATAACCCGCATAAAGCGGAAAACACTACGCGGGCGGACACCATGCAAAAATTGATGCCGAAACGCGTCCCCCAAGGGGATTTCCTTCGGGGCATAGAAAAAACCTTCCAAGGTTCTATGAGTAATAAAAAGTGTGTTGTTTTCATGGCATGCGTAGCTTCGGTGCTTGTTTTAAAAAGTTGCTTTAAAGCAACTTTTTATTTTTTGTGCCGATAATAATAAGGCACAAGTTACTAACTTGACTTTGACGCGGTTCTAGTTTCCTCGTCATGCGAGGTACGCACCCGCGCTCTGTCAACTTTGAAATTCCTATACATTAAAGGCTATCTTTTTTTGACATAGTCGTTTTGTAACCATTGCCTCAAGACAAAAAATGGCCCCCGCTGATTTTCTACGGAGAGCAACCCATGACAAGAACACACACAACAACAGAATCCCGAACAACAGTTTATGACGATCAATCAACCCTGCCCTCTGCCTGTCCTGACTCTTCTTCTACAAACACAACAACCGCAGGCGGGGCCTGTGTCGCCAGCCAACAGGTATCTCCCCCGCTGTTTGATGACCATACCAACAGGGCGGCCCTGCTCAAACAATTGTCACGCTTTGCGTCGCATCAGACAGAGGCAGCGCAGGGCAAAGATGATTCAATAACAAAACGTACTGAGAGAATGAAAGATGTTTTAAAGGAGGTGTTAAAAAAGATAAAACGCAGCAAGGACGCCCACGAGTTGGCATCAGGGCCACTGGTTCCACTCAATGCACAGACCGACCCCTCTGTTTATTTTAAATTGATTACAGAGACCCCGGCACTTGTCAGTGACAACCCTGATCTCTTATTGGTCATGACCGCAAACCACCCCGAAAAGATTGGAGGCCTTACAGAGGCCCTGCAGGTTTATTTTGCGGTGAAGGGGATCCCCCTTCTGCTCGAAGGCCCGATGACCGGCTATGCGGGGGGTGTTTTTACAGACAGCACGGGAACAGTCTTTACCGAGGATCTTCTGAGACAAAAGGGTGATCTGGGCTGGCGGTTCAAGATCAACCCTGAAGGTATTTTTACATTGATCATTGAGGGCTGGGAGGACGATGAAAATGTTTCCCCGTTTGAGAGGAGCGGGGAGTTTAGAGGTGAATACACGGTGGAGCAGGGGGATTTTATTCAGGATGAGTACGGTGATTACTCTCTGTGCCGTGGTTATCTCTCCAGCGATTGGGGACAGATTGAGGTGGGGCAAGGCACCCGGGTCTGGTTTCACACACAAAACGAGCCAGAGATCCCCGCCGCACTTACGGTGCCGGTGATTGAAGGGAATAATATCGCTTTACCGAACGGCCAATCGCTTAAACAAGGCAGGGTCGCTCTTTACAAGGACAGGGCTGTTTATATTGGTTCGGAGGATTCCCCCGCCGTGTTTACCTCTGCCACAGGTACGCAATACATGGTAAAGGAGGCAACAACATTTTTTTCCGACGGTAAAAAGCATGCGGGCACCTTTATTCAGGAAGACACAAATACCGGCGTGATCTCGGTCTCCAAGAAAAGAAAAGTGCAGCCGGAGGTTTCTATCACACTGCCCTCTCGCCATCCTTTTAAACTGGTCGAGGATTTTCATGGTGATGTGAATGTGCTTGAAGGGGAAAGGCTGGTCTATCAAGGATCAGCGAGTGTCGCTGGGGTGTTGCCAGAGATCATGATCGCGTCGTCTGATCAGGTGATCTCGCGGGAAGGGGTTGAACAATGCACAGACTCTGCATGCGGTACAAGGACTCAAGAGATTACAAAAGACAGGGCTATGGCCAGGTTGAGAGAGGGTTTAAGACTGCTTGAAGGGGAAAAACGTTTTTGTATCTGGGATATAGAGAAACATGTTGATGTCAGGGATATTAAAAACAATCTGTCTTTTTTGAAAACCTATTTAACACAAGAGGCAAAGTCGGGGTATTCGATACCCTATTTGGTGGGGAGATACGGCGCGCATGAAGACATCGAGTTTTTGGTTACGCTGGCAGAGACACACCCCGACCCTAAAATGAAAGAAGAGGCTTTGGGCGGGCTGATGTTCTGTGAGGCCAGGATTCCAGACGGAGAAAGAAACGCGTTGGCAGAGCGTCTCCTTAAAATTGCCGCTGCTGCGGATGAGTCTTCTGCGTTAGTGTCTGGGAATTTTAAAGTTGACAGAGCGCGGGATCATGCCTCGCATGACGAAGGGACACAACCGCGTCAAGGTCAAGTTAGTAACTTGCAAAACGAGGCCCTGCACAGGGCTGCAAATATCACGCGGGATAAAGACACTTTGCTTATGCTGTTAAAGAGCCCACATTCGTTTATCAGATTTTCTGCGGCCAGCAGTCTTAAGTGGCACAACACGGATCCTGATGTGCAGACAGCCCTTCTGGGGATCATTAACAAGGCGGATGAGCCAGAGATAAACAGGGAATACGCGATCAGTTCCATGCCACAGGAAATGCAGAGACCTCTGCTCTTGGCGGCGCTTGGAGATGAAAAGGCGAAGGTGTGTGATGTCAACAATCTTGCCCTTTCTGTTGCGACAGTTGATGGATACACAGTTCAAGGTAGCCCCGTCTTTGTTTTTGAAAGGTCAAAGACACTTTCGGAGTCGGTGGTCGAGGCGTCTATCAAGGACCTGGGTGTTCTCTTGCGTGATGAATCAGTACACGTGCGCGAGAAAGCGTTGAAGATTATTCACGGGCTTGGTGAGTATCATCCCAAAATGACGGCGCCGCTTTTAATCAATGCCATGGGCCAGGAAAGTGACTGGGTGTTGCTCAATATGGTCAGCCAGGCCCTTGTTGCCATATCCGGCAAAGAGGGTGTGTTGGTTGATGATGTGATGGATGTTTTTGTGCAGACGATTGCCGGTTTGAGCGCACGTTTTACCGAGACACAGACCGCCAAGACACTCGAGGGCGCTCTTGCAACAAACTTTAGAGAGATGGAGCGCAACCTCGAATCAAGGGGTGAGATCACAAAGGCAAGACGGGCAAGGATCAGGGCCATGGAGCTTTTTAATCACATCACAAAAGAGGACAAGACAAAAATCGCAGACAACATAAAAAAACTTGGTGGTGATGTTAAATCAAAGGACATCCCCTTTGTGATGGTGCTGTCTGGTGCAAAAATAAAACCGCTGAACGAATTAATAAACACTGTTGCAGAGCAGTTAAAAAAACAGAAACACATGCCAAGGGACCCAAGATTTACGGACTACAGAGAGCAATCCTCTCCCGAAGAACTGTCCGCAGTTGAAATCATAAAAGTTCAGACCCTGCTGGAACATTTTTCAAATCAGCGGGCTGTTGATACTCTTTGCGAGATGATGGAGCGAGATATCAGCGATAAAGAAACAGAATACGGTGGACAAATCAACTTGACACCTGAGGGCAAAATATCTTTCGAAGAGGCCCGAACCCAGCTTGAGCTGGGAGACGGCACTTACCTGCCGACCTTTGAATCGCTTAAAGAGACCACAAATGATTTTGGCAGTTTTCATTTTCATGCGCTCAGTCAAAATCAAAAACTCTTTGCCGGCCCAAGCTCAACCGGTGGCGATCTCAGCGCGTCCGCACATTCCAATGCAGACGGTGTGGTCATCACACCGGTGGGCAAAAACAGTTTCAATGTTGATTATTACACACCCGATGGCAAGGTTATCGATGTGGGGTGTTTTACCGCGTCTTAAAAAAACAGTTAAAGCAGACGTTCACAATATTTCCCGTCTTAACAAATGTGTGCACGCTTCTATCAGGCGTGCGACGCAAAAACAAAACACGTCGCTATCCTCATTAAAATGACCGCAGTCCGTCATGAATATCTCGGTACATCTCTTGACTCACACACATCCTGCCTGAATGATTAAAGGAGAGATCACCAGGATCACAAGAACAGACATAACTTGCACACTGTCATAACACGTTTAACCTATGGTTTCACTACCTCCTATCTCTGAGACACGGATCGTACCTGCTGATGATGCGGAAAGACCACTGCTTACACCTCCCGCGGATCATCGTCTGCGCCTTGATCCCACACTTTTTACGTCACTTGATGGGACTGATTTTCGCCCCTCAGACAAGTTGCTGTTAGAGAGAATGGATCAACGCACGTTATTTGGGTTGTTACCGCAGACAACAACTGAGGTCTCCGAAGAACAAGTTACCAACTTGACTTTTACGCGGCCAAATTCTTCTGTTTTGCATGGGAAGCACCCGCGCTCGATTGGCTTTGAAATTCCTACGCAAGAATTATACCCAACCCCAACAGTTGATCATCAATCCTTTGGCATGAGGCTTTACCTTGATCACAGCATTGCCAACGACTTTATGCTGCTGCTCAGTCTCACCGAAGGCCCGATGCTCCGTGGCGCGGGGTTTATGTGGCAGCCGGGGGTTGAGCAGGACTTTAGTTTTGAAGACACCATGATCAAGGAGTCTTTTGATGCCTTTGATGAACTAGATACCAATTATCAAACCAGTGTTGCTGTCATGGGGGTCCCCTTGCAGGATCTCCTGTTGGTGACGGCTGAGGAATGGGAGGCCGCGGGCGCGCAGATTGGAGCGCGTCTTACGACTCTGGCGGATGATCTTAAGCAGTTTGTTGAAAAATACACTTTCCCTGTCCTGAACGCCTTTAATAACCGCCATCCCCGCGAGGTGTTGTCAACTTATGATAACAGCAACAGCAGGTTGAACGCCTTTGAGGACTATCCCAATTATTCTGTGGATATCGTCAAACTGCTTCAATCCATCTACAGCAATGATGTCTCCGCAGAGGACAGGGCTACGATAGAAAAAATGATAGGTGGTGCCCTCTCAGATATTGAACACCTTATCTTCAAGGTCCCGATCGACAAGTTTGTCGATATGATTCAAACCGAGGGCTTTGAGGGGGTCTTAAACAATATCAGCCTTAATGGCCAAAGTTTAAAAAGAAGATGGGATATCATTGGCGGTTTTTTTGATCTTCTGGAGGTTAAAAAGGGGGATAATTATTACCACGCCCGCGGGGTGAGGTCTGGAAGAGGGCATGGTGATGTCGATCTGTTTGCGCGCTACGAGGTTGATCAGGGCGGAGAAAAATATACCTTTGACCGCATCAACGCTGTGAGCGCCGATGTCTTTGGCAGGGCCCACGCTGATATCCATCTCAATTTTTCCAAGGGGGCCTCGGTGCTTGAAATGGCGGGCATAAGCGCGGGTTTGGGGGATCAACTGAGTGCGGAGAGTGTGGATGAACTCCTCCAGCTTTTTCCCGGGCTTGCTGTTTTTCTGCTCGATGCAAAGTTGAAGGCCACAATCGGCTATGAGTTTCTAACGCGCGTGAGTCTCTCAGAGTCTTTTATAAGGACATGGGCAGATACTGATCGAGAATACTCATTTGGGATAGGCACACTCAGCGCGCAGCAGATTACCGAGAGCGACACCATCACTGTACAGGCGGCACTCAAGACTGCCGAAGGCAGGGCCTCGTTTGCCTACGAGGACAGACAAAGAAGAGAGGCACTGTTTGATTCGGGCGCCTTTGCCTACGGGCGGGTTGCAGAGAAAGTCGCTGATGAATGGTTTGGCCAGCTTGTATTAGGTGCCGCAACATTAAGCAGGATAAAAAAGACCACAACCAGAACTTATGCAACACAGGCCGAGGTCTCTATCAACGAAGACCCGCAGATCACTTATAACAACACGCCCCAAGAGATCACGTTTGATCGTGAATTTATTCTGCGGCCCATTGTTAATGTTGTTGTCGGGGCAGACGGTCCCGGGCAGGTTAATCCCTATGCTGTGTTGACAACCTTTCCCAATCAAAGGTTTGAGACGGGGGCCATGGGCGGTTTCTCGTTTCCTGCGGCACAGCATGACGGACTGCACTTTGATCTTGCCGGAAAACTCTCTGTGTCATCCACCTTTTCAATGTTCGAAGCGCCCCTTCTGGGCGAAATGGCGAGTCTGGCCTCTCTGGAACTGGGGATGACATTTCTTGATCCAGCAGGGCTGCGCCACATGACCACGCACTATCAGGACGCCCTGCAGACGCAGGCCTTGGCGGAGCAGGGCCGGGGGACATATCAGCTTGAGGCCGACCACAGGTTTTATCAGGACCTTGATGGCGTGTCCGTTAAGACAGGTGTTGACACGGACACAAGGGCGGTCAGGGGCAATGTCGAAGTTGTTTATGGTGCGGGAGGTTCTTTTTATACGGGGCTTTCCTACACGACAGATTTAAGGGGACTTGCAGAAGGGACAGGCGCCACGCATATAGGGCGCCTGCTGTTGGGCAGTGAGGCCTTTCATATTGATGCCCTTGCCGGCATTCATTCCAATAGCGCGCAACACGGTAACATCTGGGGTTTTGCGGCGGGCGGCAGTTTTTTTGGAGGCAACTGGACGCTTGATCTTTTTGCAGAGCCTCTGCAAAGAAAAGACCCGCGGGAGGCATTGTATCCCGTTGTGCAGGACAATTCCTCAGCATGCGCCCTTGATGGCATGGGCATCTCGGCAGGAAAATGTAAACCGGGCGATCAAAGTATTGCATGGGAACAAAGGCTCCCCAACCGCGAAGAACCGGAGATAGAGGCCCACCTGACCTTCAGGGTCCCCATTGACAGTCTCACCGATTCAATAGTTGATTTTCTGGACGATGTGAGCGAAGGGATTCTCAGATTGCAGAAGGGTTATAAATCAGACCCCCATTTTGACCGCGATGTCAGTTCCATTATTGGGGGTTGATCCTCTGCATCGTTTTCATGAACTCACTACAGACTCCACAATGTCCCTCGCCCCGCTGTGCGCTTGTATTGGAGGAGATTGCCCTTTCGGGCATCGTTCTTTTGTTTCTTGTGCTCAAATCATTTGGTCTTAATCCCAACGAATCAGACGAGAATATTTATTTTTACAATGCGTGGCTTATGGGACAAGGCTTCTTGCCCTACAGGGATTTCTTTTTTGCACACCCGCCTTTGCATCTTATCCCGGGGTGGCTGTTATTGTTGGTTGTGAGAGAGTTTAACCTGACGGCGTTTAAACTGCTGCCGGTGTTTGCGGCCCTTATGACAGGGCTCTGTGTGTATCTCATCACACGGCGGTTTGCAGGCAGGATCGGGGCGGTTGTTGCCTGCCTGTTGTTTTTCTTTAGTCACGATCTTTTAAGGGCCTCAAGTCACTGGACCGGCATCAACTGGTCTGTCATGTGGCTGACACTTGGTTTTTTTTTCGTGCTCAAAAACAAAAAGATCGTGGGCGGTATTCTCCTCGGCATTGCTGTCTGCACTGGTGTTTACACAGCCCCGGCTGTTTTTTTAATCTGCGTGATGCGGTTTATTGCAAGGGCGGGGGATGGGGTGAGATGCGCAGCTCTCATGGCCGTCACGCTGGCTGTTGTAAATGGGGTGTTTCTTGTCATCGGCGGGCAGGCCTTTATTGACGGGGTTTATGTCTTTCACACACTTAAAACTCCCACCGATGGTTCGGGGCTGTTTGATCAATTGGACAAAATATTATTTCACAACTTTTTTTTAATGGCCTCGCCGGTTTATCTTCTCCCGTTTTTACTTGGCTGGATAAAACACGGGGGCTGGCATCAGGCAGAGTCAGTGTCTTCGGGCGTCAAGCAAAAGCCACGAAAGGCCGACAGGGCCAAAACAAGGGCAGGATGGCGAGTTCTGTTTAACCCTGACGCAAAAGAGAACGGGGCGATGGTTGTTGGCCTGTGGTGTTTTGTTGTCTGGCTGGGGACCTTGTTTTTCCTGTATCTGCTGACACGGGTCTTTCACTTTTATTTTTTGCTGCTGTTTCCGTTTGCTGCCGTGTGTGGGGGCGTCTTTGCACAGGTCTTGACAGGTTCTCTGTGGCAGGCTGTCAGAGAACGAAGGTTTCGGTGGGGATTGTTGCTGGGACTGCTTTTGCTGGTCGCTGGGTATTTTGTCTACCCGCTGTTTGAACACCAGATGACGTATTTTAAAAAGGAAGAGGGAAAGACAAGCACGTACTCATTTCCGCGCTCACCGTTGCCCCATGCAATCCAGAGGGGCATGGCCTTCTTTTTTTGGGAGGAGGGACGGGTGATTGGCCGCCGCTATTCGGGCATTCAATACTACCTGTGGCACGAGAGCCGCGATTTTATGACGGCCAACGAGATCGCTGCCGCGTTAAAAACCGTCAAGACCAGTAATGAAACCCTCTTTGGCGATTCCACAACAACACCTCTTGTGGCCCTGCTGTCGGGCGCGATGATCACGGATCACTTTGTAGACACCAACGTGATGCGGTTTAAGGCAGGCATGCCCTCTGCGAGAGAGACCATCGGTCAGCTTGAGCGGGCGATGGCACGCAGTGACAACAGGTTTGAGTGGCTTCTAATCAGCCCCAACAAAGGGATTGGTGGCCATCTGCCGTTTAAGAATTTTTTTGAGACGCGGTTTTCTGTCTTTAAAACATTTACGTCGCCCTATTTTGGGACGTATCTGCTGATGAGGAGAAGGTCTGGATCTGAATAAACGCGGCCGTCTTAAGGTAAGCATCAGACCTTAAAACGGCTTGATATCTTCGCTTGATAGCGATTATACACAGGCAGTTTGTTTATAAACCCGTCAAAACAAGGAGCATGTATCGTGTTATCAAGATTTACCGATTCAAAAACAAAGGTATTTATACTCATTGTCTGTATTATA